>CALUQC010000016.1 GCA_944322805.1 uncultured Bacteroidales bacterium | reverse complement strand
TTTCAGACATGAGAGACCGCACCACAGCCCCGTTCCCGAGCAGGCCCACTGCCTTTCCCGAAGCGAGCGCGTCGGAAATTTTCCTTTTCTGTCTCGCGGCCGTACCGATGACCCAGTCCCGTTTGAGTATGAAAAACCTGAGGCCTTCGTCGTAAGACAAAGACCTCGGGATAATGACTCTGACGCCGTCCGCAGGATGCACCCTGATGGAAACCCTCCTGCAGGCGGCGCTTTTTACCAATACTATCGGACCGATCTCCGGGTCCTTATAAATCTTTTCCAATTACTTCGAACGCTCTGGACGGAGTGCCCTTACAGTTTCTCCGGTACGCCAGATCTCGCTGTCATGCAGTTCCTTGAGTTCCGCATTCAGCTTTTCGCGATAGTCCGGACGACTGTTGGCATCGATGGAAATCTGAGCCTCGTTTCCTGTCTTCACGCTCTCATAAAGGTCCTTGAATACCGGCAGGGTCGCATCACGGAATTTCTTCCACCAATCGAGGGCACCGCGCTGTGCCGTAGTGGAGCAGTTCGCATACATCCAGTCCATTCCGTTCTCGGCAATGAGAGGCATGAGGCTCTGGCTGAGTTCCTCCACCGTTTCGTTGAATGCCTCGGAAGGGGTATGCCCGTTCTCCCTGAGCACCTGATACTGTGCGGCAAAGATACCCTGGATAGCACCCATGAGAGTACCTCTTTCACCTGTCAGGTCGGAATATACCTCACGCTTGAACGTAGTTTCGAACAGATATCCGGAGCCGACACCTACACCGAGTGCAATCACCCTTTCGTAAGCCTTTCCAGTGGCATCCTGATAAATGGCATAAGAGGAATTGATACCCTTGCCCTGCAGGAAAAGACGGCGGAGCGATGTTCCCGAGCCTTTTGGAGCCACCAATATCACATCCACGTCGGCAGGAGGCACGATACCTGTCTTGTCATTGTACGTGATGCCGAAACCGTGAGAGAAATACAGGGCCTTGCCGGCAGTCAGATGCTTTTTTACAGTCGGCCATACGGAAATCTGGCCCGCATCCGAAAGCAGGTACTCGATAATCGTAGCCTTTTCGCAGGCTTCCTCAATGTCGAACAACGTTTCTCCCGGCACCCATCCGTCCTCGACAGCCTTGTCCCAGCTCCTGGAGCCTTTCCTCTGCCCGACGATTACATTGAAGCCGTTATCTTTCAGGTTAAGGGATTGTCCGGGACCCTGGACACCATAACCCAAAACTGCAATAGTCTCGTTTTTCAATACTTCCCTCGCTTTTTCAAGCGGAAATTCTGAGCGGGTCACTACGTTTTCTTCTACCCCGCCGAAATTCATTTTTGCCATAATTCGTTTTACATTTGCTCGTCCGACGGACGAATTTATAAAATATATCCTTCACCATGGCCGGCATCCGGCCTTGAAATTCTGCTAAATTAGCAATTATTGCAATCTGTCCTTATATCTTTCGGCTCTTTTTGCAAGCAGATCGCTCACTTTCTCGAGAGGAGAAGCCGTCACAGCCACCTTTCCGGAACGCACGAACTGCTTTACGGCGCAGCCTATCCGCGTCAGTTCCCTGTAGAGAGAATTGATGGCCTCGCTCGAGCCTGCCAGCTCCACAACTATGAAATCGGGAGTCACCTCCACAATATGAGTGTTGTACCCCCGCAGGAGACGGCTCGTGTCATCGCTGTTCTTGAACTCGTCCGTGGAAATCTTGAACATGGCTATCTCGCTCTGGAAAATCTCGTCATCCGTGTAGCACGACGCATTTATCACGTCCATCTTCTTGTTTATCTGCCCCAAAATCTTGTCCATGTTCTTAGGCGTGGTCTTGCAGCTGATGGTAAACTTGTGTACGTTCTTCATCGACGAAGCCGAGACATTCAGGCTTTCGATATTGACCTGAAGCCGGGTAAAGACTGCGGCTATCTGGTTCAGTATTCCGGAAAAATTCTCGGAATGCACTATTATCGTGTATAAAACAGTATCTTCCATAATCAAGTCCTCAACATTCCATCAACATATTGTCTATCGACTGCCCCGGAGGCGTCATCGGCATCACGTTCCCCTCCTCCGCGACACAGGCTTCGAGAAGGAACGGGCCGTCGGTCTCCAGCATTTCCCTGATGGCATCTTTCAGTCCGGGCCGTTCGGTCACGCGGCGCGAAGGAATCCCGTAGGCGGACGCCACCATCTGGAAATCAGGATTTTCAAGATGGGTAAACGCATAACGCCTGTTGAAGAACAGCTGCTGCCACTGGCGAACGTTGCCGAGATAGCTGTTGTTCAGCAATATAAGTTTCACCGGCAGCTTCTGCTCCATGATGGTCCCGAACTCCTGCACGGTCATCTGCAAGCCTCCGTCTCCGGTAAATGCGCACACAGTCCTGTCCGGACGCGCCACGCATGCCCCTACAGCCGCCGGTATGCAATATCCCATGGTCCCCATTCCTCCGGACGTAAGGATGCTGCGCATGGAGGTAAACTTGAAATAACGCGCAGCCATCATCTGATTCTGGCCCACATCCGTCACCAATATGGCATTGTGCCCGACAGCCTCGCTCACGGCATTTACGACCTCTCCCATATTCAACGGCCCTGACCCGGGATACAGCTCCTTGCGTATGACCTTTTCATACTCCTCTCTCCGGTATGCTTCGAAACTGTCCTTCCATTCAGACCTGTCGGCGCGCGACAGCCTTTCCGTGAGCAGAGCCAGAGTCTTCCTGCAGTTTCCGAGCACCGGGATATCCACAGGCACGTTTTTCCCTATCTCCGCCGGATCTATGTCCAAATGGATGACTTTCGCCTGCCGGGCGTAAGTCTCGAGATTGCCGGTCACCCTGTCGTCGAAACGCATTCCGACAGCAACCAGGACATCGCACTCGTTCGTTTTCACGTTGTTGCAATAATTGCCGTGCATGCCGAGCATCCCCATGTTCAGCGGATGCGACGACGGCAGGACCGAAAGTCCGAGCAGCGTACAGCCGAACGGAAGGTCTCCCTTTTCGACAAAGGCCCTGAATTCATCCTGGGCATTGCCGAGCTCGATACCCTGTCCTGCCAGTACGAAAGGCTTTTTCGCCGAATTTATCGCAGCGGCAGCCTCCTCTATCCTGGACATGTCTATCTCGGGGTCATCGTCGTAGCTTCGGATATAATTCACTTTCTGAGGCACGTATGCCGTCAAACCCACCTGCGCATTCTTGGCTATGCTCAGCACCACGGGCCCGGGCCGGCCGCTGCGCGCTATGAAAAACGCCCTCGCCACCGCCCATGTGATTTCCTCGGGAGAACTTATCTGATAGCTCCACTTGCAGATAGGCTGCGTGACGCACGTGAAATCCACTTCCTGGAAAGCGTCCGTACCGATGAACTCGGTGGCTATCTGCCCGGCCAGCACCACTATCGGAGTACTGTCGAGCATGGCATCCGCAATACCGGTAAGGGTATTGGTAGCACCAGGCCCTCCCGTCACCATGCAGACCCCCGTTTTGCCGGAAGCCCTCGCATATCCTTCGGCAGCATGGGTAGCTCCCTGCTCATGACGCACGAGTATATGCCTGATCTTGTCGAGATGATCGAACAAGGCGTCGTAAACCGGCATTATGGCTCCTCCCGGATAACCGAATATCGTGTCAACGCCTTCCTGAATCAAGGCCCGGATCAATGCTTCCGAGCCGGATATCTTTTCATTTCCGTTATTCATATCGTGTCATGTTCGTTTTATTTTTCCGTCTCAGTCCACAAGCCGGACAGCTCCTTTGTCAGCGGACGAGACAAGGGCGGAATATGCCTTCAGTGCCTTGGATACTGTCCTGCAGCGTGAATGCGGAGTGAATGCCGCAGCACCTCTTTTCATTTCCTCCTCCCTTCTTGCCGCAAATTCCTCATCGGAAACTTCCGCATTTATGGAGCGGGATTTTATATCGATGGAAATGATGTCTCCGTCACGAAGCAGGGCCACATTGCCTCCGGAAGCGGCTTCCGGAGAAATATGTCCTATGGAAAGTCCCGACGTGCCTCCGCTGAAACGGCCGTCCGTTATCAGGGCGCACTCCTTGCCGAGGTGCCGGCTCTTGATATAGGATGTCGGATAAAGCATTTCCTGCATTCCGGGACCGCCTTTCGGACCTTCATACGAAATCACGACCACATCGCCGGACTTCACCGCGCCGCCGAGGATGCCCTCGCAGGCTTCTTCCTGAGACTCGAACACTTTTGCCGGGCCGCTGAATTTCAGAATACTTTCGTCTACTCCGGCCGTCTTGACGATGCAGCCGTCCGCGGCAATATTCCCGTACAGCACGGCAAGGCCGCCGTCAGCAGAATATGCATGGGCCACATCCCTTATGCAGCCAGACGCGCGGTCGGTATCCAGTTCAGGATAAATGTCCGTGCATTCGCCGAGTTTCACCGTCCTTTCCCACGACGGGGCAGCAAGATATTTCTTCTTCGAGGACGGTTTTGCGGTCGGCCTCATGATATCGTTTTCCGAAATGGCTTCCGCAAGGGTCCCATAGTCCACCCGGGACACTGACGTATCGAGGAATCCTCCCCTGTCGAGTTCACCGAGGATACCCATTACTCCCCCGGCCCTGTTCACGTCCTGGATGTGGTAACTGCAATTCGGAGCTACCTTGCACAGCACCGGAATCCTCCTCGACAGTTCGTCTATGTCCTTCATCCTGAAATCCACTCCGGACTCGTTGGCTATGGCCAGGAGATGCAGGACCGTATTGGTGGAGCCACCCATCGCTATGTCGAGAGACATGGCGTTCATGAAGGCGGACCTGGTGGCTATCGAACGCGGAAGCACGGACTCGTCCCCGTCATAATAATACGCCTTGGTATTCCTGACTATGAGTTCCGCTCCGAGCATGAAAAGAGCCTTCCGTTCAGCGTGGGTGGCAAGCAATGTCCCGTTTCCCACAGGAGCCATTCCCAAAGCCTCTGAAAGGCAGTTCATCGAATTGGCGGTAAACATGCCGGAACAGCATCCGCATGTCGGACACCCCATTCTTTCCAACGCGGCCAGTTCTTCATCGGATACCGACTCGTCAGCCCCCTTTACCATGATATCTATCAGGTCATAATCCTTCCCGTTCACACGTCCGGCCTCCATAGGGCCTCCGGATACGAATACGGCAGGGATGTTCAGCCTCATGGCCGCCATCAGCATTCCGGGCGTGACCTTGTCGCAGTTCGAAATGCATATCATCGCGTCGGCGCAATGCGCATTGCACATGTACTCTATGCTGTCCGCTATCAGATCCCTTGACGGGAGAGAGTAGAGCATGCCGTCGTGCCCCATTGCGATGCCGTCGTCGATGGCTATCGTATCGAATTCCGCGGCGAAGCAGCCTGATTCCTCGATTTTCCTTTTGATTTCCTGTCCGATTTCATGCAGATGCACATGCCCGGGGACGAACTGGGTGAAAGAATTGACTATCGCGATGACAGGTTTTCCTATCTGACTGTCTTTCATTCCGTTGGCCCGCCAAAGCCCTCTTGCTCCGGCCATTTTCCTGCCTGTAGTGCTTTTCTTGCTTCTGAGTTCCATAACTTACGTATTTCGGTGCCGGATGTCCGGCAATAAAATATTCCAGCCGGCGGCTGGCAATCAAACTGTCTGCAAAAAAGCGCTTGCCCGCGGAATCCGGTCGCAGGCAAGCGCATAAATATATACCTGGATTCCTTTAATCTACGGCATGACAATAATAATGGAAATGACCACGGCGACCACCACCAATAGAGAAGATAGAATAATGGATATGTTTCTATCGATTGCCATACCGCAAAGGAATCTTTTATTCTCAACTGTCAAAGTTAAAAATAAAATTCCAAAAAACTAACATCTTTTTTCTTTTTTATAACGTTCTGCCTGTACGGGGCACGGTAGCCGGCTATGCGGAAAGGATGCGTCCGGCTATGAAGTCTCCGGTTTCGGATGTGCCGTACCTGCTGCCCGGCACAATGTCCGGGGTGCACGCACCAGCCTCTATGGCCTGCTCGCAAGCCTTCCGGACTGCCGCGCCCTCCTCTACGGCGCCGAATGCGTCTTCCAGCATCATGGCGGCAGACAGGATGGTAGCTACCGGATTCGCGATATTCTTGCCGGCAGCCTGCGGGAATGAGCCGTGAATAGGCTCGTACAGGCTCTTGTTCGCACCTGTCGATGCCGACGGGAGCAGTCCGATGGAGCCGTTGATCACTCCGGCAAGGTCGCTGAGGATGTCTCCGAACATGTTTTCAGTCAGGATGACGTCGAAGTCGCGCGGGTTGGACACCATCTTCATGGCAGCATTGTCCACAAACAGGAAATCCAGCTGCATGTCAGGATATTTCGCGGCGTGCACTTCACTGACGGTTTCCCTCCACAGGCGGGAAGTAGCCAGTACATTGGCCTTGTCCACAAGTGTCACGCGGCCTTTCCGTCTGGCTGCATAGGCGAATGCCACGTCGGTCACCCTTTCTATTTCCGTCCTGGAATATACGCATGTGTCGAATGCCTTGTCTCCGGCTTCATTGCGGCCGCGAGGCTCGCCGAAATACATGCCTCCAGTAAGCTCCCTGACCACGATGAAATCCGCACCGTCCACGATGGAGTCTTTCAACGGCGATGCCGAAAGCAGGGACGGATACGGTTTTACCGGGCGGATATTCGCATAAAGACCCAAGGACTTGCGCATTTTCAGCAATCCCTGCTCCGGGCGTACCTTTGCCGCCGGATTGTTGTCGTACCGGGGATCTCCGATGGCTCCGAACAGTACAGAATCGGAAGTCATGCAGATTTCATGCGTGGCGTCAGGATACGGGTTGCCCGTCTTGTCTATGGCACATGCCCCCACGTCCGCATACCTGTATTCGAAAGTATGGGAATATTTTTCAGCGACAGCGTCCAGCACCTTAACGGCCTGCGATATGATTTCGGGACCTATGCCGTCGCCAGGCAATACTGCTATCGTTTTTTTCATCTCTTGTTTCCTTTTTATTTATCCGAAAATTTATCTTCATATTATCACGGGCAGAATCCGCTCCATTGTCATCCCGACCGGGATGTCAATGCCCGGCAACCCCCTCCGTACGGGCTTCATACTCTATTATGGAAGCCCTGTCGGCAAGCAGATAATCGATGTCGGAATAGCCTTTCATCAGACACTCTTTCTTATACCCGTTGATTCCGAACTTTTCCTCACCGGCACCCGGCGCCGAAATGGTCTGGGCGGCAAGGTCTATCCTGATGACGGTACCCGGCTCCTCCTTCAGCACCGCGGTCAGCTTCTCAAGATATGCCTCGGACACCTTTACCGGAAGCAGGCAATTGTTCAATGCGTTGTTTCTGAAAATATCGGCAAACGAAGAAGATACCACCGCCTTGAAACCTGCATCATGCAATGCCCAGGCCGCATGCTCGCGGCTGGAGCCGCAGCCGAAATTGTTTCCCGCCACGAGGATAACCCCCTTCTGTCCGGCAAGAGGGTTTTCACGGGACGGCGTCCCGTCCGCATCGTAACGCCAGTCGTAAAACAGTTTTTCGCCGAAACCTTCCCTGCTTGTGGTCTTGAGAAAACGTGCGGGGATTATCTGGTCGGTATCGATATTGTCGACAGGGACTAAAACCGCTGTGGACTCTATTATGTCAATTTTATCCATGATTGTTATTGTTTTCCGATTCCGATGCGGCCCGTGACGGCAGCCTCGGCAGCCACTAACGGACCGGCAAGTATAGTTCTGGCGCCATATCCCTGGCGTCCTTCGAAATTCCTGTTCGATGTGGACACTGCATATTTCCCGGCCGGAATCTTGTCGGCATTCATCGCCAGGCATGCGGAACATCCCGGCTGGCGGATCTGGAATCCGGCAGCCCTCAGGGCATCCCCTATTCCCTCCTCCTCTATTTTTCTCTCGACTTCCTTGGACCCCGGAACAAGCCATACGGTGACACCCTCGGCTTTCCTGCGGCCGCCGACAGCTTTGGCAAACGCCCTGAAATCCTCGATTCTGCCGTTGGTGCAAGAGCCCACGAAAACATAGTCCACCGGTTTTCCGGTCATCGGCTCGCCCTTGCGGAATCCCATGTAAGACAACGCCTTGTCGAAAGTCGCAGCATCGCATCCGGCTGCGGAATCAGGGATTGTGCCGTCTACGGCCACACCCATGCCCGGGTTTGTCCCGTACGTCACCATTGGCCGTATGTCGGCCGCATCGAAAACATATTCCTTGTCGAATATTGCGTCAGCATCGGTCTTCAGCGTCTTCCAGCAAGCGATTTTTTCTTCCAGTTCCTTTCCGGAAGGGGCAAAGCGGCGGCCTGCGACATACTCGAAGGTCGTCTCGTCCGGGGCCACCATCCCGCCTTTTGCACCCATCTCTATGCTCATGTTGCACACCGTCATGCGCCCCTCCATGCTCATGTCCGAAAAAACCTCGCCGGCATATTCCACAAAACACCCGGTACAGCCGTCCGTGCCGAGCTTGGATATGATATACAGTATCACGTCCTTCGGAGTAACGTCAGGAGCGAGTCTGCCATTCACCGTGATACGCACCTGGCCCGGCTTGCTCTGCATCAGGCACTGGGTGGCCATCACCATTTCCACCTCGCTCGTGCCGATGCCGAAAGCTATGTTCCCGAACGCTCCGTGGGTAGCCGTATGGCTGTCTCCGCATACGACAGTCTGGCCGCAGAGCACGATGCCCTGCTCAGGACCTATGACATGGACGATGCCGTTGCCGGGGTCACCGAGAGGGAAATACGTGATGCCGTTCTCCGCGGTATTTGCGGCAAGCTGCTCCACTGCCCTGCGTGAAGATTCATCGGCTATTGGCTTGTCCTGTCCGAGCGTAGGTACGTTGTGGTCGCAGGTGGCGAATGTCTTTTCAGGACGGAATACCTTGAGCCCCTTGGCTTTCAGTGCGCTGAACGCCTGAGGAGAAGTGACTTCGTGAACGAGATGGCGGTCTATGTACAGGACATCGGGACCGTCCGGGATGTGCTTTACCACATGTTTTTCCCAGATTTTGTCAAAAAGTGTCTTTCCCATAACTTTCCGTATCGATTAGTTACATTGCAGCCCGGCTGTCATCATATGATTTTCGAGATGGCGTTTACATAAGCCTCGACCGATGCAGTCACGATATCGGTATTGGCAGAAAAGCCATAATAGATATTGCCCTTGTTTTCAATCTGGATGTGTACCTGTCCCACATCATCAGTGCCCCTGGTAATAGCCTGCACCAGATATTCCTCGAGGGTGATTTTCCTGTGAACGAGGGACTTGACGGCCTGGAACGCCGCATCCACCGGCCCGTTTCCGCTCGAGGTCGCCACGCATTCCTCCCCGTCGATGACGAGCTTGACCGTGGCCATCGGGATGGAGTTCTTGCCGCAGACCACCTGCAGATATTTCAGATGCATGCGCTGTTTCAGCTTGTCCTGGGTAACGCCGGCGATAATATAAAGATCGGAATCGTTGATTTCCTTCTTGCAGTCTGCCAGCTTGAGGAACTTGTCATAGGCAGAGTCGAGCTCCTCCTTGTTCATATGGATGCCGAGCCGCTGGAAATGATGGTTCAGGGCCGCCCTGCCGCTTCTTGCCGTCAGTTCTATGGTGGAATCATTCACACCCACGTCCACGGGATCTATGATTTCGTAGCTCTCCCTGTTCTTCAGCACTCCGTCCTGATGGATGCCTGATGAGTGCGCGAAAGCATTCCTTCCCACTATGGCCTTGTTCGGCTGCACCGGCATGCGCATCAGAGTCGAAACGGAATGGGACACCTTGTGGAAATGCTTAGTCAGGATATCGGTGTGGACAGGTATGTCTTTCCGGCATTTGATGGCCATCACGACTTCCTCCATGGCGGTATTGCCCGCACGCTCGCCCACTCCGTTTACGGTCACTTCGACCTGGCGGGCGCCGTTCATGATGCCTGCGATCGTATTGGCCGTAGCCATCCCGAGGTCGTTATGGCAGTGCGTCGAAATAATGGCCTTGTCTATGTTCGGGACGTTCTCCATAAGGTATCTGATCTTCGCCCCGTATTCTTCAGGAAGGCAATATCCTGTCGTGTCGGGGATGTTGACGACTGTCGCTCCGGCCTTGATGACAGCTTCAACGACACGGGCAAGATATTCATTTTCAGTCCTTCCTGCGTCTTCCGCATAAAACTCCACGTCATCCACGTATTTCCTGGCATATTTCACCGCAGCCACTGCCCGCTCGAGAATTTCCTCCCTGTTCGAATTGAACTTGTACTTGATATGGTAGTCCGAAGTGCCTATGCCCGTGTGAATTCTTTTCCTCTTTGCAAAATGCAGTGCATCGGCTGCCGCATCGATATCCTTTTCCACGGCTCTCGAAAGGGCGCAGATAGTAGACTCGGTCACGATCTTGGATATTTCCACGATGGACTTGAAGTCTCCGGGGCTTGAAATAGGAAAGCCGCATTCGATAATGTCGACCTTCATCGCTTCGAGCTGCTTCGCCAGTTCGATTTTTTCGATCGTGTTGAGCTGACAGCCGGGCACCTGCTCTCCGTCCCTCAATGTAGTGTCGAAAACGTAAAGTTTCTGATCCATAATATTGTCTTTAAGTTCGTAATTCCATTCCATGATGCCGGAGCAACAAAAAGACCCCCGGAAAGAAACTCCCGGAGGTCTGTATATGTCCATGGTCACCACGCCATACAATACATCACGACACTCTGCAGAGTCTCATAAAACCGGGATTCTGTAGAAGAGATAGTCGCAAAATATGTAAACCGCGTGTCATCATTTTCCGTTCATCCTTACAAATATAAAACTTTTTCATTACAAAAACTATTTTTGCCGGAAATTTCTTCCCGCAGATTTGTCCCGCTCACGGGTTTTACTTATTTTTGCCGCAAACAAAACTGATACGGAAAGACGATGAAAAATTTTGTTGAGGAACTGAGATGGAGAGGAATGATACAGGATATCATGCCCGGGACGGAAGAGAAACTCATGGAAGGCCCTACGGCCGCATATGTAGGCATAGATCCCACGGCGGATTCCCTCCATATCGGACATTTAGTAAGTGTCATGATTCTCAAGCATTTCCAGAACTGCGGGCATAAGCCTTTCGCCCTCGTCGGAGGTGCAACGGGGATGATCGGGGACCCGTCCATGAAATCGCAGGAAAGGAACCTGCTGGACGAAGATACGCTCGCGCACAATGTGGCGTGCATTAAAAAACAGCTGTCAAAATTCCTGGATTTCGATTCGGACGCGCCGAACAAGGCCGAGTTAGTCAACAATTACGACTGGATGAAAGGGTATTCTTTCCTCGACTTTTCCCGAGACATCGGCAAGCACATCACCGTAAACTACATGATGGCCAAAGATTCGGTCAAGAAACGCCTGTCCACCGAGTCCAGGGAAGGGATGTCCTTTACGGAGCTGACATACCAGCTGCTCCAGGGCTACGACTTCCTGTATCTGTACGAACACATGGGATGCACCCTGCAGATGGGTGGCAGCGACCAGTGGGGAAACATCACCACCGGTACGGAACTTATCCGCAGGAAACTCGGGAAAGAGGCCTATGCACTCACCTGCCCGCTTATCAAGAAAGCCGACGGCGGAAAATTCGGGAAAACCGAGAAAGGCAATATCTGGCTCGATCCGGAGAGGACTTCGCCTTATCAGTTCTATCAGTTCTGGCTGAACGTGTCCGATGAGGATGCCGCACGATATATCAAAATCTTCACCATGCTTTCCAAAGAGGAAATCGACGCGGCGGTGGAAGAGCACGCCAAGGCCCCGCATCTGAGAACACTCCAGAAACTGCTGGCACGGGAAATAACCGTAATGGTACACGGCGAAGATGAATACGGGAAAGCTGTGGAAGCATCCGGAATTCTGTTCGGCAATGCGACTTCGGAAGCGCTGAAAAGGCTCGATGAGAAGACTTTTCTCCAGGTATTCGACGGGGTTGCGACGTTTGACGTGCCGCGGGAGAAGTTCCCGCTCAACGTGATCGACCTGCTGGCTGTGGAAAGCCAGGTGTTCCCGTCCAAAGGCGAATGCAGGAAAATGATACAGGCAGGAGGCGTAAGCATAAACAAGGAGAAGGTGGCCGACATCAATGAGCAGATCGACGAAAGCAGGCTGCTCGACGGCAAATACATACTGGCTCAGAAGGGCAAAAAGAACTACTTCATCATCAGGGCCGTCTGACGCAGTTATTGTAAGAAATGAGGATGCGTGGAACGAAGCCTGACGCAGTTATTGTAAAAAAGAAACGAGAGACATGGAAGGGACAAGAGTACAGAAAGTATCCCGCGAACTCCAGCGCAGTTTCGCCGAAATCATACAGAACAAAGGTATGACGGCATTTGACGGGGCGCTGGTGACGGTCAGCGGAGTCAGGGTCAGCCCTGACCTGTCGGTGGCATATATTTACGTAAGCATTTTCCCGTCGGAAAAGGCAGACAAGGTAATGGGCATACTGAAGGAAAACTCAAGGGCGCTCAGGGGCGAACTCGGCAACAAGGTGGGGAAACAGCTCAGAATCATCCCTGAAATATCCTTTTTCCTGGACAGTTCTCTCGACTATGTCGCCCACATAGAAGAACTGTTGAAGAAATAAATGCCGACGAGCCATGAATCTGCCGCTGTTCTTTGCCGGAAGATACCTGTTTGCAAGGAAATCCCATAATGTTATAAACCTTATTTCCGCAATCAGCGTCATCGGCATGGCCATAGGCACAGCTGCACTGATTATCATATTGTCAATATACAACGGTTTCGATTCGTTGGTAAAGGAAATGCTGAGCGACTTCGATCCCGACATTCTCATTGCTCCGGCAGAAGGGAAAACCTTTATTCCGGAAGGAGAGACATACGACTGGATATATTCGCAGGAAAACGTCGAAAACATGTGCTGCGTACTGACGGAAAACATCTTTCTGAGTTATGACGGCAAGCAGGGCATGGTCACGGCAAAGGGAGTGGACTGGGTCTATGAGGAAGAATCCCCTGTCCGGAGCCATGTACGGACAGGAGAATTCGCATTGCACAGAGGAGACGTACCCCTGTCGGTAGTCGGCAGCGGGGTAGCTTACAGATTAGGTATTAACCCGCGTTTCCTGACACCAATGGAGCTGTATTTTCCCTCCACGTCACGAAACTTCTCGGTCTCGAATCCGATGGCCTCGATAGAATCGGTAAACGTTTGGCCGTCCGGGATATTCGCCATCAACAGCGAAATAGACGACAAATACATCATCGTTCCCATGAGCGTGATGAAAGAACTCCTGGAATACGGCGACGAGGTGTCCGGCGTGGAGATAAGGGTGAAGGACGGATGCGGCAAAAGAGAGGTGCGCGAACTGATAAGCGGAATCAGGCAGCGGCTCGGCGACGGTTTTACAGTATCCGACCGGTTCGAACAGAACAAGGCCGTTTACAAAATGATGAAATACGAAAAGCTGGCCATTTTCGCAATACTGATTTTCATTGTCGTCATCGTGGCTTTCAACATCTTCGGCTCACTCTCCATGCTTATCATCGAAAAGGAGGGCGATATCCGGATATTGAAAAGCATGGGAGCTTCAGACAAAATGATAGGACAGATCTTCGTCCTCGAAGGCTGGTTCATATCTCTGCTCGGGCTGGCCGGAGGATTAGCGGCAGGAATAGGGGTTTCATTGCTCCAGCAGCATTTCGGAATCATCAAGATGCCGGGCAACTTCATCGTACAGGCCTATCCGGTGATTCTTTCCGCTACGGACATAATAATAACCGCAGCGAGTGTCGCTGCGGTAGGCTACATCATCGCACTCATTCCCGTAAGATTCAGGAAACGGGCGGCTTGCTCCTGAGAGGCTCAGTCATCGATGTCCACAAGGTTGAAATTGCCGTCGAACGTAAGTTCGAGCCTGTTCGTCAGTTTCACCTCGTATCCACGGTACTTCCTCTCTATCTTCACGAATTTGGCATCCGGGAAATTCTTCGTCACATAATCCTTGATCTGGGCCGGGACGAGTTTATCATCGAGAGTAGAATATCTGCATTCCACTTCCACCCACTCGCCATTGCCGGTAAACTCCACTTTGGACCCCTGTGCGAACATCACTTCATATGAAACTTCCATGAAATCCGCTTCTTCTTTCACATACGAGACCTTCTCGGAAGGGAAATACTGCTCTACGAATTTCTGGGCCTTGGCCGGGAGCTGCTCGTAAGGGATAATCCTGTCATTGTCGGCGAATGCTATTCCTGCGGTCAGCATCATTGCGGAGAGAACAAATAAAATCTTTTTCATTTCAATCGAATTTAAGGGTTAACAAATTTTTCTGATGCAAAGGTCGGGAGAGATTCTGAAATGAATTTGAAATTTCACCGGATCCGCATCATTTTACCCGATTTTTACGGAAAAAACATGACTTCCCTTCGAAAATGAATAAGCCAGCGTCAGTCCGAAGCTGCGGCAAATGGAATCGGCTATGGCAAGGCCGAGTCCGGTAGAGCCTTCTTTCGATGAAGACGAATGATAAAAGCGCGTGAATATCCTGTCGCCCTCGAGCGGAGACTGTCCCGGATTCGAAATGGAAAAGCCGCCTGACGACATGGATACAGCTATCTCCGAGCCTGGAGCGCTGTGGACGAAAGCGTTTTTCAGCAGATTCCTTACCAGGATGGAGGCTAACTGCGGATTCATTTCATATATGAAAGGCGCGTCCGTATGTTTGGACACGGATATTTGCCTCGAACGGTATATTTCCCCGAACATTTCCACGGCATCATCGGCTATGACCGCAAAATCAATGCGGGAGGTCTCCGGGAACTGTCCGTTTTCTATTTTAGTGAGCAGGAGCAATGTCCTGTTCAGCCGGATAAGGTCCTGGAGTTCACGATGGACCTTGACCAGTTCCGCAGCCTGTTCCTCAGTCAGGGCGGGAGAGTCGAGCAGCATCTCTATCCTGTTGCTGCATGCTGCCAAAGGAGTCTGGAGTTCATGGGAAGCATTGCCTATGAAATGTTTCTGTTCGAGATGCTGGACATCGAAGCGCTCCGCAGCGTTGCCTATGGTTTCGGCTATCCTGCGGAACTCGGTAACATTCGTATCGCACGGGACCGGAGGCATCTTTTTCCCCGGATTGTAGTCGTCCAGCCATTTGAGCATGGCTTTCAGGGGACGCATGTTGTAGCTGACCACCCAGACGGAAATGCACAGTACGGAGAGGAGCAGAATGATGTACAGGGCAATGACCCACCACAGGATGGACCGCTGTATGTCCTCCTTTTCTATGGTAGGCACCGCCACGGTCAGTTCGTAATACCTGTCGCTGTTGTCCTTGAAAATGCGGGACAGCACCCTGGCGGACTCGAATTCAGACTTGGAAGAAATGAATACCTCCTGATATTCGAAAACAATCCATGGCCGGGATACGGCATACTCCGCCGGCACCTCTTTTATATAATAGGTATTGTTCGTCCCGTTGTCCTCCGACGGCAGCTCCACTCCCGAGAGTTTGCGGATGATAAGGCCGTCCGAGTAATCTATAAGGGAATCATCGGTCTCGTCATTGATTTCGTCCATCGTGGCAAAATAAAAACACACCGCCCATACGGCGAGCAGTATCGTAAAGGCTGCGGCCAGCCACGATGTTATCTTAATCAGTAGTTTCATGTCACCGCGTCATTTGTCCTGTATCTTCGTCAGCCTGTACCCGAAACCGTATATCGCCCTTATTTCGACGTCGGCTCCGGCATCATGCAGTTTTTTCCTGAGATTCTTCATCTGGGCATACAGAAACTGGAAATCATCCGCCTGGTCGATATGGTCGCCCCAGATAGCCTCCGCCAGGACCGTCTTGTCCACAAGATGCTCCGGCCTGTGCATGAAGTACGAAAGTATGGAAAATTCCTTTTTCAGAAGTTCGGCTTCCCTGCCGGCGATGAAGACCCTCCCGGTTTCCGGCTCCAACGAGACATTCCCGAATTTCAGGGCAAAGTCCCCGTCCCTGCGGCTTCTTCTCACGACACTGCGTATCCTGGCGGAAAGTTCCGCAATATGGAACGGCTTGGCTATATAGTCATCCGCCCCGAGCTCGAGCCCGGAGACCTTATCGTCTATGGAATCCTTCGCCGATATGATGATGACGTTCACCCTGGTATTCAGTTTCCTCGTACGGGCAAGCAGCTCGAGTCCGCTCCCTCCGGGAAGCATTATATCCAGGAGGATACAGTCATATGCGTAGACTTCAATTTTTTCCGACGCCGTTCTGAAATCAGGTGCGCATTCGACAGTATAGCCTTCCTTTTTCAGTGCGGCAGTCATTATTTCCATCAGCGAACGGTCGTCTTCTACAATCAATATCTTCATGGCGGTCACACCGGGCGCGGATGTCCCCGGCAAGCGTAAAATTTTCATAAATATAGCACGAATTCGGAAACCGTCCGAGTTTTTCCGGAAAATATCCGGACATGAAACCGTTTCTGAATTTTATAAAGTATTTTCGGAGAGAAATTTCCTGAAATTTTGAAAATACACTATCTTTGAACGGTTTATTGCCTTTGGAAAAATGGAGAAAAACATATATCTCATAGACGGTCACGCCCTGATTTTCAAGATGTACTACGCCTTCCTGAGAAGGCCGATGATAAATTCGAAAGGTGTCGACACTTCCATCCTTTTCGGATTCACGAAGTACATCCTGGAAATGATAGAGCGCGAAAAGCCTACGCACATGGCAGTCGCGTTCGACCCTCCCGGAGGGACATTCCGGCACAAGCTCTATCCGGAATACAAGGCTACCAGGGAGGCGACCCCGCAGCTTGTCATAGATTCGCTGGAGCCGCTGACCGAAATATGCAGGGCCCTGAAAATCCCCGTCATAATGATTCCCGGCTACGAGGCCGACGATGTGATAGGGTCGGCAGCCAAAGCCTGCGAAAAGGAGGGCTACACTGTCTACATGGTCACTCCCGACAAGGATTACGGACAGCTCATCTCGGAGCACATCATCCAGTACAAGCCCGGGAAAGCAGGCGGGGAAAGAGAACTGATAGACAGGAAGACCGTCTGCGAAAAATACGGCATCCAGAGACCGGAGCAAGTGATAGAGATGCTGACGATATGCGGAGACACTTCCGACAATGTGCCCGGGGTCAAGGGCGTAGGCGAAGTGGGGGCCGGCAGGCTGATAGCGAAATACGGCTCCGTGGAAAACATATATGCGCATATCGGCGAACTGACTCCCCGGCAGAAGGCCGCCTTCGAGGATGCGGAAAGCCACATAAGGCTGAGCCACGAGTTAGTGACCATCAAGACTGACATCGATGTCGGCCTGGACCTGAAGGAAGCAGAAGTCACAAACGACTATGCTCCGGAAACCGCAAGTCTGTTCCGCAAGTACGAATTCAGTTCACTGATGAAATTCATCAGCCATGTTGCGCCGCCGTCGGCACCGGACACAAAAAAAGTGGAAATGCAGGAAATATCTCCGGAGAGATTCTGCAATATGGCTGCCGGGACGGGCATATTCAGCATGGTCGCCGACTTTTCGGGCGAAGGCGTGTTCTCGCGCATCAGGAAACTTACCGCAGGGACAATATCCGGCGGCATCAATTATTTTTCCTCGGGAGACTGCTCCGGATTCAGGAGCATCATCGAAAATGAAGGCATCCGGAAATGCGGCTACGACCTGAAGGCGCAGATAAACGCATTGGAATCGGACGGCATATCCCTCAACGGGCCGCTCATGGACATCGAACTGATGCACTATCTGATAAATCCTGAAAAAAGCCACAAGGCAGGCATCCTGTCCATGAGCTATCTCGGCATCGACATCGAGGAAAACAGTGCGGGGCCGGTGCAGAAATCCCTGTTCGATGACGAGGAAGCCGCTGCCGAAAGCTCGAGAGGAAAAGAAGCCGTGGTGGACATGCTTCTCCAGGAAAAGATTATGGCAAATCTGGAGGAACTCGGGGCGGACGGGCTGTACAGCAAGATAGAGGAACCGCTGATCAGGGTGCTTGCGGCAATGGAAAAGGCCGGAGTGAAAGTGGATATGGCGCAGCTGAGGAATTACGCCGCCGGCCTGAAGAAGGAACTGCAGGAAAGACAGCAGAGAATCAGGGAGATGGCCGGGGAGCCGGAGCTGAACATATCATCTCCCATGCAGATAGGCATCGTGCTTTTCGAGAAAATGGCGCTCGATCCCAAGGCCAGGAAGACCGGCAGCAAACAGTATTATCCCACCGACGAGGAGACATTGGCCGCATTGCAGGACAAGCACCCCATCATAAACGAAATACTGGAATTCCGTGCGGTGAAAAAGCTGCTGTCATCGTATATCGAGCCTCTGCCGGGACTGGTGAATCCCCTGACGGGAAAAATCCACACTACGTTCAACCAGGCCCTCACGGCTACGGGCAGGCTCAGTTCATCAAAGCCGAATCTGCAGAATATACCAATCAGGACCGAGCGCGGACGCGAAATACGGAAAGCATTCGTACCGTCCGCCCCGGACGGAGTGATACTCTCGGCGGACTATTCGCAAATCGAACTGCGCATCATGGCGCATCTCAGCCAGGATGCCCATCTGATCGACGCTTTCAGGCACGGTCTCGACGTCCATGCCATCACGGCCGCCAAAATTTTCGGCATCAGCCCGGAGGAAGTCACCCCGGACCTCAGGAGAATAGCCAAGACAGCCAATTTCGGAATAATGTACGGTATATCCGCGTTCGGACTCGCTTCAAGGCTGAAAATTCCGAGAAGCGAAGCGAAAAAAATCATCGACGACTATTTCCGCAATTTCCCGGCGATCGCCACATTCATCGACAACACCGTTGCGACAGCTCGGAAACTCGGCTACGTGGAGACCTTGTTCGGAAGAAGAAGGTATCTGCCCGACATAAACTCTAAAAACGCCACGGTCCGCTCGCTGGCCGAACGCAATGCGGTGAATGCGCCCATACAGGGGACTTCCGCCGATATCATAAAGATAGCCATGACCGAAACGGACAGGGAAATCCGCAGAAAGGGCCTGAAAAGCAGGATGGTGCTCCAGATCCACGACGAACTCGTATTCGATGCGGTGAAAGAGGAAACGGAGGTCCTGAAAAGTCTCGTAACCGAGAAGATGCAGAATGTCATAGAGCTGTCCATACCTTTAACAGTTGAGTGCAATTATGGAAAAAACTGGCTCGAAGCTCACTGAGCTCTCCGACATGGACCTGATACGCCTGGCACTCGAACAGAACCAGGCCGCCTATATCGTGCTGTACACGAGATACAATATCGGAGTGAGAAACCATATAGCGAAATACGTATCGCAGAACGAAGATATCGAGGACATAATGCTGGAAAGTTTCCAGAAGGCATTCAGCCAGATAGCCCTCTACAATCCGGAATACAGGTTTTCCACATGGCTGTTCAGGATTGCGAGGAACACGGCGCTCGACCATATCGGGCGGAAGGACAGGGAAAAGAGCAACATGCCCACGACTTCCATCAACGAACAGATGTCCGAAATAAGCGAGATTCCGGCCCCGGTCCACAATCCGGAAGAAGACATCATCAAACAGCAGGAATACGACAAGTGGATAGCGAACATCGACAAACTCAAGGATGACTACCGCACCGTGGCGAAAATGAATCTGATAGACAATTTCGGATACAAGGAGATAGCGGAAACTCTCGATCTTCCGATCAATACTGTCAAGACCAGAATCCGCAGGGCAAAGGAGCAGCTCCTGAAAATGATGGATATTTCCGACGAACTGCAATAAATCATCAAGAATCATGACCTTCGAAGAATTCAAAAGCATCGTCGGACAATCTTTCGGCGATCTGGATGAAACCAGGGAGAATCAGTACAGGCAGATGGAGGCCCTGTACCGAGACTGGAACTCTAAAATCAACGTCATATCGAGAAAAGACATCGACGAACTGTACTGCCACCACGTGCTTCACTCGCTGGCTGTCGCCGAATACGTTAAAATGGCCCTGCCGGAAACATATGATGCCCTCCGCGACCCTTCGGGCAATGTTTCCATCCTGGACATCGGCACCGGAGGAGGTTTCCCGGGCATACCGCTGGCCATCCTTTTCCCGGGAGGGAAATTCACCCTGTGCGATTCCATAGGTAAAAAAATAAAGGTGGCATCCGCCGTGGCAGAAGCATTAGGGCTTGAGAACGTGACGACCGTCAATGCAAGGGCCGAAACAATCGCCTCGAAATTCGACTTCATAGTATCGAGGGCTGTCACCTCGATAGAGAATTTCCTGCCCTGGACCAACGGCAAATATACCAAAGGGATTCTCTACCTGAAAGGCGGCGACATAGCCGGAGAGCTCGGAGTTGCGATGCAGAAATACCATATTCCATCCGGCAAGGTGCACACATGGAAAATCGATTCCTGGCTTCATGACGCATATTTCGAAGGGAAAATGGTCATATTTTTCGAAAAAAGATGACCATACATGCAGAAATTTATTTGTATTTAATTCGAAAAATACTACCTTTGCACTCCCAAATTTTCACTGAAAATAAAAACATAAGATAATGAAAAGAACATTCCAACCTTCTCAGCGCAAACGTCGCAACAAACATGGCTTCCGTGAGCGTATGTCCACGCCTAACGGCCGTCGCGTACTTGCTTCACGCCGCCGCCACGGACGCAAGAAACTGACTGTTTCCTCGGAAGACAGATTCTAAATCATTTCCAGGGCTCTACAGCAGCAGCATTACTGCGAAAGCATAGAGGAGAAATGCCTGAAAAGAAAGAGTTCCGGCTGTACCGTACGAAAGAAGCGGTTCAGTCGGATCTTCTGTACCCAACTCCATCACCCTGTCTTCGTCCGGCAATGCCTTGAACGCCCATTTCCTCACCAGGAATCCGTCAGCGAAATACGTGGCGCCTCCATTGGAGCGGTTGAGGGAAATCAGGGTCTTGTAGTCCGAATAATACAACACCTGCCGCAGATAGCCGGCATCAGCACGTCCGTCAGCTTCGAGCCTGTCCATGACGGCGCTTCCGGTTTCAGGAGAAGCCGCAGCAAGGAGAAGCGGTCTGAATCCGCCTTTTTCCGCAGAACGGAGAAAAGAACAGACGGCATTCCACTTCCTCACGGACAGCCTTTCAGGAGCATATACGCTCACCACCATCACCTTCTCCCCTACGGCCAGTTTGTCATGATATCCGCCATCGGCATCGATTACCGGCAGCGAGATATTGTTTTCCCCGTAGCGGGCCGGCCGTTCCCTGCGCATCGTTTCAGCGGAAACGAATGTCCATGTCGAATCCGGCAGGTCATCCAGCGTGAACTCCCGCTTTTTTCCGTCCTTTTCATAAATGAATACGGCATCATATTCGTCAGGTGCGGACAGATTCATGTCTATATGCCTTTCGGAGGCTTCCAAGCGTGCGGACGCGGTATAGTCCGTAAAATCAATCAGAGGGATGTAAAGCAATGAATATATTGTAAATACGACGAGTCCCGAAACGACCATGGAAAAAGCCACGTACTTGCGTTTTTTCGGAGAGCCGAGGGCCGAGAACGGGAAAAACGAAGCGCAGCAGAGGGCGGAGAGTATCAGATTCTTGAAAAGCGTCTGGGTATGCGTCAGATGTACAGCTTCTCCGAAACAGCCGCAGTCCATCACCGGGTTGAATATCACCAAGGAGATGGATACCAGCAGGAAAAAACCCATGGCCGACAATGCGGCGATGGCCGTGATCCTCCGCCACAGGCCGGTAATAAGCGCAGCCCCTATAAGCGATTCGAGCATCGAAAGAATGACGGCAACGCTTTTTGCGGAAAAGTCGAGGAATTCCACATGGAAGAACTTGTAATACTCCTCCACGATGAGGGAGGTCCCCACCGGATCGAGCAGTTTCAATACACCGGAAATGAAGAATACTATGCCGACCAAATAGCCGCAAAAACGTTTCGTGCGTTCCAATACTTTATTCATGGCATTGTCAATCAAGATTCCGCAGAATATCCCTTATCTTTCCGAAAATGATATCCGGAGGAAGCATGCTGCCGTCGGAGGCGGCGCAGTCCACACGCACAAAGTCCCTGTCGGCTTCACACTGGCTCAGATAGACTTCCCTGACCCGCTTCTGGAATTCGATATCGGACTCATGGATATCCTTTCCGCCTTCCAGATAGTCGCGGTCGCTGCCCTGCCTTGCCGAAGACAGTTTTTTCTCCACGAAGCCGATAGGCACATCAAGAAAGATGTTCAGGTCGGGCCGCGGAAGCCCGAAATCCGTGAATTCCGTCTTGAAAATCCAGTCCCTGAGGGAGAGCCTGTCCTGCTCATTCCCGAGTTTCGCGCACTGATAGGCTATGTTGGAATATACGTAACGGTCCAGGAGTACGGTCTTTCCCGCTTCCAGTTCCCTTCTCATGCCGGGAGCCGCCTGATGCCTGTCCTCGGCATACAGCAGAGCGACGAGCTGGGGGTGCACCGTATTTATGTCTCCGTAGTCACCCCGCAGGAAACGGCTTATGAGATCGCCGTAGACAGGAGCGTCATACCGGGGGAAATGTATATAGTCCACCTGTCCGTACCTGTTTTCCAAATATTGCCTGAGTTTTCCCACCTGGGTCGATTTTCCGGCCCCGTCGAGCCCTTCCACTACGATAAGCATAAATTTCCGTTTAATTTTTTGTAAAGATATGCCAAAAAGGATATTTTTAGAAATTGTTTTGAAATTTCAGGACAGTTTCATGCAAAAACCTGGGATTTCCCGGAAACGGAAAAAGGAGAAAATCATGTCAGATACTGCGAATTCGGATAAAAACAGAAAAATCTCCATAATGGGAATAGTAAACCTGACCGGAGATTCGTATTATTCACGGAGCAGATGCTTCGGAGCGGACGGTAAGACGGACACAGGCGCGGCAATGGAAAGAATAGGCTTAATGCTTGAGGAGGGCGCCGACATTATCGACATCGGAGCATGCTCCACAAGGCCCGGGGCGGCAGTCGTGGATGAAGCGGAAGAATGGAGAAGGCTCGCCCCGCTGATGCAAATCCTCCGGAAGGAATTTCCGCATGCGGCATTTTCGGTAGATACATTCAGGGCAGGCATTGCTGAAAGATGTTTCGACAGCATCGGGAAATTCATGGTCAACGATATTTCCGCCGGGGAGGATGACCCCGCCATGCTCGGGACCGTCGGCAGACTGAAACTTCCGTACGTCGCCATGCACAAGCGGGGCACGCCGGAAACGATGCAGGGACTTTGCGAATACTCAAACGTGGCGGACGAGGTGGCCGGCTATTTCGTAAAATTCTCGGAAAAGGCCGCCTTGCACGGAATAGATGACTGGATTCTGGACCCCGGATTCGGCTTTGCCAAGACCGTTGATCAGAATTATCTGCTGCTCAAGGAGCTGGACAAATTTGCCGTCTTCGGCAGGAAAATCCTCGTCGGAGTATCCCGCAAAAGCATGATATACCGCAAATTCGGCATTACGCCGGAAGAATCGCTGCCCCAGACGCAGGTGCTGCATTTCGCCGCTCTGCAGAAAGGCGCCGACATACTGCGGGTCCACGACGCGGCAGAAGCCAGACGCACAGTGGAAATTTACCGTATGCTTTAGACCGTTCCACGCGCATGCCGGTCATGCGGAGTGACCATGTTTGCGTTTTTCTTTCATGATAGAAAATAAAATCGTACTTTTGCGCCGAACAAACCGCATATAACCGCAATGAGTAAAGAATCACTTATGGCTGTCTCCCCTGTCGACGGCCGGTATGAACGCCAGACAGAGCCTCTCAGGGAATATTTCAGCGAATTCGCGCTGATCAGGTACCGTATCCGCGTGGAAATAGAGTATTTCATCGCACTGTGCAACATCCCGCTGCCGCAGCTTTCCGGATTCGACCGCGGCAAGTTCGAAAGCCTGAGGGACATCTACCGGAACTTCAGGCCGGAAGATGCGCAGAAAGTAAAGGACATCGAAAAAATCACTAATCACGACGTCAAGGCCGTGGAATATTATATAAAGGAGAAATTCGGGGAAATGGGTATCCTGGAATGGAGTGAATTCGTGCATTTCGGACTCACGTCCCAGGACATAAACAACACTTCGGTCCCGCTTTCCCTGAAAGAGGCAGTGGAAAACTGCTGGCTCCCGCTCGTCGGAGAAGTCCTCGGCATCATCCGCACCATGGCGGAAGAATGGAAGGATATCCCCATGCTTGCCAAAACGCACGGCCAGCCGGCATCGCCTACCAAGGTGGGAAAGGAATTCAGGGTCTTCCAGGTCCGTATTGAAGAACAGCTCAGGCAGTTTTCGCTGCTGACCTATCCGGCCAAGTTCGGCGGAGCCACCGGCAACATGAACGCCCACAAGGTCGCTTATCCCGACATCGACTGGATCGGCTTCGGGGATGCATTCGTAGCTTCCTTAGGGCTGAAAAGGTCGTTCCCGACCACACAGATCGAGCACTACGACAACCTGGCTGCCATATTCGACAACATGCGGAGAATCAATACCATCCTCATAGACATGGCCCGGGACATATGGACCTATATTTCGATGGAATACTTCAAACAGAAAGTCAACAGGAACGAAGTAGGGTCCTCCGCAATGCCGCACAAGGTAAATCCGATAGATTTCGAAAATGCCGAGGGCAATCTCGGTATGGCTAACGCAGTACTGACGTTCCTGTCCATGAAACTTCCGATTTCAAGGCTGCAACGCGACCTGACGGACTCCACGGTGCTCAGGAACATTGGAATACCTGTCGCGCACCAGGTCATAGCCCTTAATTCCCTGAAAAAGGGCCTCGGGAAACTGATTCTGAACGAGGCGGCTATCGAGGCTGACCTGGAGAGGAACTGGGCCGTAGTGGCCGAGGCCATCCAGACCATCCTCAGACGCGAGCACTATCCGAATCCTTATGAGACACTTAAAGCGCTCACCCGTACCGGCTCCGTCATAAATCACAAGACCATTTCCGACTTCATAGAGACGCTTGACGTGTCGGAGGCGGTGAAGGAGGAGTTGAGGGGTATTACGCCGATGAATTATACCGGCTTCTGACCCATTGCGACGTAACGGGCGCACTGCGGCGTTATCGGCGGGTACGACCTCGGTCATTTACGGAAGTAAACTCCCGTCGGGCGCCCCTTGATGCCTTGCATTGCACCCGTTACGTCGCAATGGCGGAAACCTGACAGGGAACTGGGGTGCTGCGGCGTTACCGGATGGGATTTCAGTCGCCTTCAATTATGTAGACATCTTCGCCGGGAGCGGCCAAATGGAATCTCTCCCGGGCGAATTTTTCAAGGGTATCCCTGTCGGAAGTCAGCAGATCTATTCTCGTGCCGAGTTCCTTCAGGGCCTTTTCATATTCGGAAATCTGCCTTTCCTGGCGGGAAATCTCCCTCCTGGCATTTATCCAGTTGAAAATATTGCTGCCGGGCTTGAAAAGGACAAACAGGAAAAACAGCAATGTGGCTATTGCAGCGTAGCGCATGAAACTCCTGTGCTCTCCCCTGAAAATATTTCTGAATCTGTTCATGTTAACCCGGATTAAAAAGTTTTTTCCCTACAGGCCGCATTCTTCCGCAAAAATAACTAAATTTGAAGAATATTACGACATCCGCCGAGGATAAACACATTACTTAACATAACGATTTATGAAACCAACGCTTTTAGTCCTTGCTGCCGGTATGGGCAGCCGCTATGGAGGTCTTAAACAGATGGACGGGCTCGGCCCGAACGGAGAAACGATCATCGACTATTCGATTTTCGATGCAGTGCAGTCCGGCTTCGGGAAAGTAGTTTATATTGTACGGAGTTATTTTCTCGAAGATTTCAAGAAAATGGTGCACGAAAGATACAAACATGTCACCTGCACTGACGGCACTCCGCTCGAATTCGATTTCGTGACTCAGGAATTGGACAAAATACCGGAAGGCTTTACCCTGAATCCGGCCAGAGAAAAACCGTGGGGGACAGCCCATGCCGTACTTATGGCCAAAGACATCATCAAGGAGCCGTTCGCGGTCATCAACGGCGACGACTACTATGGCAAGGATTCCTTCAAGATAATGGCAGACTGGCTCATGGCCCATGCAAATACCAAAGGGGAATACTGCCTCGTCGGTTTCGAACTTGACAATACGCTCTCCGAATCAGGCGGAGTGTCCCGCGGCATCTGCTCTGCCGACAGCAGCCACTATCTCACGCACGTGGAAGAGCATCATAACGTGGAAAAGGCCGCCGACGGGAAAGTATATGCAGACAACAGCAACGGAGAACGCGTGGAAGTGGACGGCAAGGCCCTGTGTTCCATGAACATGTGGGGTTTCACTCCGGACTATTTCGAAAGCAGCTACGAGACTTTCATCACATTCCTGAAAGAAAACATCAACGAGCTTAAAAAGGAATACTACATTCCTTACGCCGTCGATATCATGATCAAGAACAAGACCGCGAAAGTCGAACTGCTGTCTACGCCGTCACGCTGGTTCGGAGTCACATTCAAGCAGGACAGACCGGGTGTAGTGGCCAAGTTCCAGGAATTCGCCGACAAGGGAGTATATCCGACTCCTCTGTACAAGTAATAATATCAGGGTGGCTGAAAAAGGTAAAATCTTTCCTTTCAGGTCACCCTGATGTCTTTTTCCGGAAGGCTGGATTCATCCCCTGCCCGCTTCCGAATGTCTTCAGGACATTCTCATAAACCGCTCACGACCCCTGTCAGGGGCCTGTTTTTTTTCACGCATTATTTTTAATTCCATGAGCATGCTGACGCCGAAACGCAAAGTAAAGACATCATTCGCCTCCCCCGCCAACTTCGATTATTACCTTCCGGACATGAAAGGTGTCCTGATTCTGCTCCTGTTCCTGTTGGCCGGAGCACTCCTGGGCAATGCGGTGATGTATATCCTGCTCCTGATACCGGGAGCCGAGGGGCTCAACGCATATTCCATGCTCATATCCTATCCGGTAATGTTCATCCCGGCCATCATTTACGCCTCCGCCAGAAGCCGGTTCAACCAGGTATTCGAAGACGGGGAGCATGTTCCGGTAGACAGCAGCCGTTTCGGCAGGCTCGGAGGGGCGGTTCTGGCCCTGATGTCGGTCATAGTCACCCTTGCAGCCGCATTCCTGACAGACCCCGTCATGAAAATCATGCCGCCGACTCCGCAATGGTTCGACGACCTTACGGAACAGATGCTGACAGGCACCCCGCTGTGGGCCACCCTCCTGTCCGTATCCGTATTCGCACCCCTGTTCGAGGAATGGCTGTGCAGGGGCATGGTGCTGAGAGGACTGCTCAGGCACATGAAACCCCTGTGGGCGATGGTCATATCCTCACTTTTCTTCGCGCTCATCCACATGAATCCATGGCAGGCCGTACCGGCATTCCTGCTCGGCATGCTGTTCGCCTACGTATATTACAGGACAGGTTCCCTGAAACTGACCATGCTCATGCACTGCACCAACAACACCTTTGCGGCTCTGATCGGACAAAATGAAACTTTCAGGCAGATGAATTCCTATACGGAGATACTGCCGTTATGGCAATACCTTACCCTTGTGGCTGCAAGCCTTTTCCTTGTCATTCTTTTCATAAGGATAGTCCGGAAAAACAGCCGCAAGGCCTGCTGAATCACATGGAATGCGATGTCATAAAACCTGATGCGGCAGCCAGCTGCTCCGGCTTGCCGACATCGAGCACCTCGAGCCCGTCCTGGACATAGCCGTACACAGGCCGTTCGGCAGCCATTTTCAGATAAAAATCGATAATGGAGAATTTTTCTCCGAAACCTTTTTCTCCGAACAGGGAAAAGACCTCATCCGAAATTATATGAATGCCGGAAAAAGCATATTTCCGGCAATTTCCGGGCTCCACGTCCGGATACGGGCTTCTGACCTCCCCCGTGGACAGGTTGGTCCATCCGACAAGCCGCATCCCGTCATCGAAAAGCAGATAGCGTGACGTCTTCCTGTCGCTTACGGACAATGTGGCAAGCGCGTCCGGACGTACCGACGCCTCGAAACTGACGAGATCAATGTTCGAAAGGATGTCCACATTGTGCACGAGGAAATGTCCGGAGCCGGCAAGGAACTTCCCGGCATGCCTGATGCCCCCGCCCGTATCCCTGAGAAAGTCTCGTTCGTCCGAAACCCTTATCCTTACCCCGGGATAATGCAGCGTCCGCAGATAATCTTCCACCATATCGGCAAAATGATGCACGTTCACCACTATATCGTCATATCCGCACGAAACGAGCTTGTCCGATATTATCCGGATCAGGGGCCTGCCGCCCGCCCGTACGAGAGCCTTGGGCATGTTGTCTGTCAGCGGCCTGAGCCGTGTGCCGAGCCCCGCGGCAAAAATCATCGCTGTTGGCATCAGAATCTCTTTTCTATCCCCTGCTCCCTGTGGACAAGGGTAATATCGATATTTCCGTATTTGGAATGCAGATGCCCGGCCAATGCTTCCGCGCAGTACACCGAGCGGTGCCGGCCGCCGGTGCAGCCGAAGGAAAACATCAGGTCGGTAAAACCTCTGCCAATGTATTTTTCCACATGGGCATCCGCGAGTGCGCAGACATTTGAAAGAAACGCAGTAGTCTCGCCGCATTTCTCGAGAAAATCCTTCACTTCCCTGTCCATTCCAGTCAACGCCTTGTACTGCTCGTATTTCCCCGGATTGTGAATGGCCCGGCAGTCGAAAACATAGCCTCCGCCATTGCCCGAAGCATCTTCGGGTATCCCCTTCCTGTATGAAAAGCTGAAAATCCTGACATGCAGCCTGTTCCGTGCGGCTGCACTCCGGACGTCCTTTTTTCCGAAACGAGGAAGTCCTGCCAGACGATCCAGGACGTCCGTCATATACGGGCATGCCCCGGCTGCAACGGGCAGGGCTTCCTTCAGGTTGGCCACCGCATACGGTATGCTTTCCATGAAATGGCTTTTCCTTTCGAATCCGCCTCTGAAACCGTAAGCTCCGAGCACCTGCAATGTCCTGAACAGCACGAACAGCCGCAGCGCTTTCCTGAATTCCGCATTATTCACTTTCCTGTATTTCCCCAATGCCCTGACATACTCGTCCACAAGCACGTCCTTCAGGCTCTGCGGGAAGTCGGATCTGGCCTGCCATACGAATGAGGCAAGGTCATAATACACAGGTCCGCGCCTGCCTCCCTGGAAATCTATGAAATACGGCTCGTCGCCCCGCATCATTACGTTTCTGGACTGGAAATCCCTGTACATGAAAGCGTTGTCATCATAATGCAGCAGCAGTCCGGCCAATTTTTCGAAATCATCCTCAAGCCTGTTTTCATCGAACTCGAGCCCGGACGTTTTCAGGAAACAGTATTTGAAATAGTTCAAATCGAACATGACGGAACGCCTGTCGAAACCCTTGTCGTACAGGCATCCGGAGAAATCCCAGCCCTCCGCTCCCCTGATCTGGATGTCGGGAAGCATGGATACCGTCTTTTTCAGCAGCGCCTCGTCACCTGGCGAATATTTGCCTGACTGTCTTCCTGCGGAAAGCCTGTCGAACAGGCTCTCGCGGCCGAGGTCCTCCTGCAGATAATACATCCCGTCCCCGCTCACTGCATAAATCCTGGGAACATTTATTCCCTTTGATGCGAAATGCCTTGCCATGGCGCAGAACACCTCGTTCTCCTTGGCCACGGTCCCAGCCACCCCGATGGCGGAAAAGCCGCCGCCGGACAAGCGGTAATATACTCGGTTGCTTCCCGAGGATGTCAGGATTTCCGTCTTCTCCGGCGCGTGTCCGGCATACGTCATGAAAAGGTCTTCAAGTTCGGTATTTTCCATCGTTATCTGTTTTGCATTGTCGGTAAACGGGGACAGTCCGCCGCAGATGCTTCCGACCGATCCGGCTAATTTACGAATTTTGAAAATTTTTAGGGGCTTATGTTCCAAAAAAACTACATTTGCAAAAATTTAACGTTTGCCGATGTTCAATAATGCCTATTGCTCGGACAAGTACCAGTACACGATGGGAAAGTCTTTTTATGACTACGGATTCAGGGACAGGACAGCCATTTTCAACCTGTTCTACAGGAAAGCGCCAGAAAACAACAACTGGGCCGTGGTAAGCGGGGTGGAGGAAGTGTTGGAAATGGTGGAAGGCCTCGGTAAAATGCCGGAAGAATTCTTCGAAAAGTTCCTGCCGGGAGAAGAATACGCCGGCTTCCGCAAATATCTGTCCGGAATGAAGTTTACCGGCAATATCTACGCCATGAGAGAAGGGGAAATAGCATTCCCCAACCAGCCGGTCATCATAGTGGAGGGTCCCATGATAGAGGCCCAGGTGCTTGAAACGCCGATGCTCTGCATTATGAATCACCAGATGGCCGTGGCTACCAAGGCTTCGAGGGTGTGCAGGGCTACGAACAAGCCCGTAAGCGAATTCGGCTCGAGGAGGGCCCACGGGCCATGGGCTGCGGTCTACGGGGCAAAAGCGGCCATCATTGCAGGCTGTGCGAACACTTCCAATATCATGACCGGAAACATTTTCGGCTGCGGCTCCACCGGGACCATGGCGCACAGCTACGTCACTTCATTCGGGTGCTCGGTCTCGGGAGAATACAAGGCGTTCGACTCGTATATCAAAAGCCACAAGGGCGAAACGCTGATTCTGCTCGTCGATACATACGATACGCTGAAATGCGGAATACTGAACGCCGTCAGGGCATACAGGGACAACGGTATCGACGACAGCTATCCCCTCATGTACGGCATCAGGCTCGACAGCGGAGACTTGGCCTACCTTTCCACGGAATGCCGCCGCATACTGGACGAACACGGCATGAAAAACTGCCGGATATTCGCCACCAATTCCCTGGATGAATATATCATTTCCGACCTCGAACGCCAGGGGGCATGCATTGACTCCTACGGCGTAGGCGATGCGATAGCCACGAGCAAGGCGAATCCGTGCTTCGGGAACGTGTACAAGCTGGTGCAGATAGACGGCGAGCCCGTGCTGAAGCGGTCGGAAGACAAGGCAAAGCTGATAAATCCCGGATTCCAGATCACGTACAGGATAATGAAGAACGACCCGGAGGCCGGAGAAGTGTTCAAGGCCGACGTGACGTGCCTGCGGGGAGACGAGCTGGAACGCAAAATCAGAGGCAGGGAAAGTTTTACCGTCTACGACGAGTTCGACAGATACAAGTACAAGACTTTCGAAGCCGGCGGCTATACGGCATGCGCACTTCAGGAAAAAGTCATGGAAAACGGAAAGACATGCGCTCCGAAACGCACCTTGGCCGAAAGCAAGGCATATTACGACAGGACGCTGAGCCATTTCAGCCCGAGCGAGAGGCGTCTTATCAACCCGCATTATTACAAGGTGGATATTTCGGACACCCTGTATGACCTGAAAAACAGTATTATCGACAAACTTTCCCGCGAAATAAATGAATTCCACATTTAGACCAGACAATTCCGCCCTCATAGTGGTGGACATGCTGAATGATTTCATAGACGGCTCCATGGCCTGTCTCAATGCAAAGGAGGCCGTAAGGGAGACCGCGGCGTTCATAGACAGGAACACTTCATCTTCAGGAAATGACGAAGAAGGCATTTTCGGACAGTTTCCCGTCATGTTCATCTGCGACCACCATCCGTCCGGGCACTGTTCTTTCACGGAGCAGGGAGGTCCGTGGCCGGTGCATTGCGTCATGAACACGCGGGGAAGCGCCATACACGACCTTCTGATGCCGTACGTCACGGAGGAGCTCACATTCTATAAAGGATGCGACAAGGCAAGGGAGCAGTATTCCGGATGGGAAGGCACCAACCATGCGGGCCAGACTGTCGGCGAAGTCCTGGAACTTTTGGACATCGATGATGTCATCGTATGCGGTATTGCGACGGAATTCTGCGTCAAGGCCACCGCGGAAGACCTGCTCGGGGCCGGGAAAAAAGTGTCCGTCCTGGAAAAGGCTCTGGCTTATGTTTCGGAGGAAGGACACGCTGCCGCAATGGCGGAAATGAAGGGCAGGGGAATGGCGATAATTTGAGGTCTGCGGCATAATATATTGACCAGCAAGGCGGAAAAATCCAAAAATTTTGCATTTTAAGAAAATATACCTACCTTTGCCGGCTCGATATGAAGAGCCTTATATCAAAAATATGGTTCCCGATGATGCTCACGGGCCTGGCTGCAGTCCAGACTTTCGGCATCGATGCAGGTCGGTACGGCAGGCCGGAAACTGGTCCGGCGGCGATGACTGACACCTTGTCAGTCAATGATACCGTCCGGATACCGGATTCATTGTCCGGGACGGACACCCTGCCGGAAGAGGATTCCCTGGCTGTGCCGGATTCATTGTCCGGGACGGACACCGTCGCAGTTCAGGACAGCATCGTCAATCCCGCCGACACCATTGTCGTCCCTGACTCTCTGAGATATACCGACACCCTCAAATTCAAATATTACATAGCGCTGAAAGACAGCACCACACGGGCTCTTGTCCGGGATTCCCTCAGAAACGCGGGAGACTCCCTGGAGCTTCACAGGCTCGATTCACTCGTATTCAAGGACTCTACGGAGACTGCCCTGCGGGATTCGCTCGCATGGTTCAACTCACTGTCCCGCAGAGAACAGAAAAAGGTCATCATCGAGCAGAAAACCGCCTTGAAACTCATTGAATTAGACAGCATCATAGCCAGAAAGGACAGTATCAGGGCATACAAGGACAGTATCATACAGAACACGCCGAGAATACTGAACACCTACGTGCTTCCGGATTCGATGCAGTACAAGAGAATCGTGTCCTGGACGCACGACAGAGACTTCAATAACTTAGAGCTCAAGGAAATAGACACGACATACAATCACTGGTACACGGAATATCCGTTCCTGCATGACGACGTGAACGCCACATATCTCGGCGTAATAGGCTCGCCGACGGAAACCTACAACTTCTTCAAGCGGGAAGAGGCCGAAAATGCCGTTTTCTACACTCCGTACATGGTGTACAACTATACTCCGGAGACACTGCCGATGTACAATACCAAGACGCCGTACACCGAGCTGGCCTACTGGGGGACTCTGTTCGCCAATTCGGAGAAAGAGGAGAGCAACGTGCGGGTGATGACGACCCAGAACATCCTTCCGGAGTTGAACATAACGCTTGAATACGACAGATTCGGCGGAAACGGAATGCTTCAGAACGAAGATACCGACAACAGGACTTTCGTAGCCGCAGCCAACTATCTCGGCAAGAGGTATTTCATGAATGCCGGCTACATTTTCAACCGCATCAAGAAAAGCGAAAACGGCGGTATAGTAGACAATTTCTGGATCAGGGATACGACCGTGGATGCCAGGGAAATATCCGTGCGTCTCTCGGATGCGAGCAACAGGATAAAGAAAAACACCATATTCCTCGACCAGTCCTACCGAATCCCGTTTACCTTCCTGTCGAAAGACGCACGGGAAAAAAGGAAGGCTGAAAAGGCGGAACGGGCATACAGGGACAGTCTCATGGCCTCCGGAGACAGCGCAGCCATAGCGGCATATCTGCTCGATGAGGAAGCCAGGGCGGCCGAAATGGAGGCTGACGCCGACAGCATAATAAACGATGTCACGACGGCTTTTATAGGACATTGTTCGGAGTATTCGGTCTACACGAAGGTGTACGAGGACAATATTTCCTCGAGCGATACGGAGGCGAGGGATTTCTACAACAACAATTTCTTCCTGAATCCGACGCAGAGCCGGGACTCCATGCGTGTCATGAAGTTCGACAACAGGGTTTTCCTGAGACTCCAGCCGTGGTCAAGCGAAGGCATCGTGTCCAAGCTGGACGTTGGAATAGGGGACAAACTCCTGCACTACCATGACTTCGACAGGTCGGGCTACCTGCGGACTCCGCAGCCGGTAGTCAGGAACTCCGCATACCTTTACGCCGGAGCTCAGGGACAGCTGAAAAAATACATAAAGTGGGACGCTGCCGGACGCTATACGTTCCTCGGAAGCGAGATAAACGATTTCTCGGTGGCTGCCAATCTGTCACTCAATTTCTACCCGTTCAGAAAGGCGAGGACCAGCCCCCTCAACCTGAACGTGCACTTCGAGACAAGTCTCAAGGAGCCGGACTATTACCACCAGCACCTGCATACCAACCATTATTGGTGGGACAACAATTTCGGAAAGATTTCCACCACCAAGGCGGAAGCCTCCCTCAACATTCCGGTATGGAATTTGAGCGCTGCTTTCGGATATGCGTTGCTGAGTAACAACATATATTACGACAACCACGGAACGATACGTCAAAACGAAACACCAATGAGCGTCATGACAGCATCTGTCATGAAAAATTTCAGGCTTTGGAATTTCCACTTTGACCATCGGGCCCTTTTCCAGCTCTCATCGAATGAAGATGTGCTGCGCCTGCCCATGCTCGCATTGAATTTCAGGTACTATTTCCAGTTCAATGTAGTGAAGGACGTGATGCAGATGCAGATCGGGGCGAATGCCACTTATGAAACAAGATGGTACGCTCCGGCCTACAATCCGGTAGTGGGGGTGTTCTACAACCAGAATGAAGAAATGTACGGGAATTGTCCGTATATAGACGTGTTCCTGAACATCCAGTGGAAAAGAGCCTGCATTTTCGTAAAGGCTGTGAATCTCGGAATGGGTTGGCCGAACAAATCCGCCGACTATTTCAGTGCACACCATTACATCAGGCCTCAGCAGGCCTTCAAAGTCGGAATTTTCTGGCCGTTTTATGTACAACCTAAGAGAGTTTCCAATTTTGGGAACGCTACTGAGCTGAGAAGCTCGCAAGAATAGGAGGAAAGTATGAAAATTACGAAAAAAATGCGCTCGGTAATGAAGTATTGTGTCGCATTCTCATTAGTCTTCGGATCCGTGACTATCGGAGACAGGTCGAATGCAGTCGACGGCATCAGCCCGTACGAAACATTCGGAGGCGACACTATCAGGTGTGTCATAAACACCGGAAACGAGAACTATGGAAGAAACGGGTTCAGGACAGGCTTCAATTACGAACTCCTCAAGGAATTCGGGGAACACGTAGGGGCCGAAGTCGAAATTTCTCTCGCTGACAACCACTGCGACTACGCCGATTCCCTGCTTTCAGGGGCTGTCGACATAATGGTGCTGCCCGATACCTGCGGACATTTCGGAAAGGATTTCATCTTTTCAAGAAAGATTGACAATGCCGTGTGGGCGGTCAACAGTGAAGACATCGCCAAAATCAAGGAGGTGAACACCTGGATTGCCACCTACACGGAATCGGATGAATACCGGGCCACATGGGCGAAATACCACAGGACGGTAAATCCGCTGACAAGATTCGACAGGGGCATGATCTCCTCGAAGATAAGTCCTTACGACAAACTGATAAAGGAATATGCCGGCCGCCTCGGATGGGACTGGAGGATGCTGGCCGCCGTGATTTATCAGGAATCCAAGTTCTCCATCAACACGGTGTCGCACAGAGGGGCGACGGGACTTATGCAGGTAATGCCCTCCACAGCGGAATACTACGGCATATCGGACCTGCTGAATCCGGAAGAGAACATCAAGGCCGGCACCATGCACCTCGCACGACTCCAGAAGATGTACGGAGACGAGGATATGACGGATCTCGAACGTTTCAAATTCGTCCTGGCATCCTACAATGCCGGAGAAGGCAGGATAGCCGACTGCAGGAATCTCGCCGCAGCGAGAAACCTCGACGCCAACAAATGGGACGACATCCTGAAAGTAATCCCGTCGATGCGTGAGGACGCTACCCTGCAGGAAACCTACCTGAAATTCGGCAAGTTCAACGGTACCGAAACGATGAACTACGTGGAAAACATCCTGAACATATATTCCGCATTCTGCGAAATCTGCCCGGCATAAGGATACAGCCTCCCGGGCCTGGAAAAGTTTTCATCAGTTCATCCGGACCGTATCTGCCGGATCTATCCTGGAAATGAACATTGACGGCAGCAGGAGCAGCAGCATTATCATGACATAGGCCGCTGCATCTGCTGCCATTATTTTCAGCAGGTCGAGATGTACCGGCACGTATGATAGAAAATAGTTTGACGGATCGAGGGTGATGACATGCGTCGCAGACTGGAGCAGGCACAGGAGAAGCGCCGCCAGATTCCCGGCAGCCATGCCTTTGAGGACTATGGATGAGGAAGCGCGCAGGAAGACCTTCGCAATGGCGCGGTCAGTCATTCCGAGAGATTTCAGGATGCCTATGGCGGATATGTTCTCGAAAAGGAGGATCAGCAGCCCTGAAATCATGTTGAAGCCGGCCACTAACGTCATCAGAATCAAAATGACGGCTACATTGAAATCTATCAGGGAAAGCCAGTCGAAAAGCTGTGGATATTCATCGGCGGACGACATGCTGACGACGGATGTCTCGTCCTCTGAGGAATACAGCAATGCGACAGAGCCTATTTCCGCAGACATGGCAGCCATGCCGGACTCGGAACGGAAGCGTTCGGCGAGCCTGATTTCGAATGCGGATACATATTCCGCACCCCAGTCATTGATTCTCTGGATGTCAGACAGCCTGCCATGAACTACCAGCCTGTCGTCCGCTTCGGCAAAGTCATCATACACCGATACCACGGTAAACTTCCGGGCCTTGACCCTTTCGCCTATGAAATATGCAAGGAATGAATCGCCAGGAGCTACGGAAAGGATGGAAGCCAGACGGGAAGGGACACTCACGGGAAGAGACACGGAATCGGGGGGACAGAAAGTCTCCGTACCCTTGAAAAGCACGCCGTGCACCACATCCCCGTTCCTGACAATCCCTGCACGGTAGGCTACAGGCATGACAGCCTCGACGCCGTCCAAGGAATCTATGTACGGCAGATATGCCGGATGCCTTTCCACGGGAGCCGAGCCGGAAAGCCAGTCGAGATTCACGGGTACGAGCCTCACGTCTCCCGTCGCGGATGACAGCGCATCGCGTATCCCGTTCCTGAATCCGGAAGACACCGAAACGGCCACTATCATCACGAGAAAACTGAGCGCAATGGAAATTATTGCGAATTTCCCTCTGAAACGCAGTCTGCCAGCGATGAAAGCCGTGACATTCATAAACTCTCCAGTATGCTTGATTTCCGAAAGCTACCAGATCACCACCCTTTCATTTTCCGGTCTGTACATGGCATCGCCATCCTTTATGCCGAAAGCGTCGAAGAATGTCTGAAGATTCCGCAGAGTTACGTTCACCCTGTTTTCTCCGAGAGAATGCACATCCAGCTTGGTCAGACGGGCTTTTTCTTCATCGGTAATGTTCATGGCCCATATCAGGGCGTAGGAAAGATAGAACCGCTGCTCAGCCGTAAAGCCGTCGATATCGGCAGGCCTGCTGCCTCCGAACGAATTCTGCAAGGCGGTGTAGGCCACCCGGAGACCTCCCTGGTCGGCTATGTTTTCACCGAGGCACAATGCTCCGTTCGCTTTCAGTCCGGGAAGGACAGTGACGGAATCGAACTGCGCCACGAGAATGTCCGTCATTTTCCTGAAAGCTGCCTCGTCCTCCGGTTTCCACCAGTCGGTCATGTTGCCGTTCTTGTCGAAATGGCGTCCCTGGTCATCGAAACCGTGGGTCATTTCATGGCTTATCACGACTCCTATGGCACCGTAATTCACGGCATCGTCAGCTTTAGGATCGAAGAACGGCTTCTGCAGGATGGCTGCCGGGAAGCATATTTCGTTCGTTGTAGGATTGTAATATGCGTTTACCGTCTGCGGGCTCATCAGCCATTCCGTCCTGTCCACAGGCTTGCCGAGCCTCGAGAAATTGTCAGCCATTTCCCATACCCTTATGCTGCGGATATTCTCGGCATAGGTCAGGGTTGGATTTATGATAAGTGAAGAATAATCCTTCCATTTGTCCGGGAAACCCACCTTGACAGTGATTGCTTCCAGCTTCTCCTTTGCGACGGTTTTCGTCGAATCGGACATCCATGCCAGGGAGTCGATATGCTCTCCGAGAGCTGTCCTGATATTCGATATCATTTTCAGCATGGCATCCTT
>CALUQC010000015.1 GCA_944322805.1 uncultured Bacteroidales bacterium | reverse complement strand
CTAACCATTATAAATAAGAAAGATATGATTACTTCCATTAAAGGGATAGACCCGAATATGATGGCAAACAATCTTGAGCCCTTCCGACCGACACATCCCGGGGAGGTGCTGAAAGATGAGCTGGAGTATAGAGGAATCTCCCAGAAACAGGTGGCGACAGAAATGGGTATTTCATACACGCTGTTCAATGAGGTACTGAACGGCAAAAGACAGGTAAATACAGAACTTGCTCTGCTTGTCGAGGCTGCATTGGATATTCCTGCAGAATCACTGTTACAGATGCAGGCAAGATACAATATGCTTACAGCCAAAAGGAATAAATCGTTTATGGAAAAGTTACAGAATGTCCGTAAGATTGTCGCAGCACTTTAAGTGCCGACCATTTAAAGAGAATCTTCCGATTTGATTTCAAGTGAAATTGAGTTGGAGGATTTTCTGTTTATATGCTGACAAGGTTTTGAAAATCCAGTTATATATACCCCTTGAAATTTCTGTCATTACATATTTCATTATATATAAACAGCTTATCCAGAAAATTTACTTTGGGAATATAAGATAAAAAGACGATATTTGTCCTGACGGACATTTATAGGACTGCACCTTGGCAAAACAAATTTCATTTGCTCTGCTCTCGGTTTGTACCTATATTTGTGGAAAACAAAGGAGGTTGATATGGCAACATATACTATAACGGTCAATGAGAGGACAAAGGAGGGAAGATGTCTGGTCAGATACCTTAAAACTCTCGGAGTGATAGAGATACCGAACGAGACAACGAGAAAGGCAATCAAGGAGCTGAACGAGGGTAAAGGTACAGTATGCAATACATTTGAGGAATATCTGGAAGCAAGCAAATAAAACGGAGAATAATCCTTTCAAGCCAATACAAGAAAGACATAAAATTGGCAAGACGCAGGAATTTGCCAGAGGAAGAACTCAATGACATTGTTTTGAAGTTGGCAAATGATGTTTCTTTATCAGCGAAGAATAAAGACCATGCCTTACAAGGAGAATTTGCAGGATGCAGGGAGTGTCATATCAAACCAGACTGGCTTCTGATATACAGAAAGACAGACAACAACGAATTACAGATACTTGAACTCGTAAGAACAGGCACACATTCAGACCTGTTTAAGAAATAATTTATAGATACGCCCTCTTGCAGCATTGTGAGAGGGTTTATTGTATATAGACACCTCAAAAAAGTCAAAATTGATTTGGAGACACATCCTTTAACTATACCAGACTGACTTCCAGACAAAATAGGATTGGAATCTACATAGCCTTTAGATAATTCAATAATATGACCACAAACGGTAACCATGCGGTTTGCACGATAGCTGGATTGTCCGTATAGACACCGATAACAGACTGATGGAATATCAGAGCAAACACAATCAGTGGAAAACCTGTGGCATAGCCTAACCGGATTACCCTGTTGCATAACGGAAATACTTTTCCCCGTTCGTCCGCTCCAATCAGATTGCTTATCAGTGAACCAGTTGTGGCGGCAAACGAATTGACGATGACAAAAAACATAGTGGAAATGCTCCGGAGAATGTTTGCCACTGCCAGTTGCAGTTCTCCCAAATGTTCTATCGCCACGAAGAACAAAAACCAGGGAGCTACACTGATAAATGAATGAAACATACTCCAGACGGACACACGGCAGACATGGAGCAGCACACCTTTATAATTCTATTTCTCCCACATGCCCCAGGAAAATGGCATCGGTAATATTGATAAGTTGCTCGATAAGGATGCTCATCATTACAGGAAAGCTGATGAGCCATATATGCTTACATGGCAAAATGCTATCTGTCAATCGCAGCTATATGCACACTTGCCATTTCATATTGGCGGGAGGCTTATTCGGGCAAAATATGGTTACAGAGCATATGTATCCCGTATTGATGCTGACATTGTTACCGATATGGATGCAGCCGTAATCACACACAAAAGGACTCCCGACGGAAACTTTCTCTCCGATGCTCCCGAGCATTTCCTTCAGGACATCATGTCGCCCTTCCCTGTCCTCATACGGCATCGCGGATAGTTTACAAATTCCGGATACTGTCCGGAGCGATCCAGCGGATGGACTTGTCCCTGCTCCAGTAACTCAACTGGCGCTTGGCATAGCGGCGGGTGTTCCGCTGGATGAGTTCGACGGCACGGTCGAGAGTGATTTCTCCGTCAAGATATTGGAAAATCTCCTTGTAACCGACAGTCTGCAATGCCGGCAGATGGCGGTATCCGCTCAGTCCGCGCACCTCGTCGACCAGTCCGGCATCCATCATCGAAAGCACGCGTGCATTTATCCTCCCGTAAAGCACATCGCGAGGTATCGAAAGTCCTATCTTCTCTATTCCGAAACTGCGGGTCTTGGCCCGGGCCGTCTTGAAAGACGAAAAAGGACGCCCGGTCATCAGGCATACTTCCAGGGCCCGCACCACACGCTGCCCGTTGGCGATGTCGATGGAGGCATATGACTCGGGGTCGAGACGTTTCAGGTCCAGGCGCAAAGATTCGACCCCCTCGCTGCGAAGCCGTTCGGACAGCGTCCGCCTCAGATCTTCATCAGCCGGCGGGAAATCATCCAAGCCCTCGCACACCGCATCGATATAGAATCCCGAGCCTCCGCTCATTACCAAAGTCTCATGCCCCATGGAAAACAGTTTCTCTATCAGAGCCACAGCCTCGACCTCATATCGTCCTGCCGAATAATTGTCCGTCACGGAATGGCTGTGGATAAAGTAATGCCTTACCATGGCAAGCTGCTCCCCGGACGGCACGGCAGTTCCCACCGACATTTCCCGGTAAATCTGACGGGAATCGCATGAAATGACAGGAGACCCGTATTTCAGGGCCTCCTTTATGCTGTAATCCGTTTTGCCGACGGCCGTCGGACCTAATATTATCAGAAGTCTATTCTTCATCCTCGTCGAAAATCTCCTCCCCGTCCTCGTCGTCCGAGACATCCTCGTCGTCTCCGTAATCCTCGTCATCGTCCGGCTCGTCTCCGGAATCCTCCCCTATCGGTTTTTTCTTGTCGTCCGGCAGGTCCTCATAAGCCACATAGCCGTTTTCGAAATCCACCGGATTCGGCCCCTTGGTCTCTACAAGCAGAGGATAAACTGCATCCGGCCGCGGATCCGCCTGCCCGTCGAAAGTCACGATGACGCTCTTGGCATTCGTCGTGTCGTAGAAATACTGGAAAGATACGGCACCGGCCTTGATGGTCTGGTCTATCGTCACGGAATCAATCGTGCCGGCCCCGAGGTTGAAAATCCCGTACTTAGCCACCACATCGCCGTTCCGGTCGAACGCCTTGAAAAGTACGAGCTGGTCCTGCGGGAAATCCATGTCGGCTCTCATCTGTTTGTGGAATGAATAAAGAGTGGTATTGGCCTTTACCTCGTAGACTCTGGCAAAACCCTTGATACCGGGAAGGGATACCCTATATCTGAATATCATAATGTCGTAAAAATTTCATCGGAGGCCAAAGGTACAAAATATTTTATTGCCGTTGCAAAATAATGCAAAAAACACTATTTTTGACCTATGATCGAAACAATGGAAGACACGTTCAGAAGCATTGCAGGGCCTTCGGAAGGGCTGTTCAAGGACAATGGAAGCCGTTTCATTTCCCGTGCATATCCGGTGGAAACGGAAGACGAAATAAAGGACATAGTGACTTCCCTGAAGAAAGAGTATCACGATGCCAGACACCATTGTTTCGCTTACCGCCTCGGATATAAAAGAGATATTTTCAGAGCGAACGATGACGGGGAGCCTTCATCTTCGGCAGGCAGGCCCATACTCGGACAGATTGACTCCATGGAGTTGAGCGATGTCCTGGTAGTGGTCATCCGTTACTTCGGGGGTATCAAGTTAGGCATACCCGGGCTGATCAGGGCGTATAAGAGCGCGACCGCCGATGCTCTTGCGAATGCCGGAATCATACGGAAGACCGCCACGAAAAGATTCCGTCTGACTTTCGGTTACATGGAAATGAACAGTGTGATGAAGGTAATGAAGGAGCTGGGACTTGCGGCACAGAGCCAGGATTTCGGGATGACGTGCCGGATAGAAACCAGCGTAAGGCTGTCGCTCGTGGACAAGTTCACCGAGATGACCGGGAAAATAGGAGGATGCACGACGGAACCCGTTGCCACCGGCGACCGTTAATATATGATTTTTTAATATGAATAAAAGTCTTATTTCCATCCAGGATTTCACCAAGGAAGAAATCCTGCACGTATTAGAAACGGCAAAGGAGTTCGAAAAGAACAGGACCCAGCATATTCTCGACGGCAAGGTCATAGCCTGCATATTCTTCGAGCCCTCCACCAGGACGAGGCTCAGTTTCGAAACGGCGGTCAACAGGCTCGGGGCCAAGGTCATAGGATTTTCCGATGCATCCAACACGAGCGTAAGCAAGGGCGAAACCCTGAAAGACACCATCAAGATGGTATCCAATTATGTGGACATGATCATCATGCGCCATCCCCTTGAAGGCAGTTCCCGATATGCGTCCGAAGTATCGTCGGTCCCGGTAGTCAATGCCGGAGACGGAGCCAACCAGCATCCTTCGCAGACATTGCTCGACATGTATTCGATAATGCAGACCCAGGGACGGCTCGACGGGCTGAACATCAACATGGTAGGCGACCTGAAATACGGCAGGACCACACACTCGCTCCTTCAGGCCATGTCCCTTTTCAACCCGGAATTCGTGTTCACCGCCCCTGACGAACTTAAAATGCCCGTGGAATACAAGGATTTCCTGGATACGAAAGGCATAAAATACACTGAAACGGATTCCCTCGAAGAGCATTTGGACGACTGCGACATCCTCTATATGACCCGTGTTCAGCAGGAGCGTTTCACCGACCCCATGGAATACGAAAAGGTAAAGGACGTCTACAGGCTGAAATCCTCCATGCTGAAAACCGTGAAACCGAACATGAAAATCCTGCATCCGCTTCCGCGGGTAAGTGAAATAGACCAGGATGTGGACGATTCGCCGCATGCATACTACTTCAAACAGGCTGAAAACGGGCTTTACGTACGTATGGCGATAATATCCTGCCTGTTAGGATACAGATAAGGATTCCACAATCTCACCATAAAATCGGAACACAATGGAAAGCATAAACAAAGAGTTGAAAGTAAGCGCGCTGGAAAACGGGACAGTGCTTGACCACATACCTGCCGAAAATGTCTACAAGGCCCTCGACATACTGAATCTCAGAGGTATAAGCAACCAGATAACCATCGGCATCAACCTCAACAGCAAACTGTACGGAAAAAAAGGCATAATAAAAATAGCCGACCGCTTCTTCGAGGACGACGAACTGAACAAGCTGGCGCTGATCGCCCCGCATGCCACAGTAAACATCATTAGGAACTTCCAGGTAGTCGAGAAAAAGAAACTCGTATTGCCCGCGAGCATCGAGGGCATCGCCAAATGCATGAATCCCAAATGCATCACCAACCATCAGCCCGTAAAGACGAAGTTCCGGGTCATCAGCGAAAACGGCGAGATATCGCTCCTTTGCCACTATTGCGAGAAGCGTTCGGACATCCGCAGCATATTCTGAAAAGGCTCTTGTAATTGTCCGGAACGCAGGTGACGGACACCATTCAGGAAAATTTATTATTTTTAACGGATTATTCAATACAATAGATCATGAAAAAAGTTCACAATTTCTTCGCGGGGCCTTGCGTTCTTCCCGAGCAGGCCATCGACAAAGCCATCGAAGCTCTGAAAGATTTCAAGGGAACAGGTATTCCGGTTGTCAGCATTTCACACAGGTCGAAAGAGTGGATGCAGGTCATGGACGATTGCAGGGCGCTTTGGAAAGAACTTTTACATATTCCGGACACCCATGAAGTGCTGTTCATGGGAGGCGGGGCAAGCCTTCAGTTTCTCTGCGTGGCCATGAATTTCCTCGAGAAAAAGGCAGGGTATCTTGAAACGGGAGTCTGGGCGAAAAAGGCGTTGAAAGAAGCGAAGGGCATCGGAGAGGCATATGCCGTGGCATCTTCCGCAGACACGACTTTCAACTATATCCCGAAAGGATTCGAAATTCCGTCCGACGTGGATTATTTCCACATCACTACGAACAACACGATTTACGGCACCCAGATCAAGGAAGACTATGACAGTCCGGTGCCCCTTATCGCTGACATGTCTTCCGATATCATGAGCCGGCCGAGAGACATCAGCAAATATGCACTTGTCTACGGCGGCGCCCAGAAGAATGTGGGTCCCGCAGGCGTAGCTTTCGCCATCATCCGCAAGGACGCGCTCGGGAAAGTCAGCCGCTACATTCCTACAATGCTGAATTACCAGACCTACATAGACGGAGGGTCCATGTTCAACACGCCTCCTGTTTACGCCATCTATATAATGTATGAAACACTCAGCTGGCTGAAGAGCATCGGCGGAGTGGAAGCCGTCTACAAACTGAACAGGCAGAAGGCCGACATGCTTTATGCCGAGATAGACAGGAATCCGCTTTTCGTGGGGACAGCAGCCGTGGAGGACCGCTCCGACATGAACGTATGCTTCGTGATGGCTCCTGGTTACGAGGCGCTTCAGGACGAGTTCCTGGAGTTCGCGAAAGGACAGGGCATGCTGGGAATCAAGGGGCACAGGTCCGTAGGCGGCTTCAGGGCTTCCATATACAACGCCTGCCCTCTGGAAAGCGTCCAGGCCCTCGTAAAATGCATGCAGGATTTCGAATCGATGAAAAAATAATTTGGTCATGACAATACTTATCGCTACTGAAAAGCCGTTTGCCGCAGCTGCCGTAAACGGTATGAAGGAGATAGCCAGGAAAGCCGGACACGAAATAAGGCTTCTCGAAAAATACGATTCTCCGGAAAAACTCATTGATGCCGTCGCGGATGCCGATGCCCTGATCGTAAGGTCGGACAAGGTCACCGCAAAGGTCATAGAAGCGGCCAGAAATCTGAAAATCGTAGTCAGGGCAGGCGCAGGATACGACAACATCGACCTTGAAGCCTGTACGGCAAGGAAAATTGTGGCCATGAATACTCCGGGGCAGAATGCCAATGCCGTGGCGGAACTTGCCGTCGCAATGATGATTTTCATGTCCCGCAACCAGTTCACGCCTGGGACAGGAAGCGAAATCAAGGGAAAGAAGCTCGGGATACAGGCCTACGGCAATGTAGGAAAGCTCGTGGCACAGAAGGCAAAATGCCTCGGGATGGAAGTATATGCATTCGACCCTTACGTGGCGGCGGAAAAGATGGAAGCCGACGGAGTGAAACCGGCAGCCTCGCTCGAGGACATGTACAGGACATGCAATTTCATTTCCCTGCATATTCCGGCTACGCCCGAGACCCGGAAATCCATAGGCTATGACCTTGTCACCCTGCTGCCGGCAGGAGGCTGCCTGATGAATACGGCCAGGAAGGAGGTCATCAACGAAGCGGAACTGGACAAGGCCCTGACCGACAGGCCGGACATAAAGTATATTACCGACATTGCCGCCGACAACCAGGCCGAACTGAATGAAAAATTCGGGAAGCGGGTATTTGCCACGCCCAAGAAGATGGGGGCGGAAACGGCCGAGGCCAATATAAACGCCGGTCTTGCGGCAGCATCCCAGATCGTGGACTTTTTTGCAACGGGCAATACGAAATTCCAGGTCAACAAATGGTAAGGATAAAGCCGTTCGCGGCCATAAGGCCGCCAAAAGAAATAGTAGAGGAAGTGGCAGCACGTCCGTACGACGTGCTGAATTCCTCGGAAGCCAAAGCCGAAGCCTCTGAAAAATCCCTGCTGCACATTACGCGGCCGGAAATCGATTTCGAGCCCATGGCAGACGAGCACAGCAGCGAAGCCTACGGCAAGGCGGTGGAAAATTTCAGGCTTTGGCAGGAAAAAGGCTGGCTTGTCCAGGACGGCAAGCCTTGCTACTACATTTATGCGCAGACCATGAACGGCAAGACACAGTACGGTTTGGTGCTGTGCGCCCATACGGATGACTACTCGGAAGGCAGGATAAAGAAACACGAACTGACGCGCAAGGACAAGGAAGATGACAGGATGATCCATGTGAAAATCCAGAACGCCAACATCGAGCCCGTATTCTTCTCGTATCCCGACAATGCGGAGATAGACTCCATCGTCGCCAAGGTTACGGCCGGGGTCCCGGAATACGACTTCACGGCAGAGGACGGTTTCGGACATCGCTTCTGGGTCATCGACGACGAGCCTACCATCGCACGCATTACGGACATTTTCAAGGATATCCCGGCATTCTACGTTGCGGACGGACATCACAGGACGGCAGCGGCAGCGAGGGTCGGAGCGGAAAAGCGCGCTGAAAATCCCGGGCATACCGGAAACGAGGAGTACAATTTCTTCATGGCGGTCGCATTTCCCGAAAGCCAGCTTACCATCATCGACTACAACCGCGTGGTAAAAGACCTGAACGGGCTGACTCCGGCAGAGTTCCTGAAAGCCCTGTCGGAAGATTTCACAATAGAGGAAAAAGGTCCGGAAGCATACAGGCCGGAGCATCTGCACAATTTTTCGATGTATCTCGACGGCAAATGGTATTCTTTGGAAGCCAGAGCGGGAAGATACGACGATGCGGATCCGATAGGCGTACTGGATGTCACCATCCTCTCTAATTTAGTCCTCGACAAGATTCTCGGCATAAAGGATCTGCGCACAGACAAGCGTATCGACTTCGTGGGAGGCATCCGCGGACTCGGAGAGCTGTCAAGACGTGTGGACAGCGGTGAAATGGCAGTAGCATTCGCCCTCTATCCGGTCTCGATGAAGCAGCTTACCGACATTGCCGATTCCGGCAACATAATGCCGCCCAAAACCACCTGGTTCGAGCCGAAACTCCGCAGCGGGCTTGCGATTCATAAACTGGAATAATGAAAGAAAAAATAGCCTTTACGGTCACACGGTACGGAGAAAACATAAACGGCGGGGCGGAACTGCACTGCAGGATGCTGGCGGAGCGACTTGCAGACAGATATGATGTCGAAGTCCTGACGACATGTGTGACCAACTATGTGACAGGAGAATGCGGCTTTGAAGAAGGGACAAGTACATTGAACGGGGTGACGGTACGACGTTTCCCCGTCAGGGCTTACGACAAGTCTGCCGAGAAAAAATGGCAGTCCGGGACGAGGTCCGTCCGCAGGGTCCGCCGCATGCTCTACCGGCTCGGATGGCTGAAATATCTGGCTGCAAAGCATCCCGTGTGCGAATGGGGACTCGACGCTGATGTCAACGCTCTGAAATGCAGCGTTTTCTATTCTCCTGAAATGATTTCCTACATCGAGACGCACAAATCCGGATACAAGGCGGTCATATCCATAACGGCAACATACGCCCCGTTCTATTTCACGGCCATGGCTGCCGGCGAAAAGATGATCGGCATCCCGACATTGCACCCGGAACGGGCTGCATTCAGACCTTACCTTACTCAAAGTTTTACCAGGATTGCATGCCTGGGGTTCAACACCCGCGCCGAAATGACATTGGCCGAAAACATCTTCGGCCGCAAAAATATTTCAGGAAAAATCATCAGCACCGGTATCGAAGACACCGCTCCGGCCGACTGGAATGAAGTAAAGCGCAAATACGCACTTCCAGACAAATATGCCGTTTTCATAGGACGGATAGAAAAGGGAAAAGCCGGGAAACTTATCGGATATTATAAAAAATATGTCTCCGAACACCCGGATGCGCCGAAATTAGTCATGGTCGGAGGCATAGTCCGTGAAGTCGGCCGGCATAAGGATATCATTTACACCGGATTCGTATCGGACAGCGAGAAAAGGAGCATTCTGCAGCATGCCCTGCTCCTGATAAATCCGTCGAAATACGAAAGCCTGTCGCTCGTGCTGCTCGAAGCCCTGCGCGACAATATCCCTGTTTTGGTAAACGGCAGATGCAACGTTTTGAAGGAACATTGTATCTTAAGTGGCGGAGCAGTCAGGTATTATACGGGCTACCGTGATTTCAGGAGGGAATTCGGGACTGTCACTGCCGACTGCAATGTCCGCGAAAACATGATCGCGGCAGGCAAAAAATATTACGAGGAAAATTACAGCTGGAATGTGATATTGCCACGGCTGTACGGGGCAATAGATAATATTTAGTCATGACGGATGTGGAAAGCGCTGGTTATAAGATAGTTTTCGATTGTGAAAAACTCAGATTCCCGAATACCGGGCTGTACCATTTTTGCGACAGTCTCGGCAAAGCGCTGAAAGACTGCATCGGCAGGCGGTCCGACATGGTCTATTTCGTGCACAAGGAGCAGGAAGGGCATTTCGGAGATGACTGCAAGTACATGACATACAGGAGTATATACAAATATTTATTCCCGTTATGGAAGCCGGAGAAAATAGTGTGGCATGCAGCCCAGCAGTTTCCGAAGGCGATGCCTGCCGGCAAACGTACGGTACTTACCGTACATGACCTGAATTTTCTTTACGAAGAGCCGCCCGAAGCTCATGCCAAATGGATTAAAAGGCTTCAGGCCAATATAGACCAAGCCGCAAGAATCGTGGCAATATCACGTTATACTAAAAATGACCTGTTGAAGCACATCGATGTCAAAGGCAAACCTGTAGACGTCATATACAACGGCTGTACAGTTTACAGCGGCAAACCAGGGACTCCCGGCTACATTCCGCAAAAACCGTTTTTGTTTACGGTAGGCACCCTGCTCCGGAAAAAAAATTTCCATGTCCTGCCGGCACTGCTGACAGACAACGATTATGAGCTTGTCATATCCGGGCTGCGCTTCGACTATGAGGAGGAAATACTGAAAGTCGCCGGCGAACTGGGCGTAACCGGACGGGTGCACATCACCGGACCTGTCAGCGAGGCTGCAAAAGACTGGTACATGCGCCACTGCTCGGCTTTTCTTTTTCCATCCATAGCGGAAGGTTTCGGACTGCCTGCCATAGAAGCGATGATGTATGGCAAACCGGTATTCCTGTCGCAATACACCTCGCTTCCGGAGATCGGCGGAGACAAGGCTTTCTATTTCAACAAGGACTTCGATTTCACCGGCATGAGAAAAGAATTTTCCGAAGGGATGAGTGCCTACGGCAACGGCAAGATACCGAAAGAAGAAATCATCGCGAGGGCAAAACAGTTTTCATGGGAAAAAGCCGCCCGGGAATACGCCGCAATATATGCTTCCCTGTCATAAAATTTTTCATTAGCGGCATATGCATGCAACGTTTCAGTGAAACATTGTATCTTATCCGATAGTACGCCAATATGGAGAAATTATGGAAAAGGGAAAGATAGCTGTTGCAATTCCGGTCTATACCACGAAATGGTCGCCAAATGAAAAAAGATCTTTCAGAAAATGCATGTCGGTACTGTCCGATTACGACATATATTTAGTGACACATGACAATATTGACCTTTCGGAGATATTGTCGGCCTATCCGACACTAAAGACAGTTTTTTTCGACAAGGACTATTTTACAAGCGTCAAATCCTACAACAGGCTTGTCCTGTCAGAGAATTTCTATGCGGCTTTCGAAAAATACGAATATATGCTGATCTACCAGCTCGACGCTTTCGTTTTCAGAGACGAACTGAAAGAATGGTGCGAGCAGGGCTACGACTACATCGGGGCTCCGTGGATTCCATACGGGAAATACCTCGGTAAATGGGGCAAATTCTATCTGAATCTCCGCTTCCACCTGTTTTTCCTGCACAAGACCATCAGACACCATAAATTTTTCATGTACCAGGTCGGGAACGGCGGTTTTTCCCTGCGGAAAATATCGAAATTCCGGTATATAACCCATAAATACAAAGACAAATTTTCCGCCCTGACGTCCGATTCGGCGCCATTCTATCCGGAAGATACCCTGTTGCTGTATGAACTGCAGGGGACGACCGACGCGTTGAAAAAACCGTCTTTCAACACCGCCCTGCATTTCGCCTTCGAGGAAAATCCGAAATGGGCATACAAGCGGATCGGCAAGAGGCTTCCGTTCGGCTGCCACGCATGGTATCATCCCGTCTATGCGAAATTCTGGAAACCGTTCGTGAATTAACTGTTATAAATGGCTTAAGGCACAGGTCTGTCGCATATTTTCCGTTTCTTCCGGTGTGACCGGTAAAATAACGGCCATAAATACCGCATCCTCAGCAAGCGGCTTTTTGTCTTGCCTTCCACAACTCCATATGCCAAAAGAGAAGGGATATAAGATCTCAAATTCATAAGACAGCGCTTGTCTTCCTCATTTTCAACAAGCCTTATTGCGCTGACAATATTATTGGCAAAAACGCCTATATTATGTTGTAATAATTTTTTTTTCGTATCTTTATCAAATTCCGGACTGCTTCCGGAGCCCCTGTATTCTTCGATAAACCTTATCCGTTCAAGATTGCCTGTAGCATAGTCATAAATTTTCCGGAAATCCGGAGTGTAGCATATGCTTCCGCCTCTTTGCTTGTAATGATAATATGTCCTGTCGACATGGACACATCCGTTTTCAGCCTCGTTTACCAATAAATAAGTCGTGGCATGATCCTCATAATAACGGAACTCAGGAAATTTGACTTTTCTGACGATATCTTTTCTGCACAACATCACACATGCAGAACTGCAAACCTTCTCCGTAAGCAGTCTTGACAACATTTGCGTCTTGTTGAAGAAAAATATTTCCCCGGTTTCCGGATACGGATACACTTTCTTTCCATCAGGATATTCCAGGGCATAATTGCATATGGCAATGTCGGCATTAAACTTACGGATAGCAGCATATAACGATGAAAACATTCCGTGCTCTATAATATCGTCCCCATCAATAAATCCGACATATTCCGATTCCGCAATTTCGATTCCTGCATTTCTGGCCGATGACAGATCAGCCTTATCTATCCTCAATATTTTTATACGGTCATCTTCCGATGCCAGCTTTTCGCATATCTCGTATGAATTGTCCGTAGATAGATTCTCCACGAGAATGATTTCTATATCTTTCATATCCTGCATCATAACAGAATGTACGGATTCCTCCAAACAGGATGCGA
>CALUQC010000014.1 GCA_944322805.1 uncultured Bacteroidales bacterium | reverse complement strand
ATATTTTCCTTACGGATCACAGGGATATCGAAATGACTGTTTTGACATCGGATAGCGTAGCTTCCGTTATGGCAAAATATGATACAAGTATGCGTCGGATCTTGCCGGTTGCAAAATTAATCGGCATTATGAGGCTGTGCAACGCAAAATATGATCTGGGAGTCAAATTCAGAAACATTGTTAAGAGGTCCATGCTTTTTGATGAGTACGGTAGTTTGATATATAATTGGAAAGGAGTTCTTGAATCTGCATTTTGGCGTAATTTGCCATTCAGATTGAAGCGGCATAAAATATTTTGCATATTGGTCACGTGGGTAATGATTAAGACAGGTTTTCCCCGTTCTGTGTCGGATAGTGATATTTGTTGCGGTCATGATGTATTGAGATTTATTGCATACGCTGAAAAACCGTCAAAGTCGGATAAAGAAATATGGTGTGAGATATGCCGCAGTTATTCTACAGAGAATTTTGAAAAAACGGATTTGTACCATCACATAAAAACTTGGTATAATAAGAGTTCATTGTTGTAATCTTAACGCTTGGTCGTAAAAATCAATTTGTGAACGATAAAAGACGAAAGAGGGATTTGATTATGAAAAAATTGATATTGCCGGAAGGCTTTGATGTGGAGGAGAGGGCGCAGAGGGCCAGGCAGAATTTTCTGGACGGATACAATTGCTGCCAGGCTGTGATGCTGGCGTTTTGTGATGTTTTCGGGGTAGAGGGGACGGTGGCTGCGACGGTGGCTTCAGGATTCGGGGGAGGAATGGCCCGGATGAGGGAGGTGTGCGGTACGGTGACCGCAATGGGTATGGCAGCAGGATTCATGTCGCCTGCCGTCCAGCCGAAAAACATGGCGGAAAGGACTGCCAATTATGCTTTGGTGCAGGAGCTGGCGGGGGAATTCCGCGAGGAGAACGGCAGCATAATATGCAGGGAGTTGCTTGGACTGGCATCACGGCCGACACGACAGGGTGCCGAGGGCAATGGCGGCGCTGTATCCGGTGATATAAATATAAGGGAGGGGGCACCTGCGTCTTTCGGACAGACTGAATCTCCGAGACCGTCTGAACGGACTCCTGAATATTACAGGAAACGGCCCTGTCCTGAATTGGTGGCCTGTTCGGCGAGGACTATCGCGCGGAAGCTGCTTCAAATGCAGGATAATGGCTGACAAATGCAGATATGTTGCCGGGCCGGCGTCATGTTTCTTTCGGCTCCGGTATAAAACAGAAAAACCTGAAGTCCGATGACTTCAGGTTTTTTTATTACCCTTTCGGGTGGTGGGAGCTGAGGGAGTCGAACCCCCGACCCTCTGCTTGTAAGGCAGACGCTCTAAACCAACTGAGCTAAGCTCCCGTTACTCGTTTCTTTCAGCCGATAGCTGCGTTGGCCTTCTCATCCTTCCTCCTCACAACCGCAAGGTTGCTGCGTCGGTCGTCGTTTGTCCGCCTTGCTCTCAACTGAAATAAACTTCGTACCTACTTCGTTTCTTTTAGCCGATAACTGCGTCGGGCGTCGTTCGTCCGCCTTGAAGCTACGGCAAAATAAAACTTCGCAAGTGTTCAAAAGAACTGTCGTTTTGGAAACGGATTGCAAAGATAGTCAAGATTTGTGTTTCTGCAAATTTTTTCTTCAAAAGTGATGAAAAAATTGCGGTTTCCCGCAAAGGCAGCAGGCTGCGGTTCCGGTCGGTGTCATGTCGAGCTTGTCGAGACATCTGTCGGTTTAACGGGCAGATCTCTCCACTTCAGGCTTCGCCTTGCGGTCGAGATGACAATGAGCGAGATGTTGCGGCTCCGGTCGGTGTCATGCCGAGTGCTTTTCGGACAGTCCGCAAGGATTCTGCCGGACGGGGTCATTTAATGACGAGGCCGTCGTAGGCGGGGCGGATGTTTTCGGGCAGTTCGCTGCACAGGTCGCAGTACTTCGGAAGCTGGTGGGAGAGATGTGTCAGCCAGGAATGCTTTGCTCCTACGCGCCGGGCCACGGCTACTGCTTCCTCCAATGAAAAATGCGAAATGTGTTTGCCGCGGCGCACGCAGTTGATGATGAAATGGTCCAGCCCTTCGAGTTTGGAAAATTCGCTGTCGGGGATGGAATTCATATCGGTCAGATAAGCTATGTTCCCGAAACGGTATCCGAGGACGGGAAGATTGAAATGCATGCCTCTGACAGGTATGACTTCGACGCTTTTCAGATGTTCGGGACGGGGGCAGGTGATTTTTTCATAGCCTTTTCCGTCCACCCACACCAACCTGACCCTGGGTACGTTTTCTTCTATCCGGAAGGGGTCCTCGCCGATATTCGTGATCTGCCATTCCGGGACGCCGGGATATCTGTTTTCCGCGAAAGCATAGCTGTATTCGCGCCGGAGGGAATCTTCCACGTATTTTTCACAGAAAATGCGGATAGGGGCCCTTTCTATGTAGTTGAATGCCCGCACATCATCCAAGCCTCCGGTGTGATCCTTGTGATTGTGCGTAAGCAGTATGGCATCTATGTGCCTTATGCCGGCCCTGAGCATCTGAGACCTGAAGTCCGGGCCCGCATCCACGAGAATGTTCAGTCCGCCGTACTCTACGAATGCGGAGGAGCGGTATCTCTTGTCTCTTTCGTCGGAGGACCTGCATACGTTGCAGTCGCATCCTATCATAGGCACTCCCTGGGAAGTCCCGGTGCCCAAAAATGTCAGTTTCGCCCTGTCTTCCATCATATTTCCATTTCCACTATTTTTCCTGTCAGTCCGCTGTCGTACGGACGTTCGACCCTTATGTAATTTTCCGTATATCCGGACATCATGCCATCCTTCTCGCTGCTTTCGAAAAGCACATGGCACCTGAGACCTTTATGGCTTTCGACGAATTCGTCGTGCAGGCTCCTGCTCAGATTTTCCAGAAGCTCCACCCTTCTTGTCTTGACCGAATCCTGCACCTGGTCTTTTCTTTCCGCAGCCCTTGTGCCGGCCCGTTTTGAATAGGGGAATACATGGATGAATGCCGGCCTTATCCTGTCCTTCAGGAATCCGTAGGTTTCCATGAACAGTTCATCGGTCTCTCCCGGGAATCCGGCTATGACGTCAATCCCGAAAAACACCCTCGGCATGCCCGGTTTTTCCATCTTTTCCCTGATATACCTTATCTTGGACTCGAATGCGGCAGTGTCGTAGCGGCGTCCCATCTCGCGAAGCACGGTATCGCTCCCGGACTGCAGCGGGATGTGGAAATGCGGCAGGAATTTAGTCCCGGACGCTATCCAGTCCACGATTTCTTCGGTCAGGAGATTCGGCTCTATGGAAGATATCCTGTACCGTTCTATCCCGTCCACTTCATTCAGCGCCTTGAGCAGGTCCAGGAATTTTTCTCCGGTGCTTTTCCCGAAATCTCCCGTATTGACTCCGGTTATCACAATTTCCCTGATGCCGGAGGCCGCTATCTTTTCTGCCTCGGCAACGATTTCCGCTACAGGGAGATTCCTGCTTCTGCCGCGTGCGTAGGGTACGGTGCAATATGCGCAGAAATAGTCGCACCCGTCCTGGACCTTGAGAAACGATCTTGTCCTCTCTCCGGTGGAGTAGGCGGGAAACATGTTTCCGGAAGATTCCGGTGTCCGGCAGCTGCCGGACAATGCCGCCGATTCCGGCATTTCCGATGTCTCCGGCAGGTCCGATGATGCCCGGGAGGCGAGGTATTCCATAACGGTAGGGACAATCATGGATTTTTCCTCTGCCCCGAACACGAATTTCACGCCCGGGAGTTTTTCGATATCGGTTTTTTTCAGTTGGGCATAACAGCCTGTGACGACGATATCCGCATCCGGATTCATCTTGTGCGCTTTCCTGATGATGTTCCGGCATTTCTTTTCGGAATGTTCCGTCACGGCGCAGGTATTGATAAGGTATATGTCCGCATCGCTGCCCCACTGTACCGCCTCCAGTCCGTTTTTGACGAAATTCCTTTCGTAAGTGGATGTTTCGGCGTAGTTCAGTTTGCATCCGAGCGTGAAGAATGCTATTTGTTTCATAATATTGTCAAATCGTTCAATGAAGTCCGGGAATGTCTGCTTCCTCCGTACAGGGTGACCCTCGACCATGCGCATTTCCCGGGTACGGGCGGATTTCGTTTGGATACCCTTACGGAAAATTCCCGGAATTCCGGAAGTTCCGTTTCGATTGCCCGGACGATGCGTCCGGCAACGTGCTCTATAAGGGCCGACCTTATCTGCATTTCCCGGCTTACGATTCCGTAGACCTTTCCGTAGTCGACCGTATCTTCTATCCTGTCGTTTTCTCCTGCCGCCGGCAGGTCAGCGGTACCCTTGAAGTCCACCGTAAATGTGTTCCCCGTTTTCTTTTCTTCTTCGAAACAGCCGTGGAATGCAAAGAATTCCATGCTTTCGAGTTCTATCGTTATTTCCATATTAACGTCAGTTCGACGATTCCTTTACGATTCAGATGGTGTTTCCGTGTGCCGACAGGATGAACACGCAGGGCCTTTTCCCGATTTCCGCTCCGGTCTTCTTCCATTCCGCCACCGTCATGGTCCTGATGGAGGCATCGGGCATGGTGATATTGGCGGCTATGCAGAGCCGGGTGCCCGGATGACAGACACTCAGGATGTCGGCCAGCATGGAATCGTTCCTGTACGGCGTCTCTATGAAAATCTGGCTTTGCCCTGTCCCGGCGGAGAGCTTTTCTATGGCTTTCAGCCGGGATTTGCGTTCGTCACCCTTGGCCGGAAGATATCCGCAGAATGCGAAAGACTGGCCGTTCATCCCGGATGCCATCAGGGCAAGCATCAGCGAGGACGGTCCGACTTCCGGCACTACTTCTATGCCGTGCCTGTGTGCGAGAGCCACTAATTGCGCCCCAGGATCGGCTACGGCCGGCAGTCCTGCTTCGGAAATCAGGGCTACGTCATTTCCGTCCTCGAAAAGTTTCAGATATCCTTCTATCTGTCCGGCATCCGTGTGTTCGTTGAGTTCATGGAATTCCAGATCCGATATGCGGCCTTTCAGTCCGGCTCGCGAAAGATAGCGGCGGGCCGTCCTCGTTTCCTCTACGACGAATGTCCTGAGCCCCTGCAGCAGCCCGAGTACCGGAGCCGGCAGCACTTCGGCCGGGTCATTGTCTCCGAGAGGGGAGGGTATCAGATACAGTTTACCTTTTTTTCCGTTTGTTGTCATCTGGATGAATTATTATGGTCTTTTTTTCATGGGAGGCCTCTTCCATGGCTGTTTCCGCCTGGGCCCTTTTCTTTTTCCTGCTCGTGAACAGGTTGGAGAAGAATTCCCTGAACGTGTTGAACTCCTGCTGGTACGCAAGGCCGATACCGTTTCTCTGCGAATCGTCGAGATAGTTCGTGTACTGGTCTGCGGAGTGGGAGAATATGTTCAGTCTGAACAGTCCGGGCCTGTCGAGCTTGATTTCTATGTCGAGGTCTCCGACGACACTGCTGTTGGAGTTGCCCGAGGTGTATTGCTGGTTGCCGAGATTGCCGTTGACCACTATCCTGTTGTTGAAAAGCTGGGTGGAGATGGCAACGTCGAAAATATCCTGCCCCCGCTCGTTCGGCTGGTAGTTGAGGCTCAGGTCGAGGGGAATGTCCAGTTTCTGGAAGATATTGTTCAGCTGGTTGTACATGATGCCCATTACGTTCGAGTACAGCATCGATGCGTTGTTGACGATGCCGGACTGGTCGTCGGGCAGGAAACTGTTGAACACTATCAGAGAAAGGAACTGTTTCTGGATTTTGTCTTCAGTGCTCAATGCGCTTTCCACCCTTGACTTCACTGTCGGGTCGATGTCCGGAATGTCGATGGAGAACGAGAGTCTCGGGTTTTTCAGCTTGTCGGAGATGTTGATGCCGCAGTCCACCGTACGGCGCGTGGCTACGGACGAAGTATCCGCAATCAGGGTGGAGAGGGAAGTCTTTGTCCTGAATGTGGCATTGATGTTCAGGTCGCTTTCCATGATGTCTCCGTTGAACTTGATGGAGCTGCCGTCGCTGATGGTGAAGTCCCGGTAGGCAAGTCCCTGGGCTACGAATCTGTAGTTGCCGCTCGTGAGGGTGTAGTCGCCGAGGATGTTGAAGTCTCCGTCGCCGATTTCCAGTTCGATATTTCCGGCACCCCGTCCCCTGAGGACATTGCCGGAGGACTTGTCTATTTCTATGAACGCTTCCACTTCCGGCGTCGCCTCCACGTTGAGCCTGAGCCCGAATTCTCCCGGCGATTTCCTGTCCGTCTTTATTTTCCGGATCATCAGTTCGTACGGGTCGGTGTATTCGATTTTTTCTTCTTCCTTGAAAGTGAGCAGGTTGCCTGTCGTGGCCGTGGCTGATGCCGCTATCGGGATATGCAGCTGTCCCGGACCGGCAGTCACGGCGTCGATATCCATGTTCAGGGCGTTGAACGGACCGCTTATGCTGAGGCTGCCTGATGCCGTGAGGTTGCCGTAGAATGAACTGTTGTCCTTTTCGGACGTGGCGAGGCATTCCATTCCCGTGATGTTGATCTCGGTATCCATTTCCATGTTTTTCAGCTTGTCGTATCTGATGCCTCCGGTGATTTTCCCCGAACTTCCGAATCTGTCGTGCATGGTGATGTCGTCGAAGTAGATGCCCGAGTCGTCCAAATGGAAATCTCCGTAGACATTGTACGGCACGTTCGTATATGCTATCCTCAGTTCGGAGTCGTCTATCCTGGTATTTTCGCTGTACAGATGAAGGTCGTCCAGCCGGCCGGAAGCCGTTATCCTGCCGGACATATGCCCGGACATTTCGCTGAATACTTCTTTCAGGAACGGCTCGGCATAGGAAATGTCCATCTTCCTGAGCTCGGCGGAGGCATTCAGGGCCTTGGACGACGGCGCGTAGTTCCCGGCGATACGGAAAGTGTCGTCGCCGTTTATTTCGTTGGCTACTACCGCATCGAAGCGTTTCTGTCCGTCATTCCATTCGCAGCCGAATTCCAAGGTCCCGATATTGGCTCCTGCTATCCTTGTGGAGTCGACGAGAAAGCCGAAAACTATTCCTTGATTTGTTTTCGGAGATATCAGCCCTGCTTCCCCGGTAGCCGCACCTTCGATGCCGAACCTGTTTTTCAGGAGAGGGTTTATGATGGAAATGTCGAAACGCTCGAGTCTGAGTTTCAATGTGTCCTGACGAGAAGCCGAGTAGCCTCCGGAAAGCCTGACTGCCTGGTCTCCGCTGGTAAATTCTATTTTCCCGACGTCGAGGTCCCTGCCGTTTATGTCGAAAACGGAATGTTCGATGTTCCATTCCCTCGAATTCAGCAGAAGCCTCGACGGCAGCATTTCCACGTGGAAGCGTGTCTTGCCGTCATCCCGGCGTCCGACAGTGCCGGTCACGACGACTTCTCCCTTGTTTACGAATGTGCCGGGATTTTCGTAGGTGTAGCCGAATCCGAAATAATTGTCATGAGCGAACATCTCGAAACGGTTGTTCTCGAGGGCAATGCCTGCTATGCTGATGGTCTGTCCGGATATTCTGCCGCCGAGGCTTCCTCCGGCATTGTCCATCTTCATCTCCATGTTCCTGATGTAGTTTTCGTTGAATGCTATGCGCGGGGATTCTATCCTGGCCGAGAATGCGCCGAGAGTGTCTATGGAAATGTCTATAGCCGTGCTGTCGGATATGTAAAGCCCGGGAGCGACGAATGCGAGGAGGTCCATGGAATTCTTGTTCCGGAAACTTATCCTGTACCTGTCGCGGTGCCGTACTGCGGTGGTGTCGCGGAACAGTGCAGGCAGTTCCCTTTTCAGGGTGACGTTGTTCAGGTCGGAGAAGAATTTCGTTATGCGTTCCGACCCTGCAAACGAGGCGTCTGCGAAAGATGAAGTCATTTTCATCCTGTACAGTTCGTCCCCGAAGTACGAATTCATCCCGATGTCCCCGATGTCGTATTTTCCCGCATCGTTTTCGAGGATGATATCCGTGATGTCCATGCTTCCTATCAGGTCTCCGGAGCGGCGCCTGTTGAAGTTGGCGCTGACTTTGAGGCTTGCTTTCGATGTCCCTCTCTTGTCGAAATTCAGGGCATGGAGGTCGGCATATCCGAGATTTGCGTAGAACTTGTAAACGGCGTTCCTCGTTCTCGGAGAAAGGGTGAACACTCCCTGGAACATGAAATTCAGATTCGGGTCGGTGCTGACAATCCTGCCGTCGAAGGCATGCTTTTTCATGGTGCCGGCAGCCGCTATGCCGCTGTAGTCGTAGCCGTTGAAGTTCAGCCTGTCTACGAACAGGGAATCAATGGCGAGTTCCGGACCGGCCCCGTGATTGCCGAGGTCGGCTTTCAGGCTGCTGCGGAGAGTGCAGGCTCCCAACATCCTGCTGTCGAGGATTGTCCCCAAATCCAGGTCCCTGGTATCTATCCTGCCGGCGATCGTGATGGAGCGTTTTTGCGAGAGCAGGTTGCCGATTTCCAGGACGGGATGCGCATGGCCTTGCCCGAGCCGGACCGTCATGTCGGTTTTCAGCCTGTTCAGCGTGCCGGAGGCTTTCCCGGAGACATTGATTTCCGAATTGCCCGCGATGTCCCCGATGTCGAGCTCCGCATCCGGAGAAAAAGATTTTATGGCCGCTTCTATCCCGGCGGCGGTGCTTTTCATGTTTTTCAGGTCGAGGCTGATGCCGGCCTTGCCGATGTCTGGAAGTCCGGTGAGGCGTCCGTTGAATTCCAATTCCAGCCCGTCCTGCGTAGCAATGCTCATGTCCTTGAAATTCAGGTCTTTGACATATCCCGAAACTTTCCCGGAGACAATACTTTTCATCCTGGTCTTTTCAAGTCCGGGAGCGAAGTAGGACAGGGTCTTGAAGTCTATGGACGAATTTTCGATTTCCCCCTGCATCAGTATCTTGTTCAGATAGTCTGCAAAGTGCAGAGGGTCGTCGTAGCTCATGGAGTAGAGGGGCAGATAGAGTTCCGACCACGGGTCGGAAAGTCTTATTTCCTCTATCAGGGTCTGCCCGTTCCCCACTTTGGCCTTGCCGGAAAGCGAATTGCAGACATAGCCGCTTTTTTCCTTGAACGACATGAAGTCCACAATGCCGGTCATCACTTGTCCGGCAAGCCGCACTTTTCTCGCTTCTACGATTATGTCACTGACTTCCACGTCGCTCCAGTCGATGCCTGAGCCGCTGTACCGGTACGGCGTCTCCATGATGTTCTTCAGCCGGAAAGTCATGTCCGATATGCTCGCCCTCCTGATGTCGAAGACCGGATTTTCATTCCTGGGCTTGTTCCTGTCGGGAAGCGGGATTCGGAAAATACGAGTGAGATTGTTGTGCCTGCTGCCTTCGATGACGAGAGTCATTTCCGCATTGGTGACATATGCGCGGCCTATGTGAAGTCCTTCTTTCCTGAACAGCCCGTTTATGGAGAAACGGGCAATGACGTATTCCGCCTTGAACAGCGTATCTGCATTTTCAATGGCCGGATTCCGGTCAACGATGGCTATGTTCTTGATGACAAGGGCATTGAACGGTTTGATGTGAATCTTGTCGAATGAGATGTCTCCGTCAATTTTTCCCGAAAGGGCTGATATGGCTTTCTTCGAGATAAAGGTCTGTACCTGCGGCATCTGGATAGCCAGGACTGCTGCAAGAAAGATGGCTGTGACAGCGACGAATGCGAGCCATATTATTTTCAGTATTTTCTTTATAGCCCTTTACATTTTGTGTGAACTTACAAAAATAGTGAAATTATCGGATAAATGTCGTATTTTTGCCCTGCGATGAGCCGTTTGCGGTCTTGTCCATATGCCGAAGGCTTGTCGGACAAAAACTCGGATAAAAACTCGGATAAAAACAGTTTCTTGATATGCCGGATATAATATTGGGAATAGAATCGTCCTGCGACGATACGTCTGCCGCGGTCATAAGCGATGGATATCTTTTGTCTAACGTGTTGGCGAGCCAGGATGTCCACAAGGCATACGGCGGCGTCATACCGGAGCTGGCTTCGAGGGCGCACCAGCTCAATATCGTGCCGGTGGTCAGCCAGGCGATAGACAGGGCGGGCATAAGGCCGGAGGATATCACGGCCATAGCCTTTACAAGGGGACCGGGCCTTCTCGGCTCCCTGCTTGTGGGGACATCTTTTGCGAAGGGGCTTGCCATAGCCTTGGACAAACCTCTGGTCGAGGTAAACCACCTCCAGGGGCACGTGCTTGCCAATTTCATAAAGCAGTACGACAGGGAGAACGTGCATCCGGCCTTTCCGTATCTCTGCCTTTTGGTGTCCGGCGGCAATTCGCAGATAGTGAGGGTGAACAGTCCTTTGGATTTCGAGATTCTCGGACAGACGATAGACGATGCGGTGGGGGAGGCTTTCGACAAATGTTCGAAGATGATGGGGCTCGGATACCCGGGAGGCCCGGTCGTGGACAGGCTGGCCAGGGAGGGGGATCCTCAGCGTTTCCATTTCGCGAAACCGCATGTGCCGGGCTATGACTACAGTTTCAGCGGAGTGAAGACTTCCCTGTTGTATTTCGTCAGGGACCGGATGGCGTCGGAGCCCGACTTTATGGAAAAGAACAAGGAAGACATATGCGCAAGTTTCCAGAGGACGCTGATAGAAATCCTCATGGACAAGCTGATAAAGGCGGCAAGGGATACGGGGATACGGGAAATCACCATAGGCGGCGGAGTATCGGCGAACAGCGGTCTGAGGACGGCCGTGACCGAAACCGGACGGAGTCGCGGCTGGAAAACGTATCTGCCTGAATTCAAGTTTACCACGGACAATGCCGCCATGATAGCGATTGCCGGATATTTTCATTACTTGAACGGGGAAAGGACGTCTCTCGATGTCGCTCCCGTTTCAAGAGCAGCCGAGATGTGACATGAAGGAATTCGAGATAAGCTGTCCGGTAGGGCGGACATTGGACAGGGAAGAAGTGACGGCCGCTGCCGCCAGGACCATGGGCGTGCCTGTGAAGAAGGTGGCCGGATACAGGATTCTGCGACGCTCCGTCGATGCACGCGCCGACATAGTGTACAGGTACAGGATAGCGGCTTACGTGTCAGGGGAGGATTGTCCTGAATACAGGTTAGCTGAATATTCGGATGTATCGGGCGCCGAGCCCGTGATAATCATCGGTGCGGGGCCTGCCGGTATGTTCGCCGCGTTGAAACTGCTGATGCGCGGGATGAAGCCGGTGATATTGGAGCGGGGCAAGGATGTCCATAAAAGGAAATTCGATATTGCCGGGCTGTCCAGGACCGGCATCGTGAATCCTGATTCCAATTATTGCTTCGGCGAAGGCGGAGCAGGGACTTTTTCTGATGGAAAACTTTTTACGAGGTCGTCGAAACGGGGTGATATCCGGGAGGTGCTGCATCAGTTGGTGCTTTTCGGCGCGGATCCGGATATCCTGACAGATGCTCATCCGCACATAGGCAGCGACAGGCTTCCGGGTATAGTGGAGAATATCAGGAAGTGCATCGTGGAGCATGGAGGGGAGTATCATTTCGAGACTAAGGTGACGGACATCGAGAAAAGGGGAGACGGTATGTTCGCCGTCCGCACTGCCGGAGGAGGGCTTTTTGCTTCGCGCAAGGTCATTCTGGCCACAGGTCATTCCGCAAGGGACATATATGAAATGTTCGACAGGAAAGGATGGGCGCTTGAGACTAAGGGGTTTGCACTCGGAGTCAGGGTGGAGCATCCCCAGACGCTTATAAACCGGATACAGTACCACGGCCGTTTCCAGCCGTACATGCCAGTGGCCGAGTACTCTTTCGTGACCCAGATAGAGGGGCGCGGCGTGTTTTCATTCTGCATGTGTCCGGGAGGGATTTTAGTGCCTTCATGCACGGAGTCCGGAGAAGTGGTGCTGAACGGCATGTCCAATTCCGCCAGGAACTCCCGGTGGGCCAATGCCGGAGTCGTGGTGTCCGTGGAGCCGGAAGACAGTCCGGAATACGCGAAATACGGTGCTCTCGCCCTGCTGAACTTCCAGAGGGACATGGAGAGGAAAATGTTCGAATACACCGGGTCCATAAAGGCTCCCGCCCAGAGGATGATGGATTTCTGCCGCCGTGTGCCGTCGTCCGGCCTTCCGGCAACGTCGTATCATCCCGGAGCCGTAAGCGCTCCCCTGCATGAACTCCTGCCGGGGGGAATCTCCCTGCGGCTCAAGTATGCATTTCCGGAGATAGGGAACAGGAAGATGAAAGGCTATTATACCAACGAGGCGCTGCTGCTCGGCGTGGAGTCCCGCACTTCATCGCCTGTCCGTATCCCGAGGGACCCGGAGACTCTCGAGCATGTCGGGATTGCCGGCCTTTATCCGTGCGGTGAGGGTGCGGGATATGCCGGAGGCATAGTGTCGTCGGCCATGGACGGCATCAACTGTGCGTCGAAGATCTGACGGCGCCGACGGACTCTTAGGGCGAGGGCGTGTTTCCCCGGCTACAGTTTTGGAATCCTGATTTTCATCCCCGGCTTGATTTTGCTGCTTATCCCGTTGAAATCCATGATGTTCTGGGCGCTGACTCCAGGATAGTTCTTGGCTATGAGGTAGAGCGAATCCCCTGATTTTACCGTATAAACGGTGTAGTCGGCATTTGCCGGCACCGTAGACTTGTGAGGAGGGTTGGGCTGGCTGACCGTCTTTCCCGAAGAAGATGCCGACGCGGATGCCGGGGCTTTCCCGCCGCGGTATATAACCAATCTCTGGCCTACGCGGATGTTGTCGCTGCGAAGGTTGTTCCATCTTTTTATCTGGCTGACTGTCACCCTGTATCTGATGGCTATCTTGCCGAGCACTTCTCCGCTCCTGACCCTGTGCACGATTCTCTCCCCGTCTCCGCCGTCCTTTATTTTCTTGATGACGACAGGATTGAAGTAATCCGAAGCCTTGTATGTGTAGAGCGAGTCTTCATGGTCTATAAAGGCATTGGTGTAGGTGTATGGTATGCGCAGGATATATTCCCTTTCGTTGCCCGGGATGATTTCATGCTTGTACTGGGGGTTGAGGTTTTTCAGGTCCTCCATCGGTACTCCGGCCAATTCGCTGACCTGTTTGAAGTGCAGCATCCTGTTCACCTTGAACGTATCTACATGTACCGGCATTTCCACCGCCTGCGGCACTATCCCGTGTTCCTTGTAGTAGGTCATAGTGTACAGTGCGCCGACGAATGCCGGAACATAGCCTCTTGTTTCTCTCGGAAGATACGGATAAATGTCCCAGAACGCGCGTTTTCCTCCGCTTCTGCGTATGGCCCTGTTTACATTCCCGGCTCCGCAGTTGTAGGAGGCTATGGCTAAATTCCAGTCTCCGAATATGTTGTAGGAGTCCTTGAGATATTCGGCCGCAGCATGCGCAGCCTTTACCGGATCGAGCCTTTCATCCACGAAAGAGTCGATGCGCAGGCCGTATATCTTCGCCGTGCTGTACATGAACTGCCACATTCCCTTGGCCCCGGCACGCGATACTGCGGCAGGATTCAGGGATGATTCTATGACAGCCATGGCCTTCAGTTCCAGAGGAATCCCGTGTTCGTCGAAAATTTCTTCTATAACAGGCATGTAGTAGGAGCAGAGTCCGAGAATCTGTCCCATTTTCGTATCCATCTTTTCGGAGTAGAGGATGATGTAGTTCCTTACCACGTCGTTGTAAGGCAGGTCTATGAACGAATTCATGGCTTTCAGCCTTTCGATATATACGGAGTCGGGAACATTCGATTCGAATTTCAGCGAATCCATGTCGTATTCCTCCTGTATGGTCTCGCTGACCTTCTGCTGCATGTACCATATGCTCAGCAGGCTGTCGGAAACTTCTGCGTTATAGTCTTCCGGATTCAGTCCGGCGGCACTCTTGTCTTCGTTTTCATCGTAGATGTCTTCCATCATTTCATATTCGAGACTGTCTGCCGCGCTCATTTCATTGCGGACCTTTTCAAGCTCCGCCCTCAGTGAATCCAGTTCGGATTTCAGACTGCGGTTTTCTTCTATGAGGTCGGATTTTTTCCTGGATATCTTGGGCACGTTCTCCACGTCGTCCCTTGTCTTGTCCGTTTTTACCTTTTCGAAAGATGCTCCTGATGCAGCTGCCTGTACAAAGAGGGAGAGGGCGGCTGCCATAATGAAATATTTTCCTGTTCTGTTCATTCCGTGTTGCTGTTTTTCTGGTGGTCTGAAAGCGTCAGAATCTGAATCCGAGCTTCAGGCCGATTCCGTTTACCCCGGGATACGCCGGCTGGTTCATGGCATATGCAGTGTCCGCAGTCAGGACTGTCGGCTCGAGTTTCATGGCGATGCTGTCAGAAACTTCGAAATCGTGCATGTATGCGAATACGTTCGCGTCTATGATCTGCAGCAGGTAGAAAGCTACCGTGGCGACGATGGAATAGTCCCTGTACCGTCTGTACACATCCCTGTACCAGACGGCTGTCTCGGCTGAAATCGGTCCCGTGTATTCTATGTCTGGATTGGTGGCTTCGTTATGTATCCGCTTGAATCTCTGGTAATTCGTGTTGTTGTTGCAGAGAAAATGTATCGAGCCTGCTATACATCCCCAGTATATCGGGATTTTCCAGTATTCTCCGTTGTATGCCTGTCCCAGGCCCGGGAGCAGGATGGAATATACGGTCGCCCGTCCGGGATGGGGATGGATGTCGCTTTTGTAGCATGCCACTCCGTCCATAAGGCTTCCCCAGTAGACAAGACCCGCCCCGATAAGCAGCCATGTCCCGGTCTGCCTTGCACCGTAGTTTATCCGCAGCGGGGTGTCGGGATCTGCCGCATACGCCGCTTCATACGCTTTTTTCGACTGGTTGTACTGATGCAGGTAATAGCCTCCGAGTCCTGCGCACGCTCCGATTCCTCCATATACTATGGGGAGTTTCCACCAGTCCCTGTTGTAGATCTGGGAAATTCCGGGAAGGAACAGCGAGCCGGCGAACATCGTACCTATCCTCAGTTCCTGCTTGTGTGCAAGTCCTCCGAACAGTTCCTTGAAAGTGAACATTTTGTCCGATGTGTCGGCCGTAGCCGTAGAGTCCGTCTGGTCATTATATGTCTGCTGGAACGCTTCCTCCTGGAACTGTGCGTGCGAGTTCGCGGCGAAAGCGAAAAGACAGGCTGCAATGACAGTTATGTATTTGACTGTTCTTTTCACATTAACGAAATTGTGACCGGTTCTTATTAAGCGGGACAATGTTGCCGGAGGCCTACAGCTTGGATTCTTCCAGTGCTGACAGGAATCTCCTTACTTCATCGTCCGATGAAAAATGAATAGTCATCGTACCTTTTCCGTTCGCAGTCCGTTTCAGGCTTATGTCGTTTTCAAAATATTTCCCTACGATTTCGAGCATCCTGCAATAATTTTCCGGAAGGTCCTGTTCTCTGGCTTCCTTTTTTTCCTGCCGGCCCGAATTTCTGATTTTCTCTTCGAGCTGCCTGACAGAAAGCCCGCCCTTTATCACCAGGTCGCACAGCTTTTCCTGCAGTTCGGCATCGTTAACGCTCAGCAGGACTTTCGCATGGCCTACCGACAGCAGGCCCACTTTCAGGTCGTGCTGCACTTTGGCCGGAAGGTCCAGAAGCCTCAGATAGTTGGTGACGGACGCCCGCTTCTTTCCCACCCTGAGAGCCATCTGTTCGTGTGTCAGGTTGCATTCGTCTATGAGGCGCTTGTAGCTCATGGCCACTTCGATAGGGTCGAGATCTTCTCTCTGGATGTTCTCCACGATGGCCATCTCGAGCATGCCCTGGTCGTTGGTGTCGATGATATATGCCGGAATTTCAGTCTTGCCCACCATCCTGCAGGCTCTGAAACGGCGTTCTCCGCTGATGATCTGGTATCTGTCCGGAGCCTTTCTCCTGACTGTAACAGGCTGTATGAGGCCGAGAGACCTGATGGAATCCGCGAGTTCTTCCAGCGCTTCATTGTCGAACGACATCCTCGGCTGGAACGGATTCTGTTCTATCATTTCGATTGGCACGAGCATGATGTCGGCACTGTTCAGGTCAGTGGACGGCGTCACTACTGTCTTGTGGACGTATTCGACCGGTTTCCTGGCCTGGCTCAGGTCTGCATTTCCAAGCAGGGCTTCAAGCCCTTTTCCCAATCCTCTCTGCGGTTTGCTCATGATTTTTCTTCTGTTTTATGTTATTTCTCAAGGACTTCGCCGTTCCTCTCGAGGACTTCCCTGGCGAGGTTGAGATAGTTGGCCGTACCGTTGCATATGACATCGTACAGAATGATGGGCTTTCCGTGCGAAGGAGCTTCGCTCAGCCTTATGTTCCTCTGGATTATCGTTTTGAACACCATGTCCTTGAAATGTTCTTTCAGTTCGTTCACCACCTGGGTATGCACTTTGGTGCGTCCGTCGAACATCGTCACTACGAAACCTTCTATGGCCAGCCCCGGATTTACGCCGTTCTGTACTATTCTGATGGTCTGCAGCAGTTTGCCGAGTCCCTCCAATGCGAAGAATTCAGGCTGTACCGGAATCATGACCGAATCGGCCGCCGTCAGCGAATTGACCGTAATAAGTCCGAGGGAAGGGGAGCAGTCGATGATGATGAAGTCATAGTCGCCCCTTATCGGGGCAATGGCGTTTTTCATCACTGATTCCCTGTTCTCTTCATCCAGCATTTCGATTTCGGCTCCGACGAGATTTATGTGCGACGGAATCATATGGAGATTTGCGATTTCTGTCTGGATAAGAGCGTCTTCTATCCCGATTTTCCCTATCATCACTTCGTAAAGGGTGCGCTTCTGGTCATCATCGGGCGAAAAATTCAGTCCGGAGGTGGTGTTTGCCTGAGGATCGGCGTCTATGATCAGGACTTTCTTTTCCAAGACAGCCAGGGATGCGGCCAGGTTAATGGCCGTAGTGGTCTTTCCTACTCCTCCTTTCTGGTTTGCTATCGCAATTACTTTTCCCATATGACTTTCATTTTGTGCAACGACAATATCGTACAAAATTAGAAACTCTTTTGAAATTTTTCAAAAATTCTTTTGCACCGTTTTACCGTTTTTACCGGCAGAGTCAGCACCGTTTCCACGCCGTCTTCACGGGAAACCACCGGAAAACATCAAACGGTCATTCCGGGTCGACGTCTATCGTAATGCGTCCTGCGAATCCGTTCCGTTTCCCAAACAGCGAGACCGTACGTGCCAGGACTTTCTTGTTTTCCTGCAGGCTTCTGTTTTTCGGGAGCATGACGGAGAGCATCCTGAGGTGGTATCCTCCTGCCTTGTCCACGACAGGGCGGAACGGTCCGGAAACAGTCTCCATATCCGCTTCATCCCCTCCGGCACCGCCGAGTTCCGATTTCAGCATCCGGGACAGAAGCTGCGCCGCCCTGTCCGCTTTTTCTTCGGACATGTCCTTGACAGTAAGGTAAATGAGCCTGGAGAAAGGCGGATATCCGAATTCCCGTCTTTCCTGCATCAGCCCTTCATACAGTGCTTCGCTGTCACCGTCTGCAAGGTGCCTGTAGACCGGATGCTCCGGCTTGTATGTCTGTATGATGAACGTTCCCTGCCTGTCACGCCTTCCGCATCTGCCCCTGAGCTGCTCAAGTACCTGCATGGCCTTTTCATCCGCCCTGAAATCCTGGATTCCGAGCAGTGAGTCCGCGGCAATTACGGCAGTCAGGGCCAGCCCGGGGAAGTCGAAGCCCTTGGAGATAATCTGTGTCCCTATCAGGATGTCTATACCGCCTTCATCGAACTGCCTTATCGTCTCGGTGACGGCACTTTTGGAGGTGTCGCTGTCGAGTCTTCCTATTTTGGCGTGCGGGAACAGCGCCTGCGCTTCTTCTTCTATTTTCTGTGTCCCGCTTCCGAGGCCCTGGAGTGTGGACCCGCATTTCGGGCAGAGGGGGTTGAATGCGGCCGTGTAGCCGCAATGGTGACATACCATTCTGTCAGGATTCTTGTGAAGACTCAGACTGACGTTGCAGCGGGGACATTTGGGAATCGTGCCGCACCCGGGACATTGCAGGACGGGCGAGAACGCACGTCTTGCCCTCAAAATAAGGACCTGTCCGCCTTTCCCGAGCGTACCGTTTATCCTGTCTATGAGTTTTTTGGAAAATGAGCCGGACATGCCGCGTTTCCGCCTTTCCGCGGCGGTATCTATGATTTCCACTTCGGCATCGGGTGCGCCGTAGAATTTTTCAGTCAGGGTCAGCATGCCGTATTTCCCGCAGATGCAGTTGAATACCGATTCAAGAGAGGGGGTGGCAGAGCCTAATATTGCCTGGCATTTGTGAAGTGTCGCGAGCATTACCGCCACATCCCGGCCGTTGTATCTCGGGGCGGGGGAGTCCTGCTTGTATGATGAGTCGTGTTCTTCATCCACGATGACGAGGCCGAGGTCATGGTGCGGCAGGAACAGGGCGGATCTTGTTCCGAGCACAATGTACGGCGTCCCGTCCTGACGGCTGCGGCGGATTCTTTCCGCACAGTCCCGCTTTTCCGCATCGCTTTTGTCGGAATGGAATGTCAGCAGCAGATCTCCGAATATGCGGCGCACCCGTCCGGTCAGCTGGCCGCTCACGGCTATCTCAGGAACGAGGTACAATACGTTTTTCCCTTTCAGCAGCGTCTCCCTTGCCGTTTTCAGGTATATTTCCGTTTTCCCGGAGCCTGTCACGCCTTTTATGAGCACCGGTTTCGGCGGACGCTGCCCGTCGTTCCCGGCCGTTCCGGCGCCTGTATGAGGGACGTCTGCATTGCCGGAGGCATCCTGACTGCCGGATATTTCCCTGTAGACTGTCATCTGCGTTCCGGTAAGGGTGATATCTTCAATCCGGTCATTGCCGGCAGGGCCTTGCCGGCCTCCCGTGTCCATGAGTGCCAGCAGCCGCTTTTCGAACTCATTGGCCTGCAGCCTCAGCCTTTCTATTCCGGCCCTCAGATTTGCCGCGGTTTTCGTATCGGGATTGCCCGATTTTCCGAGCAGCATTTCTTTCTGCCTTATTTTGTCTTCAATTCCTGCTATCCTGGATTTCAGGGCCCCGGCCGCCTTTTCTTTTCTCTGCCGCTCCTTTTCCATCTTTTTGGCCAGCGCTTCCGTCTGTGAAATCCTGACGGAGGGATATGCCGCCTTGAAGACTTCTCCGGCGGAGCACATGTAGTATTCCGCTACCATTTTCCACAGGCTCAGTTCTTTGTCCGTGACAGGCGGCAGGTTTCTTTCGACATGCAGTATGTCCTTGATTTTCTCCGGATTGTCCGGCTCCGGGACTGTGCCTGTCACGATGCCGCAGTATTCCCTGTTCGCGAAGTTCACGCGCACCCATTCTCCCGGTCCCGCACTTTCTCCCTGCGGAAGCCTGTAATACGGCATCCAGTCTATTTTCAGCGGCAGCAGGACCGATATGTATTTTTCAGAGTTCTCTCCCATAATCCTGCGAAGATAAGAAATCTTCCGGTCCGGACTGTCCCGTGACAAGAAACAGTTTTGAAATTTTTCACGACGGCTTCTAAAAAGAATAGGGGCGGGTCAAAAGTCCCGAAGGGACCGCGACCGGAGGAAGCGAAACCGACGCCAAACCGGACGGAATACCGGATTGGTCCGGATATTCCTGAGGTGCGAAGGAGGAAAACCTGAAAGGTTAATCC
>CALUQC010000013.1 GCA_944322805.1 uncultured Bacteroidales bacterium | reverse complement strand
TGATCCTCGAAATTGGGATGGGATATATCTACCACATGCATGAGAATATCGGCTTCACGGACTTCGTCCAGTGTGCTTTTGAATGCCTCCACTAACTGTGTCGGAAGTTTTCTTATGAAGCCTACCGTATCGCTGAGCAGGAACGGTACGTTTTCTATGACTACTTTCCTTACTGTGGTGTCGAGAGTGGCGAACAGCTTGTTCTCTGCAAATACGTCGCTTTTGGCTAACAGATTCATCAGAGTGCTTTTCCCTACGTTCGTGTATCCGACTAAGGAAATACGGACGAGCGAGCCCCTGTTCCCCCTTTGCGAGGCCATCTGCTTGTCTATCTTCTTGAGCTGCTCCTTCAGTTTTGCTATTTTGTCCTGAATGATTCGCCTGTCGGTTTCTATCTGTGTTTCTCCTGGTCCCCTCATTCCGATACCTCCCTTCTGCCTTTCAAGGTGTGTCCACATCCTTGTCAGTCTCGGCAGCAGGTACTGGTACTGGGCAAGCTCTACCTGGGTTTTTGCATATGCGGTCTTTGCCCTCTGGGCGAATATGTCCAATATAAGGTTGGTCCTGTCGAGAATCCTCACTTCGAGTTCCTTCTCTATGTTCCTTAGCTGGGTAGGGGAGAGTTCGTCGTCGAAAATAACGAGATCTATTTCGTTTTCAACGATATATTCCTTTATTTCCTGCAGCTTTCCGCTTCTGATATAGGTCCTTGTGTCCGGCTTGTCCACTTTCTGGAGAAATTTTCTACCGCCTTCGGCTCCCGCAGTTTCCGCCAAAAATTCCAGTTCGTCCAGGTACTCCATTACCTGTCTTTCATCGTCTCCCTGTTTTATCACTCCGACGAATATCGCTTTTTCTTTTCTTTCTTCCATATATTAGAAACTTTTGCTGATGCTTGTAGGGACAAAAAAGGGCGGTCCGGACTTTTTTCGGGCCACCCTTTCGTATTACGTTAGTAAAACAATTATCTGAGCTGGAATATAACAGGGAATGTGTATGTAACCCTTACTGCACGGTCCCTCTGTTTTCCCGGTGTCCATCTCGGCGAGCTTGATACCACCCTGACAGCTTCCTGGTCGAGCGAAGAGTCCACTCCTCTGAGTACTTTTACATTGGTCACCCTGCCGTCAGACTCTACCGTAAACTGAAGTGTCACACGGCCCTGCACACCGTTTTCCTTTGCAATTTCAGGATATACCAATCTTTGATTCACCCATTTCGAGAATTCGTTTGCATCTCCGCCCATGAATGAAGGCTTCTCCTCCACGAGCTGGAAAGGAATAGCTTCCTCTTCGATGACTTCTTCTTCCACGCTTTCCACATAGTCCATAATCTCGACTCCCATGTTCACATCATCCTCGAGGTTGAGGAACATATTGTCGTCCACGACAACCTCGTCATCCACGATGTCTATCTGGTCGGAGAGAACAGGCATTTTAGGTGCTGATGGTGGAGGTGGAGGCGTCTCCTGCTGCGTAGCGATGACTTCTTCTACCTCGATGACCTGGGTAGTATCTTCGAGTTCGATAATCTGCTGCTCTGCCGTCTGCCACTCGAATGCTATGTAGACAGCTGCCAAGGCAACGATCATCCCAATCTCAATGAATAGAAGTTTCTTGTTTTCAAGATTGGCCTTCTCTGTCTTTTTTATTTCCATTTATTGCTGTTTTTAGATAATCGGTTTTAGTCCCGCTAAGTTATGAAGAATAATTTTTATTTCATAATTTTTTGTTCATAACATTGTGGATATCTGCCAATCCGCCAAATAATTTTTGATGAATATTAAAACAGTTTCTTAATTTTGCGGCTGATAAAAATTTTGCCGGCATTATGGTTTCCTATTTTTTTGAAAATACCGATTTCAAGCTGAAGAATAAAATAAAGATACGGAACTGGCTGAAATTCGTGGCCGAAAGTGAAATTTTCACTCTCGGCGATATTTCCATAATATTCTGTTCCGACAATTATATTCTCGATATTAACCAGAGATTTCTCCAGCATGACTATTTTACCGATATCATCACTTTCGACTATTCCGAAGGGCGGAGGATATCGGGAGATCTTTTTATAAGTGTTGATTCTGTCAGGGAGAATGCGGTCGAATACGGAACGGAATTTTCCGATGAACTCCATCGGGTTATCGTCCACGGTATTCTTCATCTTATAGGATATGACGATCATACGGATGAGGAAATAAAGGAGATGAGGGCAAAGGAAAACTATTATCTGTCGGTTTTTGATTTGATGTAGAGTGGAGCGGTTTTGTCATGCGTAAAAGTTATGATGTAATAGTAATAGGTGGCGGACATGCCGGTTGTGAGGCAGCCATGGCGGCTTCCAGGATGGGCTCTTCGGTGCTGCTCATCACGATGGACATGACCAAGTTCGGTCAGATGTCCTGCAATCCGGCTGTCGGAGGCATTGCCAAAGGTCAGATTGTCAGGGAAATAGACGCGTTGGGAGGTTATATGGGGATTGTTACCGACGCTTCGACCTTGCAGTTCAGGATGCTTAACAGGTCCAAAGGGCCTGCAATGTGGAGTCCTCGCGCGCAATGCGACAAGAACGTGTACAGTCAAAATTGGCGAAAATTACTTGAAACTAATTGTAAATTAGATATTTACCAAGATATTGTCACTGATTTTGCCTTCTGTGGTTCAAGAATTACGGGCTGTCGTACGAAGACCGGAGCAATATTCGATTCTCAGACGGTTATCCTGACTGCCGGGACCTTTCTTGATGGCAGGCTTTTCATAGGCAGGACGGAATTCGAGGGCGGAAGAATAGGGGAGATGTCTTCTTACGGCCTGACCGGACAGCTCGTGGAGATGGGGCTGACTACCGGGAGGATGAAGACAGGTACTCCGCCCCGCATCGACATATCTTCCGTGAACACTTCGAGGCTTCTGCCTCAGGAGGGAGACAGCGTCCCAGAGAAGTTTTCCTATCTGCCTTTTCTGTCGACGGCACAGAACGGAACCCCTCAGCTACCATGCTTCATAGTCCATACCAACGAGAAGGTGCATGACATCCTCAGATCCGGTTTCAAGGATTCCCCTTTGTTTTCCGGGATGATTACCGGCATAGGGCCGAGATATTGTCCGAGTATAGAAGATAAAATCAGGACTTTTGCCGACAAGGATTCGCATCAGCTTTTTCTTGAGCCAGAGGGGAGGCATACCAATGAATATTATTTGCAGGGTTTTTCTTCTTCGCTGCCTCTGCAGATACAGTTGGATGCGCTTCATAATATAGAAGGTCTTGAAGACGCGAAGATATATCGTCCGGCATATGCGGTCGAGTATGACTATTTCGATCCTACGCAGCTGAAGGCAACCTTGGAACTGAAAAGTATTGAAAATCTCTTTTTGGCCGGACAGGTGAACGGGACGACCGGATATGAGGAAGCGGCTGCCCAGGGTCTGATGGCTGGAATCAATGCCCATTTGAAATGTGCCGGAAAGGAGCCTTTTATCCTGAAAAGGGATCAGGCCTATATCGGTGTGCTTATAGATGACCTTATTACAAAAGGGGTGGATGAGCCGTACCGGATGTTTACTTCCCGGGCCGAGTACCGCATTTTGCTCCGTCAGGATAATGCTGATTACAGGCTGACGCCGGCAGGTTTTGCTATCGGTCTTGCTGATAAGTCCCGGTATGATTATACCATGAGAAAGTATGAGGCTGTCGACAGGTTGAAAGAGTTTTTTGAAGATAATTCTGTCAGGCCTGAGGCCGTCAATCCTTATTTGACAAGTGTAGGGACTGCAACGATTGAAAGCAGAAGAAAAATTTCGGATCTGATAGCCCGCCCACAGGTTTCTGTCTCTGGAATGCTTTCCATTGTTCCACGTGGAACGTTGAACGGGAAATTTGAAAGCCTTGAATCCGATCTGACCTTGAAGCAGGATATTTTTGTGAAAGAAGGCATCGGTTACAAGGAAATGCTTTCTTTGATTAGCGGCTCTGGCCGGTCTGAAAGTTCCGTATATCAGGATGTGGACAAGTCCGATTCATATATGGATGCTATTCATGTTTTGAAAAACAATACGGATTATCCTGTACATTGTCTGGATTCTGAATTCATGGATACCGTGATTTCGGAAAACTATAAGAACGAAATATTGGAGGATGTGGAGATTGCCATAAAGTATGCAGGGTACATAGACAGGGAAAGCAAACTGGCTGAGAAAATACGCAGACTTGAAAATCTGACTATACCGGAAAATTTCGATTTTGACAAGGTGCAGAGTCTTTCGATAGAGTGCCGGCAGAAATTGAAAAGGTATTCTCCGAGGACTATTGCCCAGGCATCCCGTATTTCCGGAGTCTCTCCTGCCGATATTTCTGTACTTCTTGTGTATTTTGGACGTTAAAATTGTTCCACGTGGAACAATTTTAACGATGTTATAATTTTTTCAGCGCAGCTTTTATAAGATTTTCCAAACTTATCTGAGGATTCTCCTTCATGACCGCATTGAGGGCTTTCTGCACGTTCGCCTTTGAAAATCCTAAGAGCACTAAGGCTGTGGATGCTTCTTCCATCATTCCGTTGTCGGCCTTGCTGGCTATTCCTGAGATATCTCCGCCAGTTCCCTTGATGATTTTGTCTTTCAGTTCGAGAATCAGACGCTGTGCACTTTTGAGTCCTATTCCCTTTATGCTTTTTATCCTTGCAAGGTCCTCAGCTATGATGGCATTCCTGATTTCTTCCGAAGACAGGGATGAAAGCATCATTCTGGCAGTGGCAGCCCCTATGCCGGAAACTCCTATCAGAAGACGGAACAGGTCGCGCTCGTCTTTAGTGCCGAATCCGTAGAATAATTCTTCGTCCTCTCTCAAATAGTGATGTATGTAAACTGTGACATCCGATTTTCCTTCGAAGAATGAAAAGGACTGGAGGGATATTAAAATCTTATATCCGATGCCATATGTCTCTACGGTCATTTCGGATGGATTCAGTTCGGTAATTTTTCCTTTGATGTAGTCTATCATGATTTCTTTGTTTTATCCTGGTCCTGCAAAAATACCATAATTATTTTCCTTTCGTCCCTGCTATGTGCAATATTTAACGTGAGTTCGATGAATTTTAATTAATGAAAATCATCGAACTTCCGCTGAGGAGCAGGACGTAAGTCCTGCGACGGGCCCCCGGCGAGGTCGGGAGCGTTTCATGAGAATGTCCGGTGGACATTCGAAAGCGAGCAGAATATGGGGGTGGCGCCCCTTGAAAAGTCGCGAACGTTTTATGAGAATGTCCAGTGGACATTCGAAAGTGAGCAGGGGCGCCACAGCGACTGGGGTTTAAGAAATCTGGATTTCGCAGAAATCCTTAACGACTGTTCGACGAATTCCTTAGTCCTGAGCAACATAAATTCGTCGAACTGACGTTATTTATGTTTCCATAATGCATTTTTACCGGTAATTTGGTATTTATCGGATATCCGCATAATTTCTCAATATTTCCAAAAATTCAAAACAGTTTCAAAACACCTTCCGATTAGTTTTGTTAACTTTGCGGGCTTAATACAAAGTATCGGATGACTGCTGAAAGTTTCAGAAAAATATTTCCGGCCTTAGGCAGGAAAGTTTACGGAAAGGATTTGGTGTATTTCGACAATGCAGCTACGGTACAGCGTCCCCAGTCTGTCCTGGATATGTGGAACAGCCTTACCGTCAACGCCAATGCCAATATCCATCGTGCCGTGCACAAAATGGCCGAGGACGCTACCGAAGCATACGAGCAGGCGAGGACTGCCGTGATGAATTTTATCAATGCCGGTGCGCGTGAGGAAGTCATTTTTACATCCGGCGTAACGGCGTCCATAAACCTTGTGGCTTATTCTTTCGGTGAAAAATTCATAGGGGAGGGAGACGAAATCATTGTGACGGAGGCGGAGCACCATTCGGACATTGTACCATGGCAGATGCTGTGCGAAAGGAAGGGAGCCGTGCTGAAAGTGATTCCGGTAGACGATACCGGCCGGATAGAGATAGAAAAAATCGCCGGTTTGTGCACTCCGCGGACTAAATTGGCGGCAGTGACACATGTATCGAATGTTCTCGGATTAGTGAATCCGATAGACGAAATAGTGAGGATTTTCCATTCGAAAGGCGTGAAAGTCCTGATAGACGGAGCGCAGGGAGTAGTGCATGAGAAAGTGGATGTCAGGAAGACGGACTGCGATTTCTATGCATTTTCAGGCCACAAGATATTTGCTGCCACCGGTACAGGGGTGCTGTATGGAAAGAAGGAACTTTTAGACAGTATGCCTCCGTTTATGGGCGGGGGAGAGATGGTCGGTACGGTCAGGTTTACCGGGACGACATATGCACCGCTTCCTCTGAAGTTCGAGGCCGGGACCGGCAATTTTACCGGTGCCGCGACTCTGAAACCGGCTTTGGAACTGGCTGCTGAGATGATTTCCGACAGGGATTTGAATGCGGAATATGCTGCGGTCAGGGATTATCTGTACGATGAACTGACGCATTTCGACGGGCTGCACCTGTACGGTACCACGAATGACATGTCAGACAGGATACCGCTGTTTTCATTCAGTATCGATGGGGTACATCATGAGGATCTTGCTCTGATATTGGATAAGATGGGGGTGGCTGTACGTTCGGGACAGATGTGTGCGGAGCCTCTTATGGACAGATTCGGAGTGTCTGGAATGCTGAGGGCTTCCCTTTTGCCGTACAATACGATGCAGGAGGCTGAATCTTTTATCGCTGCGCTGCAAAAGGCCGTGGCCATGTTAAGATAGGAGAAGAACGGCTGAATGTCTGAAAAATAATGTTGAAAATGGAAGAAAAATCTTTGCAAGAATCTGAAAATGAGATAGTTGATGAGTTTTCGATGTTTGATGAATGGCTCGACAAGTACGAATATCTTATCGAACTGGGAAAAACTCTGAAAGAATATCCGGAAGATAAAAAGACGGATGACAGGCTTATAAAGGGTTGTCAGTCAAGGGTATGGCTCGATTATAAAGTAGAAGACGGAAAAATATGGTTCAATGCCGACAGCGATGCGATCATTACCAAGGGTATAATATCGTTGTTGATAAGAATCTATTCGGGACGGACGGCCGCCGAGATTCTGTCTTCCGATTTTTCAGTCGTGGACAGAATCGGCCTGAAGGAGAATCTATCCCCTACACGGGCAAACGGACTGGTATCCATGATTCAAAAGATAAAGCAGGTAGCAGCAGAGAACATTTGAAATTATGGAGTTGTTCAGGAAGAAAAAGAAAGAAGAAGGAAAGGAGAATAAAATGGCACTGGAAAGGGATATAATAATGGCTTTGAGGCAGGTTTATGACCCGGAAATACCGGTCAACATATATGATCTCGGCCTGATATACGAATTGAAGGTGGATGATGATCACAATGTGTATATCCAGATGACTCTGACCGCACCCAACTGTCCGATGGCGGACTATGTGGTAGATACCGTAAAGGCTGCCGTGGAGGATGTTCCCGGTGTGGTGAGCGCGAAGATAGACCTTGTATTCGAGCCTGTCTGGGACAAGAGCAGGATGTCTGAGGAAGCGCTGATCGAGCTTGGACTTGACTGATGCCTGAACGGGATTTTGCATTAATGGAGAGAGTCGATATTTATCTCGGACTCGGGACGAATCTCGGGGACAGGAAGAAGAATATCATAGAGGCATTGCAGAGGCTTGACGATGCTTTTGGATGCGGGTATGCCGCCCTGTCGGGTTTTTACGAGACGGAGCCCTGGGGATTCGATTCGGATGAAAAGTTTCTGAATGCGGCAGTGAAATACAGTCTCACTGTTCCACAGGGAACATCACGGCCGGATTTTGCCCATGGGATTCTCAGGATATGCAAGGATGTGGAAAAGGCTATGGGCAGAACGGGGCAGCCCGAATACGATAACTCAGGCAACAGGATATATAAATCAAGAATCATCGATATAGACATTCTCATGGCTGGGGACTGGGGGATAGATGAAGATGACTTGAAAATCCCACATCCTCTGATGAAGGAGAGGGAATTCGTGATGATGCCGTTGTCGGAAATCCTGCCGTAGGATGACAGGGGCAGATGTCCCGGCAAGCTCGACATGACAAGGTGGGATAATCATATTTTTCTCTTTTTTGTCAAACTTTTTCTCTTTTCGACGTCTTTTTCTCTTTACATGCTGCATCTTCGCCTTCGGAAATTCACCTTTTCTTCGGCCCGGGATTCCGCCGGAGAAAAGTATCGGGATTCCATTGGAAAGAATGTTAAATTACCTAAATTTCCTCTATAAATCCTATTCGCTTACGGTCTTGATTCAGTCACAGTGTGCGTAGGGCATTCAGAATAGACACAAAAGGCGTACTGGCGTAGTCACGTCAGGGTCGAATAAAATATAAATATAAATTTCCTCTACGAGCTCTAAGGCTCAAACAGGCGTCCTAAGCCGCATAAAGCGTTAGTCAGTTTGTACAGACGGGTAGTTAACACCACAAATTTAGTGACCTTACAGTATGCGGTATATATTGATCCGGCCGACTAATCGACAGCCGCAGCAATATCGGTAAAGGAAGGCGAGTAGTCGCGGTATGGAACATTGGAACGCAGGACGTTCCGAGATTATTTCCGAGCTGATTTAATTATGAGATTGGCCGGAATTATTTTCGGGACTGTTTTTCCTGTCCCGAAAAAATTCCGGCCAATGGTTCCCAATTCCAAATCATAGCAGGAAACACCCGTAACCGACGAGCAGGGCAATGAGGAAATTAATCAGCTTCGCTGCGGCGAAGCTCTTTTTGTTTTCCGCCAGAAGAGGCAGTGAAGAATGCCCGTCCTGCGAAATGCAGCTGGCTATCAGCACAGGAAGCGGAACTACTCCGGTGGCATAGAGCGTGACGAAAATCAGGTGCGGTCCGGATTCCGGAATAATGCCTACAGCTGCGGCAAGCAGGATCATAAGGGCGGTATTGTCGCTGATCCAACTGCTCATGTCCAACTGACCGAGCACGATTTCCACGACAAGCAGAATGCCGAAAGTCCAGCAGAATATGACTGGAAGGTGTTTCTTGACAATGTGTTCCCAGAGGTGTTCGTCGATGAAACGGTCGGACGCCAGGACAATGAATGCCAGGACAATGATGCCGAGAGCCGCAAAAAGGTAAAGCATCCATGTTTCGCTCAGGAAATTGAAACTGCTGTCTGCCTCCTCCCGGATTGCGCCATGGTCGTGTTCGAGTATGCCGCTTGCTATGGCCGCTATGAAGACAATGACGCCGACGAACAGGATCGCACGGCGTATTGACAGCCTCCTCGAGTTGTCCCCGGAGCCGTTATGGCAGTGGCAGCCGGAATGTTGCCGCAAGGCCGTTGCCGAAGGCACCTTGAATTTCCCGGAATCCCGGAAATCCCTTATTTTCAGCTTGTCGAATGCAAAATCAATGACGGCTCCGCAGAATATCGCCAGTATGAACAGCCAGAAGAAAATCATCAGGGCCTTGTCCGGACTCATCGCGATGATCATGAACGCTTCGTCTCCGCAGGAAGCTATCATCATGGCTGTCAGTGCTCCGAAACTTATCATCCGGCTTGTGTAGAGCGTTACTGCCGCGAATCCTCCAATGCACCCCGGTATCAGTCCGAGAAATGCGGAAAAGACGATCTGGCCGAATCCGGATTTTTTCAGTGAGGAAAAAAAGTGCGTACGTGTCTCTATCTCGATGGATTCGATAAGCATCATCATTACTGTCACAAGCCCGGTGACAAGTATGGAATTCCTCAATATGTCCAAAAGCAGGTGCGTCATAGGAAGAATCCGGAGCGGAAAACGTTATTCTATCCAGCCGGTAAGAAACAGGTTGACTATGGGGCGTGTAGGGGAGTTGGTCGTAAGGGTGGCCGTCACCAGCATTTCCCCTTCAGGCATGCCGGCAGTGTCTACTGTCAGTCCTATGCTGCCGCTGCATCCCGTCCTGACGGCTCCAGGAAGGCTTACTTCGGTCCCTGCCCGGTCCACGTCGGCCTTGTATATGACGAAGTCATTTTTCCCTGCATTGGTGAACGGAAATTCGGCGGCGGCTTTCTCTCCGGCTTTTATCTTGCCTGTCGTGAAAGTATTGGTCTCGAATACCGGCCTGGATCCTTCGGCACGTTCTTCCGCCGAGAGTTTGCTGAAATTGTCCTTGGTAAAGGCGTAGACTGAAATCTGCCTGTCCGAGGATTTTCCGTCTACAACCGGGGTGGCATAATAGAGATTCCTTCCCCAGATATCTTTCTGGGCCGTGACCGTATAGCTGAGTTCCGCAATCCCCCTTGGCGGGACCGGATTCGGCGACACTTTCATGCTCAGACCCCGCGATACGTTCTCGAAAGAGATGCCGATGGGGGAGTCCGTGATGTTGGCTATGTGCACTTTGTCGCTCCTGCTTCCACCCTGTTCGATGTTGCCGCATTTCAGGTCGAGACTTTTGATTCCCGCCCCGAGCAGCCTGATGGGGTACATTTCCTCAAGGGAGAGTTGTTTTTCATGGGCAATGCCCCTGAGCCTCAGTATGACAGGCCTGCTGATGCCGGATATGTATGCTGTCAGCCCCTTGTCGAAAGGGTACGGACCTTCGTCGTTGGTGTAGACTGCCGAAATGGTGCCGGAAGCGCCAGGCTTGACCGGCTCGCGCGTCCATTTCACATCCGTACAGCCGCAGGAGGTGACCACATTGTAGATGACTACCGGTTTTTCGCTGATATTTTTCATCGTGAAGGTGCAGCTGAGCGGTCCGTCGCTGAGCATGACGTCGCCGAAATCGTGGATGGTCTTGTCGAATTCGACGATGTTTCCGATTTTTTCCTGGGCCGAAGCCGGAAACTGGCCTGCGGCAATGCCGATGGCAGAGAGCAGGGCTGCAATATGCATGATCCGGAATATTTTCATGAAAGATTCGTTTTCTGAAGTGCAAAGATATTAAGAAGCCGAGAGCAGAGCAAATTTAATTTGTTCTTGCGTCGGATACTTCAAATAAAATTGGAAAATTAAAAATTATGGGATAAATTTGCCTTTCATTTTTGAAAATGACACATTAACATTAAAAGGAATAGAAACATGGCTTACAAAATTTCTGATGACTGCGTAGCTTGCGGCACCTGCATTTCAGAGTGCCCTTCAGGAGCTATCAGCGAGGGCGATATCTACAAGATCGACCCTGCACTTTGCGTTGACTGCGGTACTTGTGCCGATGCATGCCCTATGGGTGCCATTTCACCGGCCGAGTAATCCGATTTTTTTGAATAAAAAAAGGGACCTGACCATGCGGTCAGGTCCCTTTTTCCGTTTTGCCGGCCCCGTAGTATCGGGTGAAGTCTGTGCCGCCGGCCCGGGATTATCTTTTTGCCAGTTCGGCATCAAGATAAAACAGTCCGTTCCCGCTGATCTTCTTTATCTTGTCCACGATTCCTGCGGCGGTAGCCTCTTCCTCGACCTGCTCGCGCACGTAATTCCACAGGAAATCCTGGGTAGCCTTGTCCTTTTCAGCGGATGCCACATCCACGAGGCTGTTTATCAGTTCGGAAACATGACATTCATGTTTGTAGACATGCTCGAATACCTCGGCATAGCTGCCCCAGCCCTGAGGCACGACGTCTATCATTGCGACTTTAGCCTCGCCGCCACGTTTGATAAGGTAGCCGGCCATGTCGATTGCGTGCTCTTTTTCCTCGTCGGACTGCTTTGCAAGCCAGTGGGCTGCACCGTCCCAGCCTTCTTTCTGCATGTAGAAAGACATCTGGAGATAGAGATTGGATGACCACAATTCAGCGGTAATCTGGTCGTTGATGGCGTTTTGTAATTTTTCGGTAATCATGATATGATGTTTTTAAGTTATTTCCGGTCATAAACCGGTCGGATGCTACCGCAATATCGATGCCGGAGAAACAGGAAGTGACATAATGTCATGAAAAATTCAGTTTCTCAAAACACTTTCATAAATTTGCAGGTCCGGAAAGGTTTCCGGAATGAAAAATTTTCACAGACCATGAAATATTCAGGGATTTTCAATAAAGACTCTGTCGGGACAGTCCTGCTGCTCCTGGCGGGGCTCGTATCGACAGCCGGATGCGGAAAACATGCCCCGGAAAACAGGATGGTGCTGCCCGCTCCCACCGGCGCGGTCCTGTCGCTTTTCGAAACGGATACATTGCTGCTGTCATGGGAGCCTGTAAGCGGCGCATCCCACTATAATATTTACCTGGAGGACGGAGACGGAAATTCAGTGGAAGAACTGACACAGATCAGCGAGACCTCCGGAACAGTGCCGGATGTCGAGACTGGAAAGTCCTACAGTTTCCGCGTACGTGCGGTCAACGGCTACGACTATTCCGATTTCACGGTTTCCAATACCATTGATGTTCCTCTCGTGGAAACGCCTGACACGGGCACTGACATGGGTACAACAGAAACAAAACTGTAGAATATGCCGAAAACATTCAAGGATACCATCACTCTCGGCGATGCCGTCAGGCTGGCCGGCCCCATGCAGTTCAACATAATGCTGAAACCGGCCGGGTCGCTGTGCAATCTCGACTGCCATTACTGCTACTATCTGGACAAGGCGGAAATATACGGGGGCCGTGAGCCGAAAATGACTTTCGAGATGCTCGAAAGATGCATCAGGGAATATATCGATGCCAACGATGTTCAGGAAGTCACTTTCAACTGGCATGGGGGAGAGCCGCTGATCCTCGGTATTGACTTTTACCGGAAAGCGGTGGAACTGCAACAGAAGTATTGCGGGGACAAGCTGATTCACAATACCATACAGACCAACGGGACCTTGATAACACCGGAATTCGCATCCTTTTTCAAGGACAACGGCTTTTTGGTGGGAGTCTCCATCGACGGCCCGGAAGACATCCATGACAAATACCGCAAGGACAAGGGGGGAGCCCCTACGTTCGGCAAGGTGATGCGCGGCATAGATATCATGTACCGGTACGGCGTGGAGTACAATACCATGTCCACGGTAAACAAGGCATCCGAGGGCCGCGGCCTGGAGGTCTACCGGTTTCTGAAGCAGCTCGGGACCCGGTTCATGCAGTTCATGCCGGTAGTGGAACATGTCAGGTACCCCGAGGACAAGAAAGGGAAGTCTGTCAGGGGCGTAAGGCCGTTTATCGTGGACCCGGACGAAGAAGGGGCGCAGATAGCATTCTGGTCGGTATCGTCCCGGGGGTACGGGAAATTCATGTGCGACATATTCGACTACTGGGTACTGAACGACGTAGGGAGGTATTTCGTGAATCTTTTCGACTGCACCCTGGCCAACTGGTGCGGAGAGGCTCCCGGCACCTGTGCCTATGCCGAGACCTGTGGAGGAAATTCCGTAATAGAGCATAACGGAGACCTGTATTCATGCGACCATTTCGTCTATCCACGGTACAAGGTGGGCAACATAGCGGAAACGTCTCTCAGAGAGATGATGAGTTCCGCGGTCCAGACCAAGTTCGGTATCGACAAGCGCAACGGCCTGCCGTCAAAATGTCTGAGGTGCAAATATTTCTTTGCCTGCCACGGGGAATGCCCGAAGCATCGTTTCAACCGGACCGAGTCCGGTGAGACTGGTCTCAGCGCCCTGTGCGAGGGATATTACCTTTTTTATTCCCATGTGGAGCCGTACATGGACAAGATGAAGGATTTGCTTCTTCACGGACAGGCTCCGGCCGGCGTCATGCCCTGGGCCAGACTGGCTTTCTGATCGATTCATATTATCGATAATTCGAGCCAGCGGGTCTCCTTTGCATCTACAAGTGCAATGATTTCCCCGATACGCTCCGAAGCCTTCTGCAGTTCGCCGTATGACAGGGAGCCGCTGTTAAGGTCCTTTTCAAGTCCGGCCTTCTCTGCATTGAGGGCTTCGATATCTTTTTCAAGCTGTTCGAGTTCGCGTTGCTCCCTGTAGCTCAGCCTGCGTTTGCCGCCTGCGGCATCCTGTTTTCCTGACGCACCCGCATCCTGCGCCCTGCTTTGTCCCTTAGACTTGGCCCGGTCCGGCATATCGCGCTGCATTTCCGCCTTCCTTTCCGCCTCGTATTCCTTGATGAAAGCCCGGTAGCTGCTGTAGCTGCCCGTGAAATCCTTTATGACCCCGTCCCCGCAGAATACGAAAAGATGGTCGGCAAGCCTGTCCAGGAAATGCCTGTCGTGCGATACGATGATCAGGGAGCCGGAAAATTCTTTCAGATATTCTTCCAGCACATTCAGCGTCACGATGTCCAGGTCGTTCGTGGGCTCGTCGAGAATCAGCAGGTTGGGTTTCTCTTTCAGGATGGACAGCAGGTAAAGCCTGCGTTTTTCACCGCCGCTCAGGGTACCTATCCTGTTGTGCAGCATGTCGTGCGGAAACAGGAAGCGTCCGAGCAGGTAAGTGTCATTGACTGCATCCAGTACGGTGTCCTCGGGATTGAATTCCATGCCTGTCTGACGGTAATACCCGATTTTAAGCGATTCGCCCCTTTCAATGGTGCCGGTCAGCAGTCCGCGCATATCGTCACTGTCCCGCACCGCATATTCCCGGGCGTCGGTACAAACCATGTCCGGAGTGTAGTTCCCTGTCAGAAGATTCAGGAACGTACTTTTCCCCGCGCCGTTCTTTCCGACTATGCCGACTTTTTCGTATCTCTGGAAATTGTAGGTGAAATGATCCATGTAGCACTCGTCACCGTAGCGGAAAGATACGTCCTTGCAGTTTATTATCTTGGTGCCGAGCCGCGAGCTGCCCTTGACGTCATCCATGGACACCGCCTTTTCGGTCCGCACCCGGGAAGCCCTGTCCTTAAGTTCGTGAAAGGCGTCGATTCTGTATTTAGCCTTGCCGGTACGGGCCTGGGGCGTGCTTCTCATCCATTCCAGCTCCCGTCTCAGGATATTGCGCACCTTGTCCGTCTCGGCGTTGAAGCTGGCTATCCTTTCGGACCTTTTTTCGAGATAGTTCCGGTATCCTCCCTTGTAGACATAGACAGCTCCGTGGTCCAGTTCCATCACCGTGTTGCAGATGTTGTCGAGAAAATACCTGTCATGTGTCACCATCAGCAGCGTGCATCTCGACCGGGAAAGATAACCCTCCAAAAATTCTATCGCATCTATATCCAGGTGATTGGTCGGCTCGTCCATTATGAAAAAATCAGCTTCGGAAGCCAGCATTTCCGTGAGGGCGACCCTTTTTATTTCTCCTCCGGAAAGTTCCTTCATCTTTTTCGAGAAGTCAGTCAGCTTGAAATTTGTCAGGAACTGCCTGACCCTGAGTTCGTAATGCATCAGCCTGTCGCTGTCCATGGATGACGTCAGCTCCCTGCTGTGCGACATTATCTGGGTGAAGATGTCATTCTCGGGGCAGAAATCGTATTCCTGTTCCAGAAAGGATATGCCGATATTTTTAAGAAAAGTGATTTTTCCGCCGGAGTCGGACTTGTCCTTTCCGGCCAATATTTTCAGCAGAGAAGTCTTTCCCGTGCCGTTCGGCGCAATAAGGGCGATTTTGTCCCCTTCGTTTATGTTGAATCCTATGTTTTCGAACAATACCTTCGGCCCGTATGATTTGGAAATGTTCTCTATCTGCAAGTAACTCGCCATGACGTTGTTATCCTTATCTGAAAAACTTGTCAACATCCTTGACAACTTCCGGCAGCGCAAAAACCGCCACCCTGTCGTACGCTTCGATTTCCGAATCTCCCACGGCGATGAATGACTCGTTGCCGCGGATGATTCCCCCGATGATGGCATTCTGCGGAAAACTCAGGTCTTTCAGCTTGCCTTTCGTGATCCAGCTTCCCGGAGCCACCACGAACTCCAGTATTTCGGCATTCGTGCCGCTCATGTATTTGACGAAATGCACCTTGTCGCTCAGGGTGAACTTGAAAATCCTGCCTGCCGTGATAAGTTTCTTGTTTATGACGGCATCCACTCCCATGCCTTCCGCCAATTTTATGTATTCAAGGTTTTCCACTTCGGCAATGGTCCTGCCGACACCCAGTTTCTTTGCCGCTGCACAGGTGAGGATATTGGTCTCTGTGCTGCTCGTGACGGCAACAAAGGCATCGTAGTCCTTGACAGACTCCTCGGCAAGAGTATCTGAATTCCTGCCGTCTCCGTTGACCACTATGACATTGTCTGGCAGCGTCTCGGACAGTTCTATGCACCTGTCCTTTTTCATCTCGATGATCTTGATGCTGTCTATCTGCTTGCTGAGCTGCTTCGCTACCATTTCCCCTATCGGGCCTCCGCCCAATATCATCAGTTTGTTGACTTCGATATTGCTTTTCCCGATGAATTTCATCAGGCTTTGCATTCCCTCCCGAGTGGCGATGATGAACACTAAATCGTGATACTTGAAGCGCGTATCGACTTTGGGAATGATGGTCTCGTTGTTCCTGGAAATGGCTACGACCCTGAATGTCAGCGACTCTGACGGCAGTGCGGCGGCGAATTCCCCCACTTTCATGTCAATGACGGGAGAGTCTTCCTCTAATTTGAATACCGCCATTTGCAGTTTCCCTCTGGCAAAATCTATGGATTCGGCCGATGCTGTGCGTTTCAGCAGTTCCATGATTTCGCCTGCTGCGATTTTTTCCGGATAGAACATCAGGTCAATGCCCATCTGCGTGAACAGCAGTTTGTTTTCGTAAGACAGATATTCCTCGTTGTCCACCCTGGACGTCACCTTCCTTGCCCCCATCTGTTTAGCCAGTATCGCACTGACTATGTTCACCTCCTGGGATTCGTTTGGACTGACGGCTATGAACAGGTCCGCATCCTCCACTCCTGCCTCTTTCAGCACTGCAATGGATGACGGATTGCCTTCCACCGTGATGATGTCAGTATATTCGGACAATGTCATCAGCCTTTCCTTCTTCTCGTCAATGACTGTAATATTGTTTGAATTGGTACTCAGCATTTTGGCAAGGTGGGTGCCGACGTCGCCTGCTCCTGCTATTATAATCTTCATGTTTTTCGGTTTATTTTTTTCGGTTTATTTTGCACAATAACTGCGTCAAGCTGCACATCCTCGCATCCTCATTACCGGGAGGTAACTGCGGTGCTCGTCGTTTGCTTTCCTTGTTCTTGCACAAAATAAATCCGAAAAGATCTAAATGTGCAATAACTGCGTCAAGCTGCACATTCTCGCATGCTGCGTCATACTTTGCAGCGGAATATCGCCCGCGGGATAATCCAGCTGGAAGACATTCCGGTGACGGAGCCGATGCTGCCGTATTCTTTCAAATATAGTGAAATATCCGATACCGTAGTCCTGATTCTGATTTTACCGGCATCACGGTGGGCCTTGAATACGGCTTTCAGGCTGCTCCATCTGAATGTCAGCAAATAGACTGCTGCGGCCGCCCCGTCCATGAGCATCCGCGTGAAAATGATTCTTCCGGCCTTTTTCGCTCCGGCTTCAGCGCTTTCACGGATATTGCCGGTTTTTGCGTATTCTTCCAGGGCCAGGGTCTTTCCGAGATTTTTGCGCAGCATCAGAAGATTGTTGCGGTAGTTGAGGTAGAGTTTTCTCGGAGAGCCGTTGGGCAGGCTGCCTCCGCCGACATGGTAGACCGTGGAAGCGGGGACCGCAGTCACCTTGTATCCGGCAAGCTGCGCCCTCCAGCACAGGTCTATTTCTTCCATGTGTGCAAAGAATCTCTCATCGAGACCGCCTAACTTGTGGAACAGTTCCGAGCGTATCATGAGGCAGGCTCCGCTGACCCAGAAAACGTTTTCCGGAGTGTCGTACTGGCCGCAGTCCCTTTCCACCTTTTTCATGATACGGCCCCTGCAGTACGGATAGCCGAACCTGTCGATGCAGCCTCCTGCTGCACCCGCATATTCGAACATGTCCCTGTCGGTGTAAGAATGCAACTTCGGGGCGCAGATTCCGCATTCCGGATGCGAATCCATCCACGCCTCAAGCGGCCCGAGCCAATGCTCCGGAACTTCTATGTCCGAGTTCAGCAGAATATAATATTCGGCTTTCAACTGCATCAGAGCCCGGTTGTATCCTCCGGTATATCCTCTGTTCCTGCTGAAAAACATGGTCCCGACATCCGGAAACTTTTCTTTCAGCAGTTCTACCGAACCGTCGGTAGAGGCGTTGTCTGCGACTATTACCCTTGCATCCTTTCCTGCGGATGCGAGAAGGGGAGGCAGGAACTTTTCCAGAAAACCTTTAGTGTTCCAGTTCAGTATTACTATGGCGGTCTTCATAGTTTCGCATGACTTCGAAAACCGCAAAGTTAGAAACTGTTTTGAAATTTATCAAAAATCCTTATTCCGGAACATAGATGATTTCGCCGTTCTCGAGTTCGTAGGCTATCCCCACGCGTTTTCCCCTCTGGCCGGCGGCAGCCTCATCCTGGTTTTCGGACGGGGTGTACCTGTTTATTTTCTCACCCTCCTTGGTGATGATTTCCATGTTTTCCTGGCCGGGGTTCTTTACTATGGTGAAGTCTTCCTGGCTGAACATTTCCGTCATGCTGTAACGGGTAACCAAAGCCACCATCAGAGCCACGGCAAAAACCATTGCCACGTCGAAAAGGTTTCCTACTACGCTCATGGGGTCCATTTCTTCTTCCGCCCCCAGAAATTTCCTTCGTCTTGCTATCATCGTATCAGGGTTGGTTTGATTCTGTTTTCATATTCTTTGTTATGGCATTGCCAATGGCAGATCCCTCGACTCCGCTCGGGATGACATCCTTGATGTCCGGATGTGATGGAGGGCACTTTTTCCATGTATCTTCATCCATCCTCCGATGTTCGGATGTGACATGGAGAGCACTGTTGCCCACGCCCGCGTGGGTGTATTCAGTGCTCTCCGTCACATCCGAACATGTCCGCCACAAACTCAAGATTGGTAAGGTCCTGCATGTACCACCTGTTCTTCACCTGATGCGTCAGGAATCCTATCGCACTCGAGAACAGTCCCACGACGGTAGTTGCAAACGCCACCTGCATGTTGTAGGCCATCGACGAAATGTCTCCGGTGGACAGTCCTACGAGGGCCGGACCCATTGGAATCAGGGTGCCCATCAGACCGAGCATCGGGCCGAGTTTGGTAAGTGTCTTGGACGAAGACAGGTCCTTGTCGGCCGCTATCTCGAAATCGGCAAGCAGCCTGCGGATATGCGCCGGACTGTCTTTGTGTGCGAGCATTTCTTTAAGATAACGCACGGACAGGGAATTGTCGTTCCCCTTGAGAATGCCTTCGAGTTCCCCGGCAGTTTCCGGAGTCAGCCCCTCGATTTTGAGCCTGAGGGCTCGTCCGTTGCGACGGATGTTCAGGTACTGGCCGAAAAAGCTGCCGACAAGGAGCAGTGAACGGAGAAAAAGGAGAATGAGGATAACGATGACCGGTACGAGAAGTCCGGTGGAAATCCAAAACAGGATGTCTGATATAAGGTTCATGAGATTTGGGTTTATTTAATTAATAAGTTAAAGAGATCCCTCGACTGCGCTCGGGATGACAATGTGTGTGATGACAATGTGTGTGATGACAATGAGCGTGATGACAATGCCGGGATGACCACCGGGTCATGTCCGGATGGAATGACGCGGACGGCGGGGAATGCGCAGCCTGACGAAATAGCATGCCAGCCCGACGGCGGCCCCGGCCAATGTGATGCCGGCGATGCCTGCAAATGCGCTCCAGTCAACTTCCGAGATACCCTCTACGGCCGTCTGCCCGTTTACTGTCGCAATTACTCCGAAAATGGCCGTGAGCGCGTTGAAAATGAACAGAAGTTCCAGCCGCAGATCCTTTTCAGGGATGATTTTCCTGAAAAGCCAGGCCCCGCATGCGACCGATACGAGCACGACCCCTGCCAGCGACCAGGATATGAGCCTGAAATCGTATCCCGGAAGCGCGAAAACGGCATATACCAGGGCGCTGAAAATTACCGGAAATACCAATATGCCGGGAAACCATCTCAATGCCTTGTATATGAGAATCTTCCATTTGGGAAGAGTCCCTTCCGAGGAAATGTCTGCCGCCATGATGCAGAAGGACATCTGCAGGAAAATCTCCACGCTGAGGACAACGGCAACGTCCAGCATCAGCGAAGAATCGGCAAGCCATTCCGAAATCCTGCTTTTCGACTGTTCTATCGCAAGCGGCCAGGCAAACCCTGCAAACAAGGCAAGCACGACTGCCGCGGCAATGACGGTATAAGGCTTGCCGAAACTCTGTTTAAGAATGAAACTCAACGCTATGAGTATCATCAGCACTGTTACGACTGTTTCCATGATGCTGTCCGGGTCTTTATGAATCAGAGGACTGGCGGCGGCGTTTCCTTACGAAGACTACAAGGAATATTGCAACTCCGGCTGCGGCCAACGCAATAATCGTGTTACTCAGGACATTGGTCTGTTCCGAAATTCTGTCCGAAAGCTGTTCCTTCTTCATTACCATGCCTCCGGAAGAAGCCGCCGCCGGGACCTCCCGCACGGAGCGGATGTCGTCCCTGTATTTGGCTGCCGTTTCGCTGTCGGTCTTTCCGGCAATGAAATTCCGGAGTTTGGCATTGTCGCAGACAATCTCGGAACAAGCCGGCCTGTATTTGTCCACAAGCTCGGCATGCAGCCGGGCGATGTCCGCAAGCTGTGCTTCCGATGCGTCCCACAGCCCTTTCCTGGCGGACTCCATCATGACTGCCGTCATTTCCTGGAAGGCTGCCGGATTTTCGGTTTCGAAAAAGTCATCGACTCCTATCCCGAACGAATCCTTGACATACACGTCGTAGATTCCGTCCCACATCTCTTCATCTATGGCAGACGGCTTCATGACGTTCCAGCCGTACGTGTTTTCTATGATTTCCGTTATGGCGGCGGCATCTCCCGCACCTCCGGACATTTTCGCCTTTATGTATTCCGGATTGAAGATGGTGGTGCGGCTTTCCACGCCCACGGCCTCCTTGATTTCCTGCATCCGGACATTGTTCCTGTTCCTGTAATCGCTCAGATATGCATCAGGGTCCTTTCCCGTCACGTTGCGCACAGCCAGGTTCATCCCGCCCATGAATTCATACACATGGTCGAGGCTGAGGGCGCCCCAGGTATTGCTCTGGCGCGGCTGTACCACTGCATCCGTTCTGGAGAGAGCAGCTTCGAAAGCATAGCGGCGCACTTCTTCCCATTTCTCCTCGCTGCCGTAGTAGGCCCCCATGTTGTTCAGGTACACCCGGGCTATCTCGTTTTCATCCTCCCATTTGTCTCCGGCCCTGACCATTTCCTGTATGCCTGTGCCGTAGTTCCCGTCAACTCCGCCGAATACCCTGTACATCGATATTTCGCGTGCGTCCTTTGGCGGCAGCCCTTTGTCGATAAGCGTTTTCTCCATCTCCACGACTCCAGCGGCGACATTGTTTTCATAGATGTCGTCTTTCGATGCGGCAGCCATCTCCACTGCCCGGGAGATCAGGAACAGCCTCGATGCGGCTATGTCCCTGAGCTGTCCGCTGGTCTGCACCACCACATCGATTCTCGGCCGTCCGAGTTCTTCCGACGGTATCAGCCGCAGGTCGGTGACACGTCCGAATGCATCCCTGACGGGCTCCACTCCCAGCATGTACAGGATCTGGGCTATGGTAGCCCCTTCCGTTTCGATGAATTCGCTGCTCCATAAGGTGTAGCTGACGTTTCTCGGTATGCTGTCGTTGTGACGCCGGCGGTACATTTCGATAGTGTTGTCTGCCAGCATTTTCCCTTTTTCCCAGGCTTCCTCGCTCGGGGTGGCTTCCGCATTGATGGCGTAGAGGTTGCGTCCGGTAGGAAGCGTGTTGGGATTGGCTACCGGGTCACCTCCGGGCGATGGTGCGGTGTAGCCTCCGTTCAGGGCGTTGACTATGCCGGAGAGCTCTTTCCCGGGGCTGCCAACCAGCGCATCCCTGTATGCGATGATATTTCTCAAGGCTGTTTCCGCCTCCGATATTGCCATGGCCAGGGCTTTTTCTTCTCCGCTCACCTGGCTGCCGGCCATCGCCGACATCATTTCAGATATTCCTCCGGCATTGCCTGACGGCTTCCCGTGCCCGGCAGACGCCCTGTCGGCATATTTTGCGGAACTTCCGGGCATTTCTTCCGCCATTCCGACCATCATGGAAAACATGTCCGTCCCCTCCGCAGCGGAAATTTTCCGGGCCGAGGCGAGTTCGCTTGCGGAAATCCCGGTTATCCTGCATATTTCGGCATCACCCGGGGCGGTGCCGCGGTCGAGAATGCTTGCGACGATGCGTTTTGCCGGAGCCATATATTTCGCCGAGAATGCGGACTTCCGTTTTTCCAGACCGCTTTCCGCCCGGCCTTTAGCCTTGTCAATGGCGTAAAGTCCGTATGCCACCGGATCCGCGCTCATGGCCATTACCGTGCTCCTGACATATTTGCCGGCGTACGGCTCTCCCATTACATACAAGGCTCCCGTGACCTTTTCGCTTACAAGCTCCTGCGCGAAGTTCTCTATACGCATTATCTCGTCCTCCGAATATCCGGTGCCGGGAATGGTGTCGAGGCCGAGTTCCCTGTGGATTCCGAGTTTCAGCACGCTTTCCTTTACTTTCCGGGATGCCTTTTCGAGCTCTTCCACGTCACCGGTACCGGTCCCGAGCAGTCTGTCGTATTCTTTCAGCCTGTCATTCAGTCCGGCATAGGTGTCTCTTACCCCGCTTTCCATGAACGGAGGAGTCAGATACGACTGGAGGGTAGCGTATGCGCGGCGCTTTGCCATCATCCCTTCACCGACGTTCGAGATGGTATAGACATAAAGGTGGGGGAGTTCGCTCACAAGCCTGTCGCTCCAGTCGAATCTGCCGAGGGCCACCTGTTTGCGCGGGGTGAACTCCAGGCTTCCATGAGTCCCGAAGTGTATCATGGCATCGGCTCCGAAACCGAAACGGGTCCAGAGGTATGATGCGATGTATGCATGCGGAGGCGCCTCTCCGGTGCCGTGTACGATTTCGAAATCGTTGCCGCCCGTCCCGGCGGCGAGCTGAGGCAGAAGGACGATATTGCCGAGCCTGACTCTTGCAAGGGCGAGATTTCCGTCAGGAGTCGCCATGTAGGAACCCGGAAATTCTCCGTTCACCGCGACGGCATCGTCATGGAGTTCTTCTCCGAGTGCTTCCCTTGCCCATTCGTCGTATTGGGCGGGCGTTATTATAGCCGGGTCAGCTTCTTCGATGAATTTTTCCATTGCCCCCTTGGCATAATGCCCGAATACGGCTCCCTGCCTCTGAATCATTTCTCCGAGCTTTTCCGCCGAGTCAGGCAGTCCCGACACGTCGTATCCCTCTTTTTTCAGGCGGACCAGCAGATTGTACAGCGACGGCACCACTTCCATCCCGCCTGCCGTCAGGGAACTTTGCCCGGGCCCCTTGAAATAGTAAATGGCGATTTTTTTCTCGCTGTCAGGCTTGTGCTGCAGGGAAACATAGTTGTTTACGGTCTTCGTGAAATTTTCGAGGCGTTCCGGAATGGCGCGAAGGTATTGCAGTCCGTCGGTCTTGTCCATATAGTTGCCGAAAAGTACGTAAGGCCTTATGGCTCCGTCGATTTCAGGGGTGACTATGCTTTGCGAAAGGAAGCCTCCGGCCATGCCCATCGGGTCCTTTTCCCAGTCTTCCACCAATCCGTTGATATTCAGCGGAGCGAAAAGCGGCACATTCTTTTCGGTGAGGAAGTCCACGATGTAGTCGCCCATGCGTCCGTGGGCCATGTTTATCACTGCGGCCGTATTCACGCTGTCCGCATGCCCTTCCCTGAAAAACGTCCTGGCGAAGCGTACGGGATAGACCGTGTTGCCGGTTTTTTCCAGTTCCCTGATAAGTTCGGAGGGCTCTCCCATCTGTCCGGTGATGATGATTCCCGGTGCGCCGGGCCTGTACAGCCCGTTCCGTTTCAGGAAGTCTTCGTATTCGGCTACGGAGTTGAAGCCGAGATCCTCGTTTCCTGGGTCGGAAGGGTCCGGATGATAGAGCATGTAGTAGGACGGAGCGACGGCTTTCTCCGGCTCCGTCGTCCTGACGGCCTTGCGGTCGATGTTTTTACGGACGTAGGCGAGCATGTTCCTGTAGTTCGCCCTGCCTCCTCCGGAAAGGTATGCTTTCAGGTCCGCTGCACAGGCGGAATCCACTGAAACAATGTTGTTCTGCGGATTGGTGGCTGCCGTCACCAATACCGGCAGCCCTTTCCCGGCATATCCGGCGAGAGTGTCGCGCTGTCCTGCCGTGATGCGTATTCCCATCCCGTTGATGAAGACCATATCGTAGCGCCCGGCTTCCGAGAGCCTTTCTACGGGAAGGTCGGTGATTTTGATGAATTTTTCCGTATTCGACTTCGAAATCTGGCCGAGATCGGCGACAGAGTAGTTTACAAAGGCGATTTCAGTGGGGGAGAAATATCGTTCCCAGATAATTGCCAATGCTGTGATGACTGCGGCTGCCGCCACAATGAGGATTGTCGTTTTCCTTTTCATTCTTCTCCTGCTTAAAACATTTCTTCTATGGCGAGCGCCAGGCCAGCGGCGAATGTAATGCCCGTGGTCACCGGCGAGTTGTTGTAATAGTAGTCCGGCCTGTAATTGAAAAGATTGTCCACTATCATGTTCAGCCTTATCCCTTTCCAGATGCTTTGCGAGAATACGAGCTTCCAGATGGTATATCCGGGGTAATGCTGCCGTGCAAGCGTCGTGAAGTCCGAGCCTGTGTACACGTTGGTCGTGAAAGGTGACAGAAATCGCCCGTTCAGGGCAATGTTGAAACCGTAGTTTTTCCACTCCCTGCCGTATTCGATCCTCGTTGTAAGCGAATGCGGCCTGGTGGTGGAAAGGGATGGCGAGCCGTCCGTAGTATATTCTTTCGTGTACGTATAGGCGAGTTTCGCTCCTGCGCCGCATGGCAGACGCATGGAAAATGTCAGATCGGCTCCGGCGATGTTTTCAGGTGCCATGTTGGTATAGTACATCCCGTTGAGTTCCTGGTTCCATACTGTCGATATACCTTCCGATACCATGTTGAAGAAGCCGGACACGGTGACGTTGAAGTATTTCTTGAAATATTCTGCGGACAGCAGAAAGTTGTGGCTGATTTCCGGCTGCAGGTCCGGATTGCCGTAAATCATGAAAATGCTGGCCATGTCGAATGACATGTACATTTCTTTCAATGTAGGTGCGCGGAAGCCTTTTGCATACGAGCCGCGGAAAGTGAAATGGCCGGCCTTTTCGTTTTCGACCTTGTACATGAGGCCGAGTTTCGGAGCTACACTGCTGAGATTCCTTTCCGAGAACCAGTCATACCTCACGGCTCCAGTGACATTGAAGTTCCTGAAAGCGTTCCAGTCGAACTGGACGAATCCGTCTGCCGTTATCTGGCTTTTGCTTCCTCCGTCCTCGAACTGGTAGGACATAAGGTAGTCGTTCATGAAGTCCCCGCCTGCGGTCAGCGTCCCCGTTTTCCCGAATGAAAGGTTGAGGAGGACACGGGCGTTGTGCTGTACGTTGCTGTAATTCAGCAGGTCGGTTTTTTCTGCTGTCATGTAGTCGCTTTTATTGTACTCGTCGTAGGAGTATGATACTTCGAGGCCGGCAGCATCGCTGATATCCCACTCTCCTTTCAGCCCGCCGTTGAGACCTCTGTATCTGTCCTTTACGAGGGCGTCCGAGTCCCTTTCCCTTTCATAGTATCCTGCCCGTGCGATAAATTTCAGGTCGTCCGTCGGAGTGTAGACGAGCCTGTCCTTGATACTTGTCACCCTGTTTCCGTACACCGTGTTGAAGTCTCCATTGCCGCCTACGTCGTAGGTGTCGATGCCGTTGTATTGTGCACTCAGCATGTTGCTCGTTTTTTCTCCTGACACACCGATATCGGCATCGTACTGCTGCGCATTGTGAGCTCCGTATCGCGTGCCAAGGTTTACGGACCATGGCTCCTCGCTGTCTTTGGTGATGAGATTCACCACTCCTCCTACGGCATTCGAGCCGTACAGCGACGAGGCCGCACCCTTTACTATTTCTATGCGCTCGACATTGTCGAGATTCAGCCTGTTGTAGTCCACGTTGTCAAGGGTCTCGCCGGCAACCCGCTCTCCGTCTATGAGGAAAAGCACGGAATTCCCTCCGAAGCCCTGGAAATTGATGTTTACCTGCTGGTCCATCGAGAAGGAGAATTCCACTCCGGGAAGCTCCATCTGAAGAAGATCCTGAACGTTGGATGCGTCGCTTTTCCTGATATCAGGCCCGGTGATGACGCGGGTGGTGACTGGGGAGTCCATCAGCGTCCTGGGTGTGCGTGTTCCCGTGACTACCACCTGTTCGAGAGTCACCGGATTTTCCGTGAGCGTGAAGTCCTGGCTGAGCCTGCCGTCCGGCTTGACGATGCGGGACTGGGTCATGAAACCGATGAATGAGACGACTATCGTATGGGAATCGTTGTCGGGGACGGTCAGTATGTACCGTCCTTCACTGTCGGCCGTTGTCCCCGCGTCCTTCATTCCGCGGACGGTGACAGCCGCTCCGGCAAGAGGCTCGCCGCTGCGGTCGCTGATGTTTCCGCTGATACGGTATTGCGCCGATGCCGGCGCAACGGATGCACCCAGGCACAAACCGAGGAGGATCAGAATCCTGCCGGCGTATTTCCTTATGTCCAGGCCGGGTTTCATATCGTCATGTATTGAATGGTCATATATCCCTTGTCTGCGCTTGAATTCATGTAGTTTTCCAATTTCAGCGCAATCATGCGTCCGTCCGCCGTCTTCAGTATGAAGACATTGTCGGACTTTGTGTAAATCGGAGGCATTGTCGAGGTGTCGACATCGAGCCATCGGGACAGTTCCGCATTGTACCAGTCTTCCGCGTACACTATGTTGCCGTCCATCATCCCGCTCATGTCCGTGGCGATGACATTGTCTGTCCAGACATCCTTTACGAATTCAGACTCGTCAGGGATATTCCCGGAGCCGGCGCATTCCTCGATGCCGGTGTAGTCCGTGATTGCCGCGCATCCTCCGTTCGTTTTCGTGTCGTATCTGTGAACTGCCATGTCCCAGCTTTCCGGAGCCTGTTCGTCCGTGCCTGCCGTGACTGTGGTTTCATTGGCGAAGTCTATGTATGTCCACGTCGTGTAGGCTGAAGAATTGATATAGACCGTGCCGTGGCTGCTCATGGTTTCCGTCTGGATAAATCCGTACTCGGACTGTTCTTCCGCTTCGTCATAAATGCCTTTCAGCAGCCCGTCTTCGCATGACGGGAACAGCTGCATGGCTATTCCCGTCATGATCAGGGCGTAATGATTCCGGACCGTGTTCCTGAATTTCATGGATAGTCCCAGGGTTTTATTCACCGGAGGCAGGATAAGTGAAGATTCCCGTGATGGCCACCGGCATGGCTCCCGGAGTGAATTCGAATGTCAGGGATGCGGAACTCTTGTCCTTGGAGATGGTGCCGGAGACTGTTCCCGAGATTTTGGTTTCCCCGCTTACAGTGTCGATGTTTCCGGAAAGGGAGTATCCTGCTTCGGTTTCAGTTACAGTGATCCCTTCCGCCTTGAGGGCGAGTGTCATCGACCCCATTGCGGTAACTTCATCGAGGGCGATGTCTACAGTGTTGTCTGAGGCTTCCGTAATGGTGCAGCTGATGTTGAAAGAGCCTTGTGACGTGCCCATTACTGACATGGAGAATGTGCCGTCATACGTTCCAGCCACAGCTGCCGCAGTTTTTGCGGCAGGGTCTTCATTGCTGTCATTTTTGCCGCAGGCTCCGGGAATTGTTGCGAGTGCTGCTGCGGCGGCAAGGATGGAGAAAAATTTTTTCATGTCTTTGGTATTTGTAAGTTGAACTTTTGTTTTCCATTTTTCCGGATGCAAAAGTATGGCGGATGCGTCGGCACGGCAATCCCAAGTTATGATGAAATTGTTGTCCGGAAATACCGAAAAACTATTAGAAACCGGGTTGCGGCTCCTCCATCGCCCTTCATTATTGTCGGGAAGAATGGAAACCGTATTGAAAAATTTCAAAACAGTTTTTATTTTTGCAGCGGCGGCAGGCTGTGCCGGGAAACGTGGCGGGCTGCCGTCGGAATAAGGATCTGAACTATGGACAAGACTGACTCTCAAAACATTTCAAAAGTATTCTGCACCGATTTCAGGTGCAAGCCGGATGAAGGTCCGGCAGACAAGCTCAAGCGTCTTATAAAGGCCGCCGGACTGCCTCAGATAGACATTGACGGCAAGTTCGTCGCCATCAAGATGCATTTCGGGGAGCTCGGGAACATGACATTCCTGAGACCGAATTATGCTAAAGCGGTGGCCGATACCGTGAGGCAGCTCGGAGGAAAACCTTTCCTGACGGACTGCAATACCCTTTATCCCGGAAGCCGCAAAAATGCCATCGAACACCTTTACTGCGCATGGGAGAACGGCTTTACCCCGCTGTCGGCAGGGTGCCCGGTGATAATAGGAGACGGCCTGAAAGGTACGGATGACGTGGGTGTGCCGGTAGCCAACGGCGAGTATGTGAAGGAGGCCCGCATAGGCCGGGCGATAATGGATGCGGACGTATTCATATCCCTTACCCACTTCAAGGGGCATGAAATGACGGGTTTCGGCGGCGCCATAAAGAATATAGGTATGGGGTGCGGCTCGCGTGCCGGCAAGAAGGACCAGCACTGCAACGGCAAGGCGGTTATAGACGCGGACAAGTGCCGTGGCTGCAGGAGGTGCATGCGGGAGTGCGCGAACAACGGTCTCGTCTTCGATGAGGCGCGCAGGAAAATGACCGTGGACCAGGAGAACTGCGTGGGCTGCGGACGCTGTATCGGAGCCTGCAACTTCGACGCAATAGATTTCGCGCAGGATGCCGCCGTCAGGGAATTGAACTGCCGCATGGCGGAATATGCGAAGGCTGTGGTGGACGGACGTCCGAATTTCCACATATCCCTGATTTGTGACGTGTCTCCGACTTGTGACTGCCATTCAGGGAACGATACGCCTATCATTCCGGACGTGGGAATGTTCGCTTCGTTCGACCCTTTGGCTCTCGACCAGGCCTGTGTGGATGCCTGCCTGAAACAGACTCCGCTCCCGGGCAGCCAGCTCACCGACGAGATGTCCAGGCCGGACTTCCACGACCGTCACGACCATTTCGACAACACGAATCCGAACACCGAGTACAAAACCTGTCTCGCCCATGCGGAAAAGATCGGTCTCGGCTCGAGAAAATACGAAATAGTGAGGGTGAAATGATTCCGGAGCCCCGTTGCTGTAAAATATGCACAATGACCGGTAATCCGTATAATTTTTATTACCGCTAAAAAATCTATCTTTGCGGCGCAAATTACGAACAACGGATAAGAGATGGATAGGAGAATGAGATTTTCGGTCGCCGCGATGATTTTTCCGGCCTTTTTTTCAGTGTGGCCGGCGGCGGCCAATGACGATGCGGTTCCGGCAGAAAGACGGGATACGATAAGTCAGGTAGTAGTCACGGGGACACGGAATGCGGCGGACATCAGGCATCTGCCCATGACCATTTCCGTAGTGGACAGGCCCATGCTTGAAAAAAGCGCATCTTCATCGGTATTGCCGGCCCTGAATGCATATGTTCCGGGATTTTTCTCGACATCAAGGGGCCTTATAGGTTACGGCGTTTCCGAAGGGTCTGCCGGACAGATGTCCGTCAGGGGCATCGGAGGTCCGGCGCAGGCCGGATTGCAGACTACCGGCGTACTCGTCCTGATAGACGGACATCCACAGTACATGGGGCTGATGGGGCATCCGATAGCGGACTCGTACCAGACCATGATGGCCGAAAGGGTGGAAGTCGTGCGCGGACCGGCGTCCGTACTGTACGGCAGCAATGCGATGGGCGGCGTCATCAACATCGTGACCCGGAAGATGCAGGAAGACGGGATCAGCACTGGAATCGACATAGGGGCAGGCTCATACGGGACAGTCATCGGCGAAGTTTCGAACAGAATCCGAAAGGGACGTTTCAGCAGCGTATTTTCCGCATCGTACGACAGGACTGACGGACACAGGGAAAACATGGCTTTCGAACAGTACGGAGGCTACGTGAAGTTGGGCTATGAAATCGCACGGAACTGGAAAGTCACTGCGGATGTGAATCTTACACATTTCAATTCGACCAACCCCGGGCAGGTAAATTCGCCTTATATGGACAATGACCAGCGGATTACGCGCGGAATGACATCGGTGGCCGTAGAGAACGGTTACGAAAGGACGTCCGGCTCGCTGAGTTTCTTCTATAACTGGGGCGACCACTGGATCAATGACGGATACCATCCTGGAGAAACACCGCTGAATTACCGTTTCAACTCCGCCGACCAAATGTACGGCGTATCACTGTACCAGAGTGCTGAATTTTTCAAGGGAAACAGGATCACTTTCGGTTTCGACTATTTTCATTTCGGCGGAAGGGCCTGGAACAGATTCATTGATGACGGACATACGCAGGTCCTGGCGGACAAGGCTGTGGATGAAATCGCGGGGTATGTGGACTTCCGCCAGGACATCGGCAGGTGGATATCCGTGGATGCAGGTTTCCGTGCCGACTGGCATTCCGTCACCGGCACCGAACTTATACCGCAGGCGGGACTTGCCGCGCATCTGCCGGAGAATGCCGAACTGAAATTCATGGCAAGCAAGGGCTACAGGAATCCTACCATCAGGGAAATGTACATGTTCCCGCCGCAGAATCCCGATTTGGAACCGGAAAGACTGTGGAGCTACGAGATTTCCGCGTCGCAGCATCTTCTCGGAGGAAAACTTCACTATTCCGCAAGTATTTTCTACATAAACGGAGACAATCTGATAATGCGTCTTCCGAATCCGTCCGGAAGCGGGATGCTGAACCAGAATTCCGGAAAGATAGAAAACTGGGGTGCGGAGGCGGCTGTTTCCTACCGTTTCAACGGTACGTGGAGCGTGAACGGGAACTACAGCTGGCTGCACATGGAGAATCCCGTGCTTGCATCTCCGCAGCACAAACTTTATGTCGGAGCCGATTTTTCGAAAGGCAGGTGGAGCGCATCCACTGGAGTGCAGTATGTCAGCGGGCTGTACACTGACCTCACCGCACGCACGACAGAGGATTTCGTCCTGTGGGACCTGCAGTGCAGATTCAGGATACTTGACTGGCTGTCAGTGTATGTCAAGGGAGAAAACCTCCTGGCGCAGCGCTATGAAATCATTGCCGGCTATCCTATGCCGCGTGCTACTGCTCTCGGAGGGTTGAGTTTTAGTTTCTAATCATTGGGGGCACCCCAAAAAACAAATAAGTCGGACATGAATTTTACCGGTATCGTCATTGGCCTGGCCACATTTCTTATCATAGGATGCTTTCATCCGATAGTCATTAAAGCCGAATATCATTTCAGCAAACGCTGCTGGTGGTTTTTCCTTATTGCGGGAATCGCCTTTGCGGCCTTGTCGCTTGTTGTCGGCAATGTCATCGGCTCTACGGTCGCCGGGGTCCTCGCATTTTCCTGCTTCTGGTCCATCCTCGAACTTTTCGAGCAGGAAAACAGGGTGAAAAAAGGCTGGTTTCCGAAAAAAGGGCAGGAGAAATACGACTTCGACGAAATCGTTCCGCGCAGGGGTACCAATTCCTACAAATGGGACAGCGCCGCGAATGCCGACATCATCCCGCTATGGGTGGCGGACATGGATTTCAGGACGGCTCCTGCTGTCACGGAAGCCCTGAAAAAACGTGTGGAGCACGGTATTTTCGGCTATACGCGCGTGCCTGACGAATATTACGATGCCGTCATAGAGTGGTTTTCAAGAAGGCACGGCCTGCATATCCGAAAGGAATGGATTATCTATACTTCCGGTGTGGTACCGGCTGTTTCCGCCGTTATCAAGGCCCTGACTGTACCGGGTGACAAAGTGCTGATACAGACTCCGGTGTACAACTGCTTCTTTTCTTCCATCAGGAACAACGGCTGCGGGACTGTCGCGTCCCCTCTGCGCCGGACCGGAAACACTTTCGAGATAGACTTTGACGACTTTGAGGCCAAGGCCGCCGATCCTGACGTGAAGGTTTTCCTTCTGTGCAGCCCTCATAATCCCGTGGGACGCGTCTGGACCCGGGACGAACTTGTGAAGATGGGTGAAATCTGCATCAGGAACGGAGTGACCGTGATTTCAGACGAGATACATTGCGAACTCGTATATCCGGGGCACAAGCATGTACCGTTCGCCTCGATTTCATCCGAGTTCGCTGCCCGCAGCGTGACCTGCGTGTCCCCGAGCAAGGCTTTCAATATCGCCGGGCTGCAAATAGCCGACATTGTGGCTGCCGACCCGGAAATCAGGGAAAAGATAGACAAGGCCATAAATATCAATGAAGTCTGTGATGTCAACCCGTTCGGGGTCATAGCTACCGTTGCTGCATACGGCAAGGGTGAGCCGTGGCTGGAGCAGCTTCTCGACTACATCCGGGGCAATTATGACTTCATGGTGCGTTTCTGTGCCGAAAAACTGCCGGAATTTCCGATAGCGGAGCTTCAGGGCACTTATCTGGCGTGGATGGACTGCTCCGTTCTGGGGGAAAAGTCTGAAATCATGGAGGAGGAACTCATGAAAAATGCCGGCATCTGGCTGAATGCCGGCACCATGTATGGCGCGGAAGGGGAGGGCTGGCTCCGCTGGAATCTTGCATGTCCGCGTGCGAGGCTCGAGGAAGCCCTGGACCGTTTCCTCAGTTTTGCCAGAGGGCGGCTTTCCGGTACTCGTTAGGAGTACAGCCTACGCTTTTCTTGAAAAGCCTGTTGAAATGCTGCGAATACTGGAAACCGAGATGGTCGGCAATCTGGCTTATTGTGAAGTCCGTGCCGGCTATCATTTCCTTTGACAGGTCGATGATTTTGTTCTGGATGTACTCCTGCGCGGTTTTTCCCGTTTCCCTCTTTATCAGATCCCCGAAATAGTTCGGAGAAAGGAATATCTTGTCCGCGAAATATTTGACGGTCGGCAGGCCTTCGCTTTCCGATATCCCGTCAGCGAAGTATTTGTCGAGCAGGTTCTCGAATTTCGAAAGGATGTCGCTGTTCGCGGCCGACCTCGTGTTGAACTGTCTTGCATAAAATCTCATGCAGTAGTCTAACAGCAGCTGTATATTCCTTGTTATCAGTTTTTTGCTCATCCTGTCGACAGGCCTCTCTATCTCGGCCCTGATGTTGTCCAGACAGTCGGTGAATATTCCCTTTTCGTCTTCGGAAAGGTGCAGCGCCTCGTTTGAATTGTAGGAGAAGAACGAATAGGTCTTTATTTCCTGGCCGAGAGACGTGCCTTTTATCAGATCCGGATGGAAAAGCAGGCCCTTGGCCTTAGGCCTGACGCCTTCCGTCAATTCCACTTCCGCTACCTGTCCCGGAGCGAAGCTCGTGACCGTTCCTTCCTGGTAGTCGTATATCTGGCGGCCGTACCTGATGCCCCCGCATTTGGTCTGTTTCAGAAACAGGGCATAGATTCCGTAATTTACCGCGAAATGCTCCGGAAATGCAGTCGCTTCTCCCAGGTCCACGACGCTTACCAACGGATGAAGTGTCTCAAGACCGAACATCCTGTTGTACTCATCCACCGTATCCAGCAGAATTACTTTCTTTTCCATATCATTTGTCCGTTTGTTCCTTTACAGGCTCCACGTGGATGCTTATGAAGGCATCTTTCCCGAGCATTTCCTTAAGTTTCTTTTCCATCTCCCTCGTGACCGCGTGCGAGTGCTCCACGGTCATTTTCCCGTCCATCCTTACATGGACATCCACTGCACAGTTGTTTCCTATCTGCCTTGTCCTGAGATTGTGCGGACTGCTGACCTCCGGAAAGGACAGGAGGGCGTCCATGATGCCCTGCTCCACATCATCCGGCAGCGATTTCTCGATAAGCTCGTCTATGCATGGCTTGAACAGCTTGTAGGCCACCTTTATGATGAAAAAGCTCACGACTATGGCCGCTACAGGATCGAGGACCCTCCAGTTCTCTCCGAGCAGGATTGCGCCTCCGATACCGGCCGCTGTGCCTATGGAAGAAAACGCGTCGCTCCTGTGATGCCAGGCATTTGCCACCACGGACTTTGATTTCAACTTCTCTCCCGTGATTCTCGTGTACTGGTACAGAGCCTCTTTCAGCACGATGGACACAAGCGCGGCATAAAGCGCTATGGTCCTGGGTGCTTCTATCTGCTGTCCGTGGACGACGCCCCACACGCTTTTCGCCCCGTTCCAGAAGATTCCGAAACCTACGAAAAACAGTACCGCGCCTATGATGGCCGTAGCCAGCGTCTCGTATTTCCCGTGTCCGAAATCGTGGTCCTTGTCCTGCGGCTTGTTCGAGATATGGACGAACACTATGACAATGATGTCAGTAATGAAGTCCGACAGTGAGTGTACGGCATCGGCTATCATGGCTGCACTCTGTCCGGCTATCCCTGCCGCGAACTTGAATACGAGAAGGCAGAAGTTGCAGACACTTCCGACTATCGTCACCTTGAAAATCTTCTTTTCACGTATTTTGATCTCCGTTTCTTCCATGGCATGACTGTAATTTCAAACCTGCCGGCTGTCAGCAGAGTTCAAGACCTCCGTCCGACAGCCTGTATTTCCTCCCGCATCCGCATTGCAGGCTTGCGTCGAGTTTCTTTCCGCATTCGCATACCCATCCGGCCTGCCTTGCAGGCACTCCGGCCATCAGCGCATGGTCTTTCACATCCGAGGTCACAACTGCACCTGCGGCGATCATGGCATTCCTGCCTATGGTATGTCCGCAGACAACGGTGCAGTTGGCTCCGAGCGAAGCCCCTTCCCTTATGAGGGTCCCGGTATATTTCCCGTTGACGGGAAAATGCGCCCGCGGCGTAAGCACGTTGGTGAAGACGCATGACGGGCCGCAGAATACGTTGTCTTCGATTTCGACACCTTCATATACGGATACGTTGTTCTGTATTCTGACCCCGTTTCCGATTCTGACGTTGCATCCTATGTTCACGTTCTGGCCGAGAGAGCAGTTTTTCCCTATTACGGCGTTTTTCTGGATGTGGCAGAAGTGCCATATTTTGGTCCCTTCTCCGATGGACACGCCTTCGTCGATATATGATGATTCGTGTACGAAATAATTCATAATCAGCCTTTTGTCATAATTTGCGAAAAAAATCCTCCACTCCGTCGACAATCCTGTCCATAATGCCTTCCGTCAGTTCGGTATGCATCGGCAGAGACAGTACGGAATCTGCGCATTCTTTCGAATGGACGAGGTTTTCGCCCTTCCGGGCAATGCCTTTGAACGCTTCCTGTTCATTCAGGGGCAGCGGATAATAGATCATCGATGGTATGCCCGTCTCCGCCAGATGTCTTTTCAGGGCGTCGCGGCGTCCATTATGGATTTTCAGTGTATATTGATGCCATACGTGCGTGCTTTTGCCGGGCATTTCGGCCGGAGTATCGAAGAATTCCCCTGCGGGGTCGAATTCCTTTAGCCGTGAAGTATAGTACGCCGCCGCTTTCCGCCGGGCAGCCGAATATTCGTCCAAATGCTTCAGCTTGACATTGAGTATTGCGGCCTGAATGGTGTCGAGCCTGGAATTGCAGCCTATGACGGAGTGCCGGTATTTGGCTGACTGGCCGTGATTGGCAATCATCGCCATTCTTGCCGCCAGTTCTTCATCCTTGCAGAAAATGGCTCCTCCGTCACCGTAGCATCCGAGGTTTTTCGACGGGAAGAACGAAGTGCATCCTATGTCCCCGATTGTCCCGGTCCGGGCCCTGTGCCCGTCACTGAAAATATATTCAGCCCCGATGGACTGGGCATTGTCTTCTATGACGTAAAGACTGTGTTCTGCCGCGAAATCCATGATGGGCTCCATGTCGCAGCTCTGGCCGAAAAGATGTACGGGTATGATGGCTTTAGTCTTGGATGTCAGTCCTTTGCGAATGTTGTCGACCGTCGTGTCGAACGTACGTGGATTCACGTCTACCATTACGGGGGTAAGTCCGAGGAGCGCGATGACTTCCGCGGAAGACACGTATGTGAATGCAGGTACTATCACTTCATCTCCGGGTGACAGCCCGAGGGCCATCAGAGCTATCTGCAGGGCATCCGTCCCGTTGGCGCAAGTGATGACATGCACGCCTCCGAGGTATTTGCCCAGGGCGTCCCTGAATTGACTTGTGGCAGGTCCGTTTATGAAAGCGGAACTGTCCAGGACTTCCCGTATCCCCGCATCGATTTCGTCTTTTATCTTCATGTATTGACCGTTCAGGTCGACCATCCTTATCTTGTCGTCCATATCAGATTTCCGGGTTTTTACAAATCTTCTGAATTTCCTTGCCGGTGCCATAGAGATTCGGCGCGTCAGTATCTTACGTCATCCCAGCCGAAAGGATGCATGGCCAACGGCTTGAGAGCCAGCGGATGGCAGTCTTCCGTCAGACCTGTCGGCACGGCATTCCGGATGGCTTCCACGATTTCAATGCAGTTCCTCGATTCGGCAATGCGGAAGCCTTCTCCTTTCAGTATGTTTTCGTAGCTTTTCGTATGCAGCTCGGTAAAGCCACGGCTGAACTCGAATTCGCTGCCGTCTATGTTCAGCGTGCGGTAGGTCCGTTTTTCTCCCTGGACGGCATTTGGAGGCAGGCATTCCCCGTTTATGCTCAGGAAATATCTGACCGAAGCCCTTGCAAGTTCAAGGCGGCCGGCCACCCGGTCGAAACTCGATACATGTACGATATTTTCCTCTACCGGGCCGAATATCCATTGCAGCATATCGTAGAAATGTACTCCGATGTTTGTGGCAATGCCACCGCTCTTGTGGTTGTCGCCCTTCCAGGACGCATAGTACCATTTCCCGCGCGAGGTGATGTACGTCAGTTCTATATCGTATTTCCTGTCCTTCGGACCGTCTTCGATACGTTTTTTCAGGGAAGCGATACTGTCGTGGAGCCTGAGCTGGAGGATGTTGTACACCTTGTGTCCCGTTTCCTGTTCGAGGCGCACGATTTCATCTATTTCGCTTGCGTGCAGGACCGCCGGTTTCTCGCAGATGACGTCCATTCCGTTTTTCAGACCGTACCGGCAGTACGGAGCATGAGTGTAGTTCGGGGTGCAGATGACGAGCCAGTCCACCTGGTTTTCAGTACCTTTCGCCTTGTCTATCCATTCTTCGAACTGCTCCTGTTCCGTAAAGAACTCGCAGTCAGGGAAGGATGCGTCGAGCCGGCCTACACTGTCGAACCTGTCGTATGCGGCCACTACCTTGTTCCCGGTGTCCGCAATGGCTTTCAGATGTCTCGGCGCGATGTACCCGGCCACTCCCACTATTGCAAAATTAGCCATATCAGTTATGTATTTGTCAGACTGTTGTTGTTTGTCATAATCAGGCCTGGTCCTCAGGACAGCCTTGCGCACGGCAGCGTCAGGTCCTATAGACGTCCGTCTACGATTTCCCTCGGCAGGATTCCCTTCACGTCGTATATCACGTGTACCGGATTCAGCAGCGCTTCCATGTCCACTTCATGTCTTCTGAACTGTCCGTGCGCCACCGCTACAATGGCGGCGTCGAATTTTTCGCCGGGCAGCTCGTTCACTATGTCTATCCCGTACATTTTTTTCACCGTCTCCCTGTTCGCCCACGGATCATATACCGTCAGGTCCACGTTATACTCTGTGAGGGACCTGTAAATGTCTATGATTTTGGTGTTCCTTACGTCCGGGCAGTTTTCCTTGAAGGTGAAGCCCATGATGATGACTTTCGATTTCAGGACCTGAATACCTTTTTTCAGCATCAGTTTCACTGCCTGTCCCGCCACATAGGCTCCCATGCCGTCATTTACCCGCCTTCCCGCGAGAATTATCTCCGGATTGTATCCGTGCCGCTGGGCGCACTGTGCCAAATAATATGGATCCACTGAAATGCAGTGGCCTCCTACGAGCCCAGGATTCATCTTTATGAAATTCCACTTCGTCGCGGCCGCATCCAGGACCTCCAGGGTGTCGATTCCCATAAGAGAAAAGATTTTGGACAGCTCGTTCACGAAAGCGATGTTGATGTCTCTCTGACTGTTTTCTATCACCTTGGCCGCTTCCGCCACCTTTATGGAAGACGCCATGAATGTTCCGTTTTCCAATACGGCGTTGTAGACGTCGTCTATCAGCCGGGCGGCTTCAGGCGTGGAGCCGGACGTGATTTTCACTATATTCTCTACCGTGTGCTCCTTGTCTCCGGGATTGACCCTCTCGGGAGAATAGCCGGCGAAGAAGTCCTGATTGAGCCTGAGCCCCGATACTTTTTCAATTATTGGAATGCATTCTTCTTCCGTCACTCCGGGGTAAACAGTGGATTCGTACACTACGAAGTCCCCTTTGCCGATGACCTGTCCTGCCGCCCTGCTTGCCTCATGCAGGGGAGCAAGGTCCGGATTGTGGTCAATGTCCACCGGAGTCGGGACTGCGATGACATAGAAATTGCAGCTCTTTATGTCTTGCAGATTGTCCGTAAACGTCAGCCGTCCCGTGGATATCGCCTCCTGAAGCAGGGCATCGTCTATCTCGAGGGTCCCGTCGTGCCCGCCCCTGAGGGCAGCCACCCTTTCCGGGCTGATATCGTATCCGACTGTCCGGAACTTTTTGGAGAAGAGCCTTGCAAGCGGAAGCCCTACATAGCCCAAGCCTATGACGGCTATCCTTATTTTGTCTGTAATATTTCCGGAATCCATTCTCATTTGACTTTTTTCATAATCCACCTGGCTGCAAATCCGCAGGCAAGCCCGAGCAGGGTGCCTATGATTATTCCTGTGATCACGTCTCCGACATAGTGTTTCCCCACGAATATCCTGCTGATGCTTACCATTGAGGCCCAGAAGAAAATCCATGCACTGTAACCTCTGTATTTCAGCCTTTTATCATTCCTGAATGCCATCGAGGAACTGACCGCGAAGCCGAAGGAGTTCGATGAATGCCCCGAGAAGAATCCGTACAGTCCGCCCTTGCCTTCGAGTATTCTCAGCCCTTCTCCGACCATGAATTCATCGTGGCACGGCCTGAGCCGCGCAATGCCTTCCTTGAAAAGATTCGCCAGCTGGTCGCAGAGGAGAAACGTCAGGGCTATGGATGCTGTCGCAATGAGGGCCTTTTTCCATCCTATTCTCCAGAACAGCAGGCCTGCAACTAAGACATACATGGGAATCCACACCGGAATCCGGGAGAAAAATACCATTACGGAATCCGAGATTCCGCAGTGCAGACCGTTAAGTGCCAATGTGATCTGCTGATCCAATTCATGTAGTTCCTGCCAGGACATGTCAATTTTCCTCCTCGTGCAGCGCTTTCCAAAGCATGTCTTTCAAAGTCTGTATGTTGTCTCCCGTCATGGATGAAAAGAAAACATGCGGGATGTCCCCTGGAATGGAGGCTTCCAATTCGGCTTTCCTCCCGTCATCCAGCAGGTCCGACTTGGAAATGGCGAGCAGCCTCTTTTTTACAAGCAGTTCAGGATTGTATTCCCTCAACTCGTTGAGCAGTATATTGTATTCCTTGCCGGCATCTTCGGTGTCGGCCGCTATAAGGAACAGCAGGATGGAATTTCTTTCGATATGCCTGAGAAAACGCAGTCCTATGCCTTTGCCTTCGTGGGCCCCCTCTATGATGCCCGGGATGTCGGCCATGATGAACGACTTGTCGTCATAGTACCTCACGATTCCGAGATTGGGCTCGAGGGTGGTGAAAGGGTAATTCGCGATTTTCGGTTTTGCCGCCGACACCTTGGAAAGCAGGGTGGATTTGCCTGCATTTGGAAATCCCACCAGGCCGACATCGGCCAGCACCTTGAGCTCCAGTATGAACCATCCTTCCGTTCCCGGCTCTCCGGGCTGGGCATAGCGCGGTGTCTGATTCGTGGCCGACTTGAAGTTGTTGTTCCCGAGACCTCCGCGCCCGCCTTTTACCAGAATCCTTTCTTCTCCAGGTTCTATCAGCTCGAAAAGGACATCTCCGGTTTCAGCATCCTTTGCCACTGTCCCCACCGGAACATCCAGGTAGATATCCGCCCCGTTTTTTCCCTTGCAGAGCTGTCCGCTGCCGGCAGCCCCGTGTTCCGCCTTGATGTGTTTGCGGTATTTCAGGTGTATAAGGGTCCAGAATTGCGGATTCGCTCTCAATATGATATGTCCGCCGCGGCCCCCGTCACCTCCGTCCGGTCCTCCTTTCGGGACATATTTCGCCCGCCTCAGATGAGTGGAGCCCGCACCTCCGTTCCCGGAAGCGCAGAATATTTTCACATAGTCTATGAAGTTGCTGTCTGGCATATGTCTCAAACGCTTGTACGGCTTCCGTGCAAAGATATGTATTCTTTTGCAATCCGCAATTACAATGAAGTCAAAGAGGCAAGAAGACCACGGCAGCCTGCGAGAAGGTCCGCGTAGGTCCTGTCGAAATTGCCCGTGTACCATGGATCGGCCACGTCACGGCAGCCGCTCCCGGCATATTCCATCATATAATGGACCTTGGAAAAGTCCTCAGGATTTATTATCCGGCTGATTATCCGCTCGTTGGAGCCGTCCATTATTATGATAAGGTCTGCCTGTCCGGCTTCTTCCGCGGTGATCCTGTGTGCGGAGTGCGTCCCGTAGGGTA
>CALUQC010000012.1 GCA_944322805.1 uncultured Bacteroidales bacterium | reverse complement strand
CCGGCTAAGGGATTACCGCTTAGGGGTACATTTGCGGATAATCATTGGAAAATTTCCCGGAATTCCGAAAAAAACAGCATACTGTCTCATACCGGGAAGGCAGGAAAAAGAATTTTTGGAAAAAATCAAAACAGTTTCTATGTTTGTATGAAATTCATGTAGAAAAATGGAGACGAAAAATATTGTCATAACCATCCTGCTTGCATTTTCGGCATTATCCATGACAGCCCAGCCAAGAGCATTGGGTGCACGTATCGGAGCGACCGGCTTCGATGTCAGCTATCAGCATACACTCGGGAACGTAAATTTCATCCAGACAGACCTCAGTTTGGATTTCGGATACGGAGCCAGTTCAGCTCCCGGCATAAAAGGCACAGCCATATACAATTTCGTGGTGGCAAGGCCTGCATGGACCCAGAAAGGCACATGGGCGCTGTACACGGGTCCCGGTCTTTCTCTCGGATACGTTCAGGACAAGGTCAATTACAGATCCGGCAACTACATCTGGCATCCGTACGACTATGGATTCATGCTGGCGGTCGCAGTTCAGGCCGGTCTTGAATACACTTTCGAATTTCCGTTGCAGATATCCGTAGACATAAGGCCGTATTTCGGAATGCATGTAAACGGGGATATCACCCGCAGAATCGACCGTGAGACCGAAATAATCGAGCATAAAGGCAAAACCGGCTACTACAACGGCGGCTGGTACGGCTTTATCCCTACGCTCTCGCTGCGTTACCGTTTCTGAGCAAGACTGCGTCAGGGATTCATCAAATCGACATTCACGAAGCCGTTTATCTCTTTCAGCAAATCTATCGAAGCCAAAGCCTTTGCTTTCAGCGAGGGGTCATCTGTCGTTTCGGCGGCCATCCTGAATGCATTCATGGCCTCGCCGAATCTCGCATTCCTGCGATAAAAAACACCCAGGTCATACCATTCCGACGGTGACCCGGGTGTATTTTCATTAACGTATTCCTTCATAAAAGCTATACCAATCCGGAGAAGCCCATGAAAGCCATGGCAAGTATGCTTGCAGTCACTAAAGCGATAGGAATGCCCTTGAACGCCTCTGGCACCTTGTTCAAGGCTATCTGCTCGCGAAGTCCGGCAAACAGTATCATGGCCAGCCCGAAGCCGAGGGATGTCGCGAAAGCGAACACCACGGATTCTCCGAGATTGAAGAAATGAGGCTCTCCGCCGCCGTAAGAGAACTCTTTCGTCACCACCATCAGGGCCACGCCGAGAACTGCGCAGTTAGTGGTGATGAGCGGAAGGAAAATACCCAAAGCCTGATACAGGGACGGGCTGACCTTCTTCAGGACGATTTCCACCATCTGCACCAATGCGGCGATGATAAGTATGAAAGCTATGGTCTGCATGAACTCGATGCCGAGCGGAACCAGCACGTAGTACTGGAAAAGGTATGTCACCAGGGTAGCGAGGGTAATGACAAAGCATACCGCACCGGACATGCCCACGGCCGTACTCAGCTTGTTCGATACACCGAGGAACGGGCAGATTCCCATGAATTGGGAGAGCAGGATATTGTTGACGAATATCGCTGATATGATAATCAATATATATTCCATAACAGATTTCTTTTAATGTTGCACACTACTCTCCCTTTTTTGCCGTCACTTTCTTGAAAAGGACGATCAGATATGCCAAAGCCATAAATGCTCCGGGGGCAAGTACGAAAACGAGAATACCGTCGCCGCCGATGAATTTCCAGCCGAATGCCGAGCCGCTTCCGAGGATCTCACGGACAAGTCCGAGCAATGTCAGGGCGAATGTAAAACCGATTCCTATGCCGAGACCGTCGCAGGCCGAATCCACCACGCTGTTCTTGTTCGCGAAAGCCTCCGCACGGCCGAGGACGATACAGTTTACCACGATGAGCGGAATGAAAAGTCCTAAAGTCTCGTAAATGTCAGGAGTAAAAGCCTGCATCACGAACTGCAGGATGGTCACGAATGCCGCAATGATGACGATATAGGCAGGAATGCGCACCTTGTCCGGAATATATGGAGCCGTGGCGGAAATTGCCATGTTCGAAAGGACGAGTACGAAAAGCGTCGCAAGCCCCATGCTCATGCCATTAATGGCGGAAGTGGTCGTGGCCAGCGTAGGGCACATGCCCAGCAGAAGGGAGAACGTAGGATTCTCCTTTACAAATCCTTTTGTTATGAGTTGAATTTTTCCCATGATGATTCTCCTTTATTGTATTTCCTGAATATTCCCTGCTTCACCGTCCTCCGTTTCGGATTCCTCCCAGTCTCCGGCGGAAGCAGCACCCGTCACGGCCTCTGCAGCGCCACTCCCGGACACGATGGCATCATATACGGCCACGGCCGTCGCTACGGCATTGGTGTAGGCTCGCGACGTGATGGTCGAAGCCGTGATGGCATCGATATCCCCGCCGTCCTTTTTCACCGAAAGTTTTTTCTCCGCAGGATTCAGACTCTTGAACTGATCGGCAAACGCCGGCTCCACGCATTTCGCGCCGAGACCCGGAGTCTCCGACTGGGAAATGACCGTAGTATTATAGATTACCCTGTCGGAAGTAATGCCTACCATGAGGGTGACAGGTCCGCCATAGCCCACGGATGATGACGTGATGGCATAGCCTACCGGCTGTCCGGCCTTGCTGACCGTATAATAAGGGTATTTCTTGCCGCCCACCTCGATGGTGTCGGCAACAGGCGTCCCTTCGAATTCCGGCACCACCTGTGCGATGGCATTGTTGGTCCTCGCCATATTGGCTGCATCGATAGGGTCCTTGGTGACAGCGTAAACCGCAGCCAGAAGCGCTGAAGAAACTATGCAGACTGCAAAAAGGCAGAGAGTCATATTTTTGAATGAAGATTGTACCGCCATGGTCATGCCCTCCCGTATTTCTTTTGTTTACAGAATTTGTTGATAAGGGGAACGGTGGAGTTCATTATGAGGATTGCAAAGGACATTCCCTCAGGATAAGCTCCGAAATACCTTATAAGCATCGTAATGACACCTATGCCGACACCGAAGATGATGCCGCCCTTGTCGCTCATCGGAGATGTCACATAGTCGGTAGCCATGAACACGGAGCCGAGGAGGACACCGCCTGTCAGGAGGTTGAACAGCGGATCGGTGTACTGGGACGGATCTATCAGCCAGAAAATTCCCGAAAAGACAGCCACCGTGACGAGAATCGAAAGGGTGATGTAAGGCCTGATCACCTTGCGGGCAAGCATGTAAATGAAGCCGGCGATGACGGCCAACGCCGAAATCTCTCCTGCAGAGCCTCCGATATTGACAAACAGCATCTGGAAGTACGAGAAGTCATTGGCGGCGAAAATCTGGTCGATCGTCTGCCCCTGCATCAGGCCTTCCTTTACGATTCCTAACGGAGTCGGTCCGGATACGGCATCGATCCCGCCGATAAAGCCTTTCGCGCCATCCCATGTGGTCATGATGGCCGGGAATGAAATGAGAAGGAAGACACGTCCGGTAATAGCCGGGTTGAATACATTCTGGCCGAGACCTCCGAAAGTCATCTTGGCAACTCCGATGGCCACTACGGCACCTATCATAGCCACCCACCATGGAGCTGCAGGCGGAAGATTCAGCGCGAGGATGATACCTGTCACCACTGCGGACAAATCGCCGACGGTACACGGTCTTTTAAGAAGATATTTGGTAATGAGATACTCTAAAAGTACGCAGAACACTACACTGCTTGCAAGTATTTCCACTGCCGACCATCCGTAATAAAGTATGGAGACAATCACGGACGGCAGGAGCGCAATCACCACATCCAGCATCAGGCTGCGCGTGGAAGTCCTGGTGTGGATATGCGGAGATGGTGAAACCAATAGTCTGTTCATCTTATGTCGTATGTTTAATATTCTTTATATCACTTCTTGGGAGCGGTCCTGCTCCTGATAATCCTGATAACATCACCCTTGGCGATACGTATGATATCCAGCAGAGGGATATTGGCCGGGCAGGAATACAGGCAGCATCCGCATTCGATACAGTCCTGGACGGCATTTTCCTCGAGTTCGTCATACATCCTGTTTTTCGCAAGTTTGTTCAGCAGGAACGGCTCGAGTCCCATCGGACAGGCCTCCGCACATTTGCCGCACCGTATGCAGTTCGTCTCCGGCTTCCTTTTGGTCTGCTCCTCTGTCAGGAAAAGGATGGATGACGTGCCTTTCAGGGTGGCCGCATCCATGTTGGCAATGGCCTTGCCCATCATCGGGCCGCCGCTGACGGCCTTGGCGGCAGTTTCAGGAATACCTCCGAGCCAGTCCACTATGTAGGAAAGCGGTGTCCCGACACGGACCAGGAGATTGCTCTGCTTCGGGAAGCACTCTCCCGTCACCGTAATGGTATTGTCGATGAGCGGCTTGTTTTTCTGTACGGCCTCATATACCGCCAGCGAGGTAGCCACATTCTGCACGACAACCCCCACGTCGATAGGCAGGCCCATGGATTTCACCTGTCTGTGCGTCACCGCATCGATAAGCTGCTTTTCTCCTCCCTGCGGATATTTCTTTTTGAGTGTCATCACTTCTATTCCGGAATAGCCGGCAGTACCGGCGGCAAGGGAAGCCACGGCCTCTTTCATCTTCGCGATGGCCTCCGGCTTGTTCTCCTCTATGCCTATCACTACCCTCTCCACTCCGAGAACATGCTTCATCAAGGCCGCTCCGATTACGATCTGCTCGCTTTTCTCGAGCATTATCCTGTAGTCGGAAGTCAGATACGGCTCGCATTCGGCTCCGTTCAGAATCAGGATATCGGCTTTCTTGTCAGGAGGAGGGCAAAGTTTGACATTGGTCGGGAAAGTGGCTCCTCCGAGTCCGACCACTCCGTTGTTCCTTATCCTGTCCAATATGAATTTCGTATCCTGCGGTATTTCCCTGACGATGGTGTCCGTCGTGTCTATCCCGTCCATCCACTCGTCATCTTCCACATCTATCTCTACATGGATCACAGGGATGCCGGCCAGGTCTTTCCTAAGTCCGACCGATTTGACCGTGCCTGTCACGGACGAATGCACGAAAGCTGAAATGAATCCGGTCGGCTCGCCTATCACCTGTCCGGTTTTCACCTTGTCACCTGCCGCCACTGTCGCCTTTGCAGGACCTCCAAGGTGCTGTGCCATCGAAATATATACCTTTTTCGGAGTAGGGAGCACTTCTATCGCGCATCCTGCCGAGATTTTCTTGTCATCGGGATGAACTCCGCCTATTGAAAATGTCTTCTTCATGTTCTACTCCTCTTTTTTATCTGTTGTAGACTTTACTTCCGCTGCCGGGGCTGCCGGCTTGGGCGCCTCCTTCGGCTCAGGCTTGGGTGCCGGCGTAGGGAAATTGACGTCATGAATGGCTCCCGTAGGACACTCGGCAACGCATTTCCTGCACAGTCTGCACTTGTTGAAATCGATATAGGCCACATTATGCTCTACCGTAATGGCATCGAAAGGACATGCCTTGGCACACTTCCCGCAGCCGATACATGCCGCAGAACATGCCTTGCGTGCAGCCGCGCCTTTTTCCATGTTCACGCATGAAACGAAAACACGCCTGTTCTTCGGGCCCTTGTTCCTCAGCTCGATGATACGCTTAGGGCAGGCTCTGACACAGGCTCCGCAAGCCGTACACTTCTCCTCGTCCACTACAGGAAGCCCCGTTGCCGGATCCATGGAAATCGCTCCGAACTGGCAGGCAGCCACACAGTCTCCGCAGCCCAGGCACCCGTGCAGGCACCCGGTGTCCCCGCTGTACAGGGCCGCCTTGACCTTGCATGACCTGACTCCGTCGTAATCATTGGTACGGGGCCTGTTCGCGCAGGTGCCGTTACAACGGACAACGGCTATCATAGGTGCTTTTTCCTTTACTTCAAGACCCAAGACAGCCGCTACCTTCTTCATAACATCATTTCCTCCTACAGGACAGAAATTGTTGTCCAGATTGCCCGCTTCGACACAGGATTGCGCAAAAGCGCGACAGCCTGCGAAACCGCAACCTCCGCAATTCGCTCCGGGCATCACTTTCTCCACCTCGTCGATTCTCGGGTCTTCCTCTACCTTGAACTTTGTAGCCACAAGATAAAGGACTACCGCAAGCAGGACACCGAGGACGGTGATAGCCACAATAGTCCAGATAATTGTTGTAGTCATTATAATTTAGGTTTTAATTTGTTGTCAGTTCCAGTGCGCGTGCCGGCCGCTCCGACACGCATGTGCAGTCAGTCCTTTATATAAAACACAAAATCATTGGCAAGCCTGTCCCTGAATATGTAAATCAGGAGATAATACAATGCCACACCTGCTATCGCGCCGAGCCCTGTCCAGGCTTCGTGCACGGTAACGGACGACAAAGATAATATTAAAATCATTAAAATGAGCAAAGGAATTACATAAGATATCCATACGGCCTTCAAACCCATGGATTTTTTCATGACGACATCCACTTCGTCACCGACCTTCCTGTCCGAATACGGGTCGGTCGGCACGGATATGCGTTTCACCTTTGCTTCCGACATGCCGCACATCCCCTTTGCATGACACTCCGCACAGGCGGACACCGACAGTATCTCGACCGTCGTCAGTTCCGGCGTGATTTCAGTTATTTTCCCTCTGTGAGAGATTCCATTCTTTGACATAGACATATAATCGTTTGGGAATCAGCGTTTCTTGACAAGCGATGTAAACGGATGCTTCAATCCTTCCCAGTCCGTGATCCTTCCGGAAGCCACACCGACAAGAATCGGGGCCTCGAAAAGCACCGGTATCCTGTTTTCGTCATCCGAAATCCACACGGAAAGATCTTCTTCGCCGGTAAAGACATTTCCGGAAATCAGTTTCGCGGCAAACTTTATGGTCTTCACCGTACCTACGCCCTTCACCTTTATCGTCTCGCGGCCTTTCAGGATGAAATAGACATTGTACACGTCGTCATCTATGGCGAAAGTCATGGGGTACTTCACGTTCGGCACCACGGATTCGAAATCCATGTTTCTTGCGAAATAGAACAGGGAAGGAAGGTCGAACGTACAGTCGGTCAGCGGAATTTCGAGAGACCTGTCCCCGCTCGTGGTAGTGTACACATCCGCCATGATATGGTCTTCCGCAAGCCCGTCCCTTTTGTAGACATAGGTATTTTTCGCGGTGTATTTGCCTTCATGCGTATCGCGGGTAAATCTGAGCGGTTCAAGCCCGTCGTATGAAAACCAGGACTGGAAATTCTCCCTGACAGGGAAGAACAGGTCATACAGCTTCGTGGTCCGTCCGTACACCATGCAGTGGAAAGACTTGACGCCTCCGACTCTCAGGGTGTCGAGGACAATATTGGCCCAGCCTACGTCGGAATCTATCAGTCCCCACTCGTAATGTATGGAAAACGAGAACTTCTCCCCTGCCTGGTATGCCAGCGAATCACCGTCTGATATGTCCCTGACAGGGACGCAGCCGCCTTCCGACCACGACTTGACACGTCCGGAAGTATCTTCCTGTGACAGGCCGGAGAAAACGTCTGCATAAGAGGGGCTCTGTGCGGAAAGGAAAGCCGGAAGCAGGATGCACGCAAACGGAAACAGTATTTTCAGTCGCATACGATCAGAATTCTGGATTCATAAACTCCGAGTTCGATGACGATGGAATGCCCTCGAACGGATCTGCGGGCTCATCGTTCATTATGGAAGATACCGGTATGAAGGAAGAAGCCGCAATAGTGTCTTCCATATCCACGAAGCGGACTTCGGAAGCCCGGAACATGAGCGGCACATCGCCTATCTCTCCGTTTCGGTGCTTCGCTATGATAAGATCCGTCTTTCCGGCCTCGGCAGCATCCTCGCTGAGTCCCTGATAATCGTACCTGTGTATGAAAAGCACCATATCCGCATCCTGCTCGATGGAGCCGGACTCTCTCAGGTCGCTGAGCTGGGGACGGTTGTTCCCTCCCTGACGCTTGACTGCATCCCTGCTGAGCTGGGACAGGGCGATGATAGGCACGTTCATTTCCTTGGCCGTGGCTTTCAACGTCCTCGAAATGGCCGCCACTTCCTGCTCGCGCATGCCCTTGAGCTCCGCCGGGCCCTGCATGAGCTGTAGATAGTCGACTATGACCAGGCGGACGCCTTTCTGGTTGACAAGCCGTTTTACCTTGGATCTGAATTCCATCACGGGAAGGGACGGAGTATCGTCTATATACAGCGGCGCCTTTGCCAGACTCTTGATTTTTTCTTCCAGCTGCACCCATTCGAAAGGCTCCAATTTGGTACCTCCCTTGATTTTGTCGGCAGAAAGTCCCGTTTCGGACACCATCATTCGTTTTGCCAGCTGTATGGCAGGCATCTCCAGCGAAAAGAAAGCCACAGGCATGTTGTGGTCCACAGCAGCGTTCCTGGCCACATTTACCACGAAAGCCGTCTTACCCACGGAAGGACGGGCGGCCACTATGATAAGGTCGGAAGGCTGCCAGCCGAACGTAATCCTGTCCAAAGACGGGAAGCCGGAAGGGACACCGCTCAGACCGGTGCTTTCCTGCAATCTCTCGATATCGGCGATGGCCTGATTTATGACCGAGCCTATGACTTCCGGACCTTTTCCGACATTGCTCTGAATGGCGCCGAAAATTTTTGTCTGGGCCATGTCGATAAGGTCATCGACATTCACGCTCTCGTCATAGGAGGTCTTGAGAATATCATAGGAAGCCGTAATAAGCTCCCTCTGGATGAACTTCTGCTTGAGAATCTTGATATAATACTCGATATGTGCGGCAGCCCCGACCTTCTGCGTCAGGACCGCAAGAGCCGCGGCACCCCCGACGATTTCGAGGTTGCCCTGATCTTTCAGGCGCTGTGTCACCGTAAGCAGGTCCACGGACGAATGCTCGTTTACCAAAGAAACTATCGCCTGGTATATCATCCTGTGTTTCTCGCTGTAGAACACGGCCTCGGTGGCTATCTCGCTCACCGAATCGTCCACACAGCTCGGCTCGATAAGGAGCGCACCTATCACAGCCTCTTCGACATCAAGAGCTTGAGGCGGTTTGTTTCCCATCTCAAGCCCTAAAGTGTCGAGGTTTACGGTATCCTTCTTCCTCGTATATCTTCTCTTGGAATCTTCCGGCATATGCAACGTCTGTACGACGAGTGGAAAAATCAGAATGCTTCCGGATTAACCAGTATCCTGCCGCAATACTCGCAGATGATCATCTTCTTGTTCGAAGCGATATCTATCAGACGCTGCGGAGGTATGGAATTGAAGCATCCGCCGCATGAATCGCCGTTGAACACGGACACCACGGCAAGATGGTTGTTGCAACTCTGCCTGATGCGGTCATACGCACTCATGGTCCTGGCATCGATCTTCTCGGCGCAGGCATCCCTCTGCTCGCGAAGCCTTGCCTCCTCGGCGGCAGTAGACTCGACGATTGTGGCAAGTTCGGTATTCTTTGCCTTGAGGTCTTCCGTCCTCACCTCGATTTTCTCCTTGATGGCCTCGATATCGGTCTTCTTGGTCAGGATGGCTTTCTTGGATTCGTCTATATTCTTCTCGGCGATGGCTTTGAGCAGTTCCTGATTCTCTATTTCCTTGTTCAGGGAATCGTATTCGCGGCTGTTGGCGACATTTTCGAGCTGAGACCTGTATTTTTCAAGCTGCGTATCGCACTCGGCGATATTGTGCCTGGCTTCCGAAATCTTGTCGTTCAGTCCGTCTATCTGGGAGGATATGCTTGCGACCTTGCCTTTAAGATCGGCTATTTCGTTTTCCAAAGCCTCTACCTCGAGCGGAAGCTCTCCCCTGAGCTGAAGTATCTTGTCTATTTCCGTATCAGCCTGCTGCAACGCGTATAATGTTTTCAGCTTCTCTTCAACGCTGAGATCCGAATCGGCGAAGCTCTTCTGAATCGACACGAAAGTTTCCCTCTGATCGATAGGGGTTTCGATTTTCTTCGTTTTTTTAGCCATATCGCTTAAAAATAATATATCGGGTTACTATTTACATTTTCCGTAATTCGGACTGCAAAGTTAGGAAAATTTTTCTTTATCAATGAAAATAATATCGCAACTATGTCCTTCTCGCTCTCGTAGTGGCCTATGTCCATAAGCATGAATCCGTCCGGGGTAAAGAAGTGATGATAGGAAACGTCTCCCGTAATATACAGCTGCGCCCCCGACTCCATGGCCTTTCCGATAAGGGACGAGCCGGAGCCGCCGCAAAGTGCGACTTTGGAAATCTTTCCTGCCACTGGACGGGAACAGCGCAGGGCCTTCAGCGAAAATTTCGTCTTGACATACGCTGTCGCTTCGTCTGCGGACATGGGACAGGGAAGTTCTCCGACCGCACCGAGGCCGTTCCCGTTTTCATCCGGATCCAGTACCGAGATATTCGCAAGCCCGAGACGTGCGGCCATGGCGCCGCTGACTCCGGAAATCACCTTGTCCGAAGCAGTATGGGACGCATAGACGGATATGCCCCCTGCCACGGCCTTGATGACCGCCGCACCGACGGGATCGTCGGGAGAAATCTTTTTCAGCCCGGAAAAAATCAGAGGGTGATGCGTCACTATCATGTCGGCTCCGCAGGCCGCCGCTTCATCCACTAATTCCGGGGTGCAGTCCAGGCCGAGGAGGACGGAAGATACCGGAGACTCGGGAGAGCCTATGCACAATCCGCTGTTGTCCCACTTTTCCTGCAGGGACAGCGGGGCGAAATCCTCTATGACCCTTACGATATCCCTTACTTTCAATTTTTCCATATAAATACAATATTAAATCCCGGACTTTCCTTTCGACAGCGATGCCCTGACATCGAGAAGCTGCTCCCTTATGGCTTTCAGGGAATCCACCACCTTCACTTCCGCCGCCACGGCCGACTTTTCATCACGCAGGCGCCTGGCCACTCCCTCCAGTTTCAGGCCGGTACCGACCAAATAATGTATCTGCCGGAACGTTTCCACGTCTTCCGCGGAAAAAAGCCTGTTGCCCTTCGCATTGCGGACGGGGTGTATGAATTTCGGAAAGGTATTCGACCAGAACCGGACAAGGGGCACGCTCTCGCCGAGAATTCCGGCGACTTCGCCTATGGTATATAACACTTTCTTCATAGCCGCACCGTTTTCTTCCGACGCCTCAATCCAATGACTGGCCGGTAATGACCGCAATAATCGACATGTCCGCATACTCCGGCGGAGTCACGGAGCCGAAGAAATAGTTCACGGGATCGCAGACCTTGCCGTCTTTCAGGACTTCATAATGCAGATGCGGGGCATAAGAGGAGCCCGACATACCCACATGCCCTATGACGGTCCCGCGTTCCACACTGCGGCCGCGGGTAACCTTTATGTCCTGGAGATGAGCATATCGCGTCACATATCCGTTGCCGTGATCAATTACCACCACGTTGCCGGAGCCCTTTCTCGACCTGATGATTTCGGACACGGTCCCGTCTGCGGCAGCCAGCACTTCGCTGCCTATGTTGGACATGAAATCTATACCTTCATGTTCACCCATGACCTTGTAGAACGGATTCATCTTCTCTCCAACGGAAGCGCCGGTCATCGGGAGGGAAAAATCTGCAAGCGGCAGGAACATCGGCGGCACCTGGAAATCTTCTCCTGAACAGAGTTCGAAAATGCGCTTCATGTTGGTCTCCACCCTTTCCGCACTCTTCATGAGCACATCCGCCTTGGCCGCCGTAAGTTTCACGATATTTTCACCCGTCACGGAGTCCGTGAGCGGCATGGGATTTACCCCGGTCATCTTGTCCAGGTCCGGCGCATCCGTCTCGAATATGTTTTCGTAAATCTCGTGATCACGGACAGTCAGGCCGTCCACTACAGCACCGAGCAGATCGGCTTTCTTTTCCATCTCGGGATACATCCTCTCCAACATCCTGTTCTCGTTTTTCAGCGCCCTTTCCTTGTCCGTACTGAAAAACAGGGCGAACAGCGCATAATACACTATCGTGAGAAAGACGCTGACTGCAAACAGCTTCAGAACAGCCAGCAATATCTTCCGGCCTTTTCTGCCGGCTCTGCCGACGTCGAAACTGTCGTTGTCAAAGACATATTTCCTTTTAGCCATAGCAAGCCCTCCTGCCGTCAGGACGGTTCATTTCCGGAAAAATCGGAGGCCTTTGCCGTAACCTGCGAATATTCGTTTACGGACATGCCGAGATCCATGAAATTCATTGGATTGACATAGTTCCCCTTATACATGACCTCATAATGGAGGTGGGGACCGGACGAACGTCCCGAATTGCCCGAAAGGGCGATAAGAGATCCCCGCGACACCGTCATGCCTTTTTCCACCTTTATCTGGGACAGATGCGCATAGCGTGTCTTATAGCCGAAACCGTGGTCGATTATCACATACTTGCCGTAACCGTAGGCGTCAGTCCTGACCGTTTCCACCACACCGTCGGCCGTAGCATAGACATTATTGCCGATATGGCAGGCGAAATCCATCCCCGTATGCCTTTTTTTGGTGCCGAGGAACGGGTCGGACCTGTACCCGAAAGAACTGGATATCCTGTACTGGGTCCTGTCAGGCACAATCGGAGGCACCGACGGAATGCATGCCGCCATGTCTCCGGCCTTCTTGGCCACGGATTCTATCTCGTCGAATGATTTGGATTGAAGATAGGCCTTCTTTGTAAGCACGTCTATCCTCGCCTCCGTCTGCCTGAGCAGTCCGGTCCTGTCTATGGCGTCCAGATACGCATACCTGTCCACACCTCCGAAACCTGCATTCCTGACTTCCGCAGGTATTTCCGTCATGCCGAATACGGAACGGTATATGTCGTTGTCCCGGGACTGTATCGCAGCCAGATATTCCGCATCCGCGTCCAGATCCCTGTTCAGAAGTTCGAGCCTGGTATTCAGTCTGGCATTCGCCTTCGTCAGCAGGGCGGTTTTCGGCAGTTCATATCCGAAAACGGACGTGTAAAGCCAAAGATACAGGAAAGCGGCCGCGACACTTGCCGCAAAAAGGGCAACGGCACGCAGCAGCTTCTTCTTTCCCGAACAGTTGTATTCCTCGTAGGTGAGGGTGTCTTTATTAAAGGTATATGTCGGCATAACGTGCAAATATAAAGAATAATCTGCAATTCCGCATTCTTTTTGACAAGAAACTGCCATGATTTTTTCGGGGCGGATTCCACGCCGCTTTTTTTGAAAAGGAATTTCATGAATTTCATGCAGAAAAGACGATTGAAAGAATTTTTGAAAAATTTCAAAACAGTTTCTAATTTTGCGCGATAATATAGAATGAAAATAAAAACGACAGATATGACTTCAAAGGAAATAAGGAAAGCCTTTTTGGATTTTTTCGCTTCAAAGGGGCATACTATCGTACCGTCGGCTCCGATGGTGGTAAAGAATGACCCGACACTGATGTTCACCAATGCCGGAATGAACCAGTTCAAGGACTTTTTCCTCGGGAACAGCGTACCGAAAAGCAAAAGAGTGGCGGACAGCCAGAAATGCCTGAGAGTGAGCGGAAAGCACAATGACCTCGAAGAGGTGGGACACGATTCCTACCATCACACGATGTTTGAAATGCTCGGGAACTGGAGTTTCGGGGACTATTTCAAGGCAGAAGCGATTTCATGGGCATGGGAACTGCTGACGGAAGTCTACAGGATAGACAAGGACAGGCTTTATGCCACGGTATTCGAAGGCGATGCCTCTGACGGGACGGAAATGGACAAGGAGGCGCTCGAAGAGTGGAAAAAACATCTGCCTGAAGACAGGATACTGCTCGGCAACAAGCATGACAACTTCTGGGAAATGGGAGACACGGGGCCATGCGGGCCGTGCAGCGAAATCCATGTGGACCTGCGTTCCGACGATGAGAGAAAGGCCGTCCCGGGGAGGGACCTGGTGAATAAGGGGCATCATCTCGTCATCGAAATATGGAATCTGGTGTTCATGCAGTTCAACCGCAAGGCAAACGGAGAACTGGAGCTCCTGCCTAACAAGAACGTGGATACGGGCATGGGCTTCGAAAGGCTGTGCATGACGCTCCAGGGCAAGACCAGCAACTACGACACGGACGTATTCACCGGAATGATAGCGGAAATAGAAAAGCTCTCGGGACACGAATACCACGAATCGGAAAAGACGGAAGTGGCCATGAGGGTCATAGCCGACCATATAAGGGCCATAAGTTTTTCCATAGCGGACGGGCAGCTGCCGTCCAATGTAAAGGCCGGCTATGTCATCAGGCGCATACTCAGGAGGGCCGTGCGGTACGGATATACGTTCCTCGGCTTCAATGAGCCGTTCCTCTGCCGGCTTGTGGACCAGCTCGTAAGCGACATGGGAGAGTTCTATCCTGAGCTCCCTGCCCAGCAGGACCTCATAGTGAAAGTCATCAGGGAAGAGGAGATGGCTTTCCTGCGCACTCTCGACAGGGGTATCAAACTGATGGACAACATCCTGGCAAAATCGGCGGATACGAAGGTAATCAAGGGCGAAGATGCCTTCATCCTGTACGACACGTTCGGATTTCCGATAGACCTTAGCGAACTTATAGCTGCGGAGAACGGCTACACCATAGATATAGAAGGTTTCGAAAAGGAGCTGCAGAAGCAGAAGGAAAGGGCGAGGAACGCCACGGCCATCGAATCCGGAGACTGGGTGGAATTCCACCATTGCGACCACGTGGAGTTCACAGGCTACGATACTCTTTCCGCCGAAGGCATCGTTTTAGCCAAGCACAGGACCGTCAAGGCCAAAAACAAGACAATGTACCAGCTCGTATTCGACAGAACGCCTTTCTATGCAGAAATGGGAGGACAGGTGGGAGATACCGGATTCATCGAATCGGCGAGCGGTGAAAGGATAAAAATCCTCAACACGATAAAGGAAAACAACCTTACCATCCACATTGCGGAAAGCATTCCGGAGGACTGTGCCGGACCGTTCAGGCTCGAGGTCGACGCCGAGAGGCGTACAGGCATTGCCAACAACCACACGGCCACCCACCTTCTGCACCAGGCTCTGAGGGAAATCCTCGGCACGCATGTCGAGCAGAAAGGCTCGTTCGTGACGGACAGCTATTTCAGATTCGACTTCTCGCACTTCGAGAAACTTTCCGATGAACAGATAGACGAGGTGGAAAGAAGGGTCAATGCCCTGATACGCAAGAATTCGCCTCTTTGTGAAAACAGGAATGCCACCATGGAGGAGGCAAATGCGATGGGGGCAATGGCGCTGTTCGGGGAAAAGTACGGAGACAAGGTGAGGGTTGTGCAGTTCGGAGACTCCGTCGAGCTTTGCGGAGGCACCCACGCCCGGGCTACCGGACAGATAGGATTCTTCAAGATCATATCGGAATCCGCCGTAGCTGCCGGAATCAGGAGGATAGAAGCTACGACAGGGCTTAACGCCGAAAATATCGTGGACGCCATGGAAAATACCCTGAGGGTGGCCAAGGCTTTCTTCAACAATGTCCCTGATCTTGCAGGCTCAATACGGAAACTCATTGAAGAAAACGACCGTTTCAGGAAGGAAATGGAAAAAATAGCCAAGGAAAAAGCCGTAGCCCTGAAAAAGAATCTGGAAGAGAAGGCGGAAGTGGTCAACGGGGTGAAAGTGGTCACGGTAAATACTCCGGTGGATCCGTCCGCCCTGAAGAATGTCGCTTTCATGCTCCAGAAAGAGACGGAGAACACCGCGCTTTTCGGAGCTTTCGAATACGAAGGGAAACCTCAGCTCATGATAATGTACTCTGCCGACCTGGTGGCTGCCGGGCATAATGCCGGCAAGGACATAAAGGATGCCGCCAAAGCCATAGCGGGAGGCGGCGGAGGACAGCCTGGCCTGGCTACTGCCGGAGGCAAGGATGCCGGAGGCCTGTCCGAAGCTCTGGAAATCATGATGAAGCACATAGGATGAAAAGACTCGACAGGTTCATATTGAGTTCGTTCGTGGGTCCGTTTTTCGCGATCCTGTTCATAGTCATATTCATACTGATGATGCAGTTCCTGTGGCTGTATATCGACGAACTCGTAGGAAAGGGCCTGAGTTTCAAAGTCATACTTGAATTTCTCGGCTGGGGAAGCGCCACGCTGATTCCACTGTCGCTTCCTCTTGCCACCCTGCTGTCATCGGTGATGACGTTGGGCACTCTCGGAGAAAACAACGAGCTCCTGGCCATCAAGGCCGCCGGCATTTCCCTGAGAAGGGTGCTTGCCCCCCTTATCATCGTATCCGCCCTGATAAGCATCGGCGCCTTTTTCGCGTCGAACGAGCTTATTCCCGTAGCCTACAACAAGATATTCACCCTCCGGGATGACATCGGGAAAACAAAGGAAGAAATCAAAATCCCTACAGGGACATTCTACGACGGCATAGACGGCTATATCCTGCGCGTGGATGACAGGAACAAGGAAACCGACATCATGCACGGGGTGATGGTCTACAATCATACGGGCAGAAAGGGCAACACGAGCCTGACACTGGCGGATTCCGCCATGATGAAAATGTCCGAGGACAAGACATACCTGACTTTCATCCTGTACAACGGGGCGAACTACGAGGAGACGAACACGAGGAAATACCGGGACACCACACTCCAGCTTCAGAAAATCGAATTCGACAAGCAGGAAATGGTGATACCGCTCGAGAACTATGCTTTCAAGAAGTCCGAGGACACCCGTTTCGGGGACGAAGTGAGGACAATGAACCTCAGGCAGCTCCGACACAACGAGGATTCGCTGGGCACAGTGGACTCTGCGGCGAAGATGGACAACATCTCACGGTATTACAACGACCGGACCCTGCGTTACCATTTCCAGCTGGATACGGCCAACCGGAGAAATGACAACCTGAAAAGCGCTTTCGCATACGAAGGTTTCTGCGAATGGGATGACATCGAAAAGGAAATAGAGGCCCTGAATGATGCCAAGGGCAAAGTAAATGCGGAAATCGGAGAACTGACCACCTACGGGCGGGAGCGGTACTACAATTCATATACGCTCAGAAGGATAGATGTGGAAATCCTCAAAAAGTTCGCCCTGTCGTTCGCCTGCTTCATCTTCTTCTTCATCGGAGCGCCATTGGGAGCCCTGATCAGGAAAGGAGGGCTCGGGACTCCCGCGATAATTGCCGTATTGTTCTTCGTACTGTATTGGGTCATTGACATTTCCGGAAACAAACTGGCAAAAGACGGTGCCGTTTCGGCTTTCGTAGGCGTTTTCATTTCCTCGGCCGTCCTTCTGCCTATCGGCCTCGTGTTCACATGGAACGCCATCAACGACAAGTCGCTGATCGATACCGAAAGAATGGGAATCCTCTTCAAGAAAATCAAAAACAAGGTATTGGGAAAGATGAGAAAGACCAGAATAGTGTTTATGGGTACTCCGGAGTTCGCGGTAGCATCCCTCGATGCCATCATAAGGCAGGGCTACCACGTGGCCGGAGTTGTGACGGTGGCGGACAAGGCGAGCGGACGCGGGCTCAAGGTCAGTGAAAGCGCCGTGAAGAAATATGCCGTACAGCACAACATCCCCGTGCTCCAGCCGGTGTCGCTCAAGGATCCGGAATTTCTCGGTGCGCTGAAGGCCTGGAATGCGGACCTGTTCGTGGTCGTGGCATTCAGGATGCTGCCGAAAGAGGTCTGGGAGATGCCAAAGTACGGAACGTTCAACCTGCATGCGGCCCTGCTGCCGCAGTACCGCGGGGCGGCCCCTATCAACTGGGCCGTGATAAACGGCGAGCATATCACCGGAGTCACGACTTTCATGATAAACGAAGGCATGGACACCGGACATGTCATATTCCGTGAGCAATGCAAAATTTCGGAAGACGACACAGCCGGCACCGTTCATGACAAACTGATGGAAATCGGGGCAAAAACGGTGACGGACACCATAGAAGCCATTTTCGACGGCAAGGTGGAACTCCGTCTGCAGAAAAGTTTCATCCAGGGCGCCGAGGTGCTGAAACCTGCGCCGAAACTGAGCAGGGAGCTTTGCCACGTAGACTGGAACAGGCCGACGAAGGAAATACTGAATCTGATACGCGGACTGAGCCCGTATCCGGCAGCGTTCACCGAGTTCACAAGGGACGGCAAGGCCGTGCAGGTGAAGATTTTCGGTGCACGGAAAATGGATGACGTGGAATTCAGCGCATTAAAGGAAGCGAGCCGGACATCCGGGGACCTGCCTGCCGGGACCGTGCTTTCGGACGGGAAGGAAATTATCGCGATAAGGACTGCCGACGGAGCCGTCGCGCTGACTGATCTGCAGCTGGCCGGCAAGAAGCGCATGCCGGCAAAGGATTTCCTGCTCGGATTCAGGGACATGGACAGCTACGGGACCTCACAAGGCACGTCATCCGCCGTCCTGGACAGATATCACGAAAGTATCCGCCACTGACACGGTTTGCGGCCGGTATCAAGAAACTGTTTTTATGGGAACTAATGTTGCGATAATAGACCAGGGCGATTTTCCGAAGACGGAATATCCGAGATATCTGCTGAGACAGGCGGACTATGTAATCTGCTGCGACGGTGCATTGGAAAAATACCTCCGCAACATGGAGGCCGTATTCGGCAGGGAAAGGATGCCGGACATAGTCATCGGGGACATGGATTCCCTGAGACCGTCCGTCAGGAAAAAATACACGGGGCTTATAGTCAGGGAGGAGGAGCAGGAGCACAACGACCAGACGAAGGCCGTAAGATACGCGGTGAACAACCTGCCGGATATTTCCTCCATACGCATTCTCGGCGGCACCGGCGGACGGGAGGACCACACCATCGGGAACCTGTCCCTGCTTATGGAATATACCCGTATGTTCGAAAACTGCCCCCAGATAGAAATGGTATCCGACCACTGCACGGCCTTTGCCGTCACGGACAGCATGGACATACATTGCGGCGAAGGCCGCAGCTTCTCCCTGTTTTCCCCGGACAACAGTTTGAAAATCAAATCTACGGGTCTGCAATGGAAGACCGACGACGTCGTTTTCGACAACTGGTGGAAAGCTACGCTGAACCGTGCTTCGGAAGATACCGTACATTTGGAATTCAGCCATAAATCCATCGCACTGGTGATTCTTGACTGACCATTGTCCCGGAATTTTTATTATTTTTGAAGTTTGCGTTAAAAAATCAATTTTCAATGGAAAATAACAGTGAAACGACATATCTTCCGAGTGTGGAGGCCGTGGTGACCGCATCGAAGATCCTGGACGAAGTGATAGACCAGACCCCAATGATGCTCAATCCGGACCTGTCGGAGAGATACGGAGCCGAGGTGTATCTGAAAAGAGAGGACCTGCAGATAGTCCGCTCCTACAAAATCCGCGGGGCCTACAACAAGATAAGGACCATTCCGCCGGAAGAACTGAAATACGGGATAGTATGCGCGAGTGCCGGAAACCATGCCCAGGGTGTGGCCTTTTCCTGCAACAAGCTCCATATCATGGGCTCCATATACATGCCTACGACCACTCCGCGTCAGAAAATCGAGCAGGTGAAGATGTTCGGGAAAGAATACATCGACATCGTCCTGACAGGCGACACATTCGACGCAGCCAACAAGGAAGCGGTAGAATACGCCGAAAAATCGGGGAAAACCTTCATCCCGCCATTCGACGACAAGAAAATCATAGAAGGACAGGCTACGATAGGGCTTGAAATCGAAAAGCAGATAAAAAAGCCACTCGACTACCTGTTCATTCCTATCGGAGGAGGCGGGCTTGCCTCGGGAGTAGGCGCATACATGAAATTCGCGTCCCCGCAGACGAAAATCATCGGTGTGGAGCCGGCAGGTGCGCCATGTATGAAGACAGCCATCGAAAAAGGCGAAATAGTCGAGCTTGAAAACATAAACAAGTTCGTGGACGGAGCGGCAGTGAAAAAAGCGGGCAAGCTCACTTATGAAATATGCAGGAAAGTGCTGGATGACATAGTAATAGTACCGGAAGGGGCTGTCTGCACGAGCATTATCGAGATGTACAACAAAAGCGCCATCGTAGTCGAGCCGGCAGGTGCGCTTTCCGTAGCGGCATTGCGTTTCTACGCGGACAAGATAAGGGGAAAACGCGTCGGATGCATCATCAGCGGCAGCAACAACGACATTACCCGTACGGAAGAAATCCGGGAGAAATCCATGCTCTACGAAGGTTTGAAGCATTATTTCATCGTAAGTTTCCCTCAGCGGGCGGGAGCTTTCCTTTCGTTCATACGGGACAATCTCGGACCGAAGGATGATCTCGTCCTTTTCCAGTACATCAAAAAGACCAACAAGGAGGACGGACCGGCGCTCATAGGCGTGGAAGTAGAAAGCAAGGAGGACTTCGAGGCTTTGGTGCACAGGATGGATGCGAACAAGATCGCATACGAATATATCAACGAGAACAACAAACTTTTCGAAATTCTGATTTAACAAAACGCGAGAGGATTGTGCCTCTCCCATAAAAAACGGACTATGGCAAATTTAGATTGGACCAAATTAGGTTTCGGCTACAGAAAGACGAACACCATCCTGACCTGCTACTACAGGGACGGGGAATGGGGAGCTGTGGAAAGTCACACGGATGACAACCTGAGCATCAACGCATTTGCAGGAGCTCTCCATTACAGCATAGAATGCTTCGAGGGGCTCAAGGCTTTCAGAGGCGTCGACGGCAAGGTCAGGCTGTTCAGGCCTGAAGAAAATGCGAAGAGGCTCCAGCGCTCTGCAAACTATATCGGCATAGCTGCGCCTTCTACGGAACTGTTCATAGAAATGTGCATGAGAGTGGTCAGGGAAAACATCGATTTCCTGCCGCCGTACGGTACGAACGCATCCATGTACCTGAGGCCTACCCTGATAGGCATCAATCCTCAGTTAGGAGTGAAATCCTCAACAGAGTGCCTTTTCATGATGCTTTGCGCTCCTGTTGGAGCATATACTGGCAACACGCTGCAACCTTCGTACGTGGTAATTTCACGCGACTATGACAGGGCGGCTCCCAACGGTACGGGAAGCTACAAGCTCGGCAGCAACTACGCAGCCTCCCTCTATTCGTACAATCTCGCCCACAAGCTCGGATACGAAGCTGTCCTCTATCTGGATCCGCTGCATCACCAGTACATAGACGAGTTCAATTCATCGAACTTCTTCGCCATCAGGGACAATTCGTACATAACCCCGAAATCGGACACCATCCTGCCCTCCATCACGAACAAGTCTCTCGAGGCCGTAGCCAAAGAGGTGGGAATGACGGTGGAAAGACGGCCTGTGCCGGTAGAAGAACTCTCTACGTTCGAGGAAGTCGGAGAATGCGGTACGGCGGTAGTCATCACTCCTGTCTATCAGATAGATGACAGGCCTGCTCTCGAATCCGGCGAAGTGAAGCCTTACCGTTTCGGCTCGAAAGACCAGTGCGGGCCGAAGAGCCTGAAACTCTATAAAATGATCCGCGGCATCCAGGACGGGGAAATCGATGATCCGTTCGGATGGTGCACCATTCTGTAGCGGACAGGAACAACCTTGTCAGGCAAAATTCCGTACGCGATGGCTCAAAAACAAGGGAGCAGCATGGAAGTACCCGGAGGAGAGCGTAAAGTTCTCCTCCATACATGTTGTGCCCCATGCTCGTCCGCGATAGTGGAATGCCTGATGAACAACGGCATCACGCCGCTGATTTACTATTGCAATCCCAATATTTTCCCGGAAGAAGAATACCTTATCCGCAAGAACGAGTGCACGAGATATGCCGAATCTCTCGGACTGGAGATAGTGGATGCAGACTATGACCACGCCGGGTGGCTGTCCAGGATGCGCGGTCTCGAGAACGAGCCGGAAAGGGGCGCCAGATGCATGGAATGCTTCAAATTGCGGCTCGTCTCCGCGGCAAGGTATGCCCACGGACACGGATACAGGGTCATTACCACCACCCTGGCATCATCCAGATGGAAAAACCTTGGGCAGATAAATGCCGCCGGAGCATTTGCGGCATCGCTCTACGACGACGTCATCTGGTGGGACAGGAACTGGAGGAAAAACGGGCTGCAGGAAAGGCGGAATCAAATCATAAAGGAATACGGATTCTACAACCAGCAATATTGCGGATGCGAATTTTCAATAAAATGACGGAAGAATCCGTCTGACATACAACAATCATGAACAAGGTCTCGGAAAACCCTTCAAAAAACCGAAATGCGGGAGGCGCGGCGCTCATGACCGTGACAGCGTTGTTCGTAACGCTGTACCTGACCTCCAATATCATGGCAGTCAAAGTCATCAGCATTTTCGGACTGTTCTATTTCGATGCCGGCACCCTCACATTTCCGTTTGCCTATATGCTCGGAGATGTCCTGACGGAAATATGGGGCTATCGCATCGCACGGAAAATAATATGGCTGACCCTGCTGTGCAACATTCTTTTAGTCATCTTCACGATGACGGGAGTATGGCTGCCGTCTCCGGAGTATCTCAAGGAAACTGCGGACGCCTACAACCATATCTTCACTTACGTACCGAGAATCGTGGCGGCTTCCCTGGCCGGTTTCCTGTTCGGCGAGCTGTCCAATGCCTGGCTGATGGACAAGATAAAGAAAATCACCGGCGGCAGATGGCTGTGGATGAGGACGATAGGCAGTTCGGCGGTGGCATACATATTCGATTCGGTGCCGTTCGTGCTCATAGGATTTGCAGGTACCGTTTCCACACACGACCTGCTGATGATGATAGCATTCCAATATGTCTCGAAGTTAGCCATCGAGGCTCTTTTCGGAACTCCGCTTGCATACGCGGCCATAGGACTTATCAGGAAATGGAGCGGTATTCAGTGATACGCTGCGGTGGATTTCCGCGCGAATTCGTCCTTCTGCAGGGGACGGGATGCAGATGGAGGCGGTGCACGTTCTGCGACTACCATGCTGACAGGAGCCCGGATCCTTTCAGCATCAACAAGGAGGTGCTCGAAAAGGTCACGGGAGAATACGGCACCTTAGACATCATCAATTCCGGTTCAGCCGTGGAACTTGATGAGAAGACACTCGGAATGATAAGGGAAATCGTCTCAGAGAAAAATATCGGCACTCTCTGGTTCGAGATGCATTACATGTACAGGAATCTGTTGGACGGATTTGCACGCCGTTTCGCTCCGGCTGTCGTGAAATTCCGCTGCGGCATCGAATCATTCGACCCGGACCTGAGAAACAGGTGGGAAAAAGGCATACCGTCCAGCGTAACTGCGGAAGAAGTGTCCCGGTATTTTCGAGGAGTATGCCTGCTGTGCTGCACGGAGGGAGACAGCCGGGAACGAATCATCAGGGACATCAGGACGGCCAAGAAATATTTCGAGTATTGCAGCATAAACCTTTTCTGCAACAACTCCACCCGTGAAAAAAGGGATGAAAAACTTGCCGGATGGTTTGTCTCCGAACTTTACCCGAAACTGAAGGATGATCCCCAGATAGAAATCCTGATAGGAAATACGGATCTCGGAGTGGGCTGACACTGTGGCTTTTGCTCAGGAAAAAGTGCTGTCCGGAGACGAAAATAGCGAAATAGCCATCGCTTTCTGAAAAATATTGCTAACTTTGCAGCCTGATTTGTAAAAATACAGGTCATGAAGAAATTTTTTTATAGTCTGATAGCTGCCGTTTCTCTTTTTACGATAGCTTCCTGCTGCAGTCAGCCGGAAATATCGGGAAAATGGAACATACTGAAAGTCAACGGCGAAGATATCGTTGTCATTGGAGATGAGACTCCGTTCATGGAATTCAACACAGAGGATTCCCGTGTGCATGGCTTTACAGGCTGCAACATCATGAACGGCTCCTATACGTGGGCTAAAAAGGATTTCGCTTTCGGAAACATGGCTACCACGATGATGGCCGGCCCGGAAGAAAACATGAAAGCCGAGCGCAACGTTCTTGAGGCGATGGGAAAAGTGGCAAGGATAAAGGCTGACGGCGAAAAACTGCTTCTTTTGGACGATGCCAAAAACGTCGTCATGGAATTGGGCAAATAAAGCAGCACATCACGTACCGGCTGACGGACGGTGACATAACAGGAGAGATGCTCGAGTGGCTTAAGAGGCACGCCTGGAAAGCGTGTATACGACAAAATCGTATCTCGGGTTCGAATCCCGATCTCTCCGCAGAAAAAGAGGGTGACCCCAAAGGAATGGGTCACCCTCAAACGTTTTTCTTCGAAACCATTGACGAACAGAGAGCAATTGTGCTTGCACGAATTGCCGAAGTGAGGATATGGAAAAACTACAGTTTAACCTGGACCCATCCAGACCCCTCTGCTCGCTTTAGAATGTACTGCAGAGCTCCAATCCTTCGGAAACTGCTGCCGAGAGTTTCTCGTCTATGACTTCCGGCGTGCTGTAATCCAGATTCTCGGCGGAAATCACATGGAGTTCGCCGAGCCCCCACAGATAACTTAAAGCCCTTATATAGGGAGTAGCCTGTTCCAGGGCATCTCCCGTATGGATATTCATGCCACGGGTAGTAATATAAAGCACTTTCTCGCACTTGCATAAGCCGTAACAACGGGTGCTGTCGCTGTCGAACGTGATATGGAAGAGAGACATGTTCTCGAAAAAGACTTTCAGCGCGCTCGGGAAACTCATGTCCCAGAACGGAGCGGCTATGACGATTCTGTCAGCGGCAGCTATCCTCCTTGCAGTCTCCGCATATTCCTCCGGTACGATTCCGTTATCCCTGTCATTCAGGATACGGCTATCCACCGCAGGATATGAAGCCCCGTCCAGTCTGACTGTCTCTATTTCATACCTTTTTGAAAGCTCTTCAATTATCGGCCGCGCTATCTGCCGGGTCCTCGACTCTGCCCGCATCGTCGCATCTATGAATATCAGCTTTTTCATAACTGCAAAGGTATAAAATAAACTGCAAGCCGAGTGCAGAGACAAAATTTATTTTGGCTATGCCGAGGCGCAGCGTTTATTGTAGACGAAGTATAAAATAAACTGCTCTCTTTGTCTGATACTTTCTCTGAATTTCCTGTCGTACTCTCTGATTTTCCTTGTCGGAACGAAATACTCTGTGCGTGTCCAAATATATATCTGATGGTCATTCCTTTATCAAATTTCCGACTTTGGATATAAACTCCCGTACTGGCTCAAAGAGTGGCTGCATTTCATCGGCAGTAGTGACATAGACACAGTTATAATCACTTTTCTCCCTCATTGTCTGGAGCTTGATATACAGTTTGGAAGCATCAGTCAGAAATATGCCTGTCTTGACATAATGTTGTCCAAACATCACCAAAGTCCCTTTATGTGTGCTGACATTATGTCCGTCTTTTATTAAAAGTGCAGATACTGCATGGAATATTGAATGACAGAGCCTTTTCATATTCCAGATTCACCATTATCTGGCGTTCTTCATCATTCAGTTTCATGCCAATACGATTCCGTCCTGTTCAACATTCTTGTAAAATGGGGTAAATGAGTATTTATTCCATTCTTCCTTTGTATATATGACTGGGCTGATTGTTTCTCCTATATCCCAACTCAATGCTGCAAATGGATAAAGGATATATCGGTAGTCATGCTGCTCTATCTTAGGCTTGTCCAGAAGTATCAGCAAATCCCAGTCGGAATCTTCCGTGGCTTCATTCCTTGCCCGTGAGCCATACAGAATCAACTGCCCTCCTTTGGGGAGAACTTCTTTGGCTATCCGCTTGATTTCATTCAGTATGTCGCTTGATTTCATAAATCTATGGCTTATATGTGACGAAGTCAAATATAATACTTTTATCAGTAATCAGATATAGTTAATGGCCATCCTGCTTCAAGTACAGTTTTTCCGGATAATCAGAACAGGTATATCTAAAGACAGTCCTCCAATTCAATTTCTCCTTATCTGATTACAAGGCACCACACTTTCAGACACATCCAAACACGAAAAAAGCACCTGCATTTTTATGCAAGTGCT
>CALUQC010000011.1 GCA_944322805.1 uncultured Bacteroidales bacterium | reverse complement strand
TGCTGGAGTTTCGTTTCCCCGGTGCCGGACTCTACATCTTCGTCTATGCTGTACATTACGCCCATTGAGCTGACTACCAGTTCCTTGGCGGCTACACCCGAAAGTATGCCCACTCCCATCTGCCAGTCGAAACCGAGCGGCTCCAGGACCGGCTCTATACCCTTGCCGATATAGCCGAGAAAAGAATTTTCCTGCTGTGTCACCTTGTCTGGATATGCGTTGTGATTCGGGAAATAGCCTAAGAACCAGATTATTATGGAGCTTATCAGGATGATGCCCGTAATCTTGTGCAGATACTGCTTCCCCTTTTCCCATGTATGCCTCAGGATGGATTTCGAAGTCGGTATCCTGTACGGAGGAAGCTCCATTACGAAAGGCAGGTCGTCATCCTTGAAAAACCGGCTCATGACTTTTGCCGACAGGATCGCCATGGCAATTCCCAGTGCATATATTCCGAGCAGGACGAGACTGCCTGACTTCGGGAAAAACGCCCCGGCGACGAGCAGATATACCGGCAGCCTTCCGGAGCAGGACATGAACGGCACCACCAACATCGTGATCATGCGGCTTTTCCTGCTTTCGATGGTCCTTGTGGCCATGATGGCCGGCACATTGCACCCGAAGCCCATTATCATAGGGATGAACGACTTTCCGTGAAGCCCCATCCTGTGCATCAGCCGGTCCATGATGAACGCCGCCCTTGCCATGTAGCCCGAGTCTTCGAGCAGGGAGATGAAGAAATACAGCAGGACAATGTTCGGGAAAAACACCAGGACGCTCCCCACTCCTCCGATGATTCCGTCCACCACGAGGTCCTTCACCATGCCGTCGGGCATCGCGGACCCGACGAAGTCTCCGAATTTCGCCACAATCCAGTCTATCCATTGCATCGGATATTCCCCGAGGGTGAACGTACCGAAGAACACTATATATAATATGAGGAAGAAAAGCGGGAATGCGAGCCATTTGTTGGTGACGATGTCGTCAATCTTGTCAGTGAGCGACCTGTGTTTTTTCAGGGCGGCTCCCGGTTTGTACGTTTCCGCCAGCGCCCCCTTTACGAACGCGTATTTGGCATCTATGACGGCCGATTCGGTGGACGTCCCCATAAGCGCCTCGAAACGTTTCTGCTCCACGAACTTTATGGCGATGATTTCGTCCTTGTTCGGCAGGGTGTCTATGACCCCGGCAGCCTCCTTGTCGTTTTCAAGCAGTTTTATGGCTAAATACCTTGTGGAATACCGGTATCTTATCTCCTCATTTTTCTGTATGGCGAGCTTGACCTTGTCGATGCACTGTTCGAGCTCTGGACCGTGATTGATGTGGATGTGCCTTGCGATGGACGGATCCGGGTTCTCGTACAGCTCGATGACCTTGTCGAACAGGTCCGGAATGCCTTCCCCGGTCCGGCTGACCGTAGGAATGAGCGGCATGCCGAGCAGATGCCCCAAAGTTTTGATATCCAGCCAGTCTCCCTTGGCCTGAAGTTCGTCGTACATGTTCAGGGCCATCACGACCCTGAGATTCATGTCGATGATCTGGGTGGTCAGGTACAGGTTCCTTTCCAAGTTGGAGGAGTCCACCACGTTCACCACAATGTCTGGCGTCTCTTCGACCAGGTTTTTTCTGACGTAAAGCTCTTCCGGGCTGAATCCTGACAGGGAATAGGTGCCCGGGAGATCCACTATCACGAATCTGTAGCCTCCGTATTCGAAATGTCCCTCCTTGGCATCTACCGTGACGCCGCTGTAGTTCCCGACATGCTCGTGACTGCCGGAAGCGATATTGAAAAGCGATGTTTTTCCGCAGTTGGGATTGCCTACGAGGGCCACCCTGATGACATGCCTGCGCTGTTCGGCCAAATCTTTCATCCTTTGCGCCAGCAGCTCGGCTTCATCGCACGCATCGTCTTTCAGGACATTGGCCGAAGGCTTCTGCTCCAGGCTTTCTTTCGCCTCGGACTCGCTTATCACTTCTATCATGTCGGCTTCTTCCCTCCTGAGCGAGATCTTGTACCCGATGACTTCATATTCGATAGGGTCTTTCAGCGGCGCGTTCAGCACCACCTTCACCAGGTTTCCCTTGATAAATCCGAGTTCCAGTATCCTTTTCCGGAAGCTGCCGTGGCCGCTTACCCTGACTACGACTCCGCGTTCTCCGGTCTTAAGTTCAGACAGTTTCATATGGAAAACATCTTGAATTTCACAAAATCACGCAAAGATACTGAAAAAAAGAAATGATAATATCGCAATTAATAGGGATGCAAAGTGCAGTAAAGCATAATTTTTGTAATTTTGCCCGTCCCCAAATTTTTATTCTCATATGAAAGGATCCGACATTCTGAAAAAAACGTACAGCAGCATCGACAGACGTTCGCAGTACTTCGTCGTGAAAATAAGGAAATCCAACTGGAAGTTCTGGACAGTCATAGCGGCTGTCCTTGTTGCGATGGCCGTGCTCATAGTATTGCTGACCCGCCCGGAGCCGCCGCAGGAGGAGATTCCGATAGTCAGCACGGAGACCGTGTCCACTCAGGATGTGGAAATTTACGGAGAATATCCGGGAACTATCAGGGCGCAGCAGTTCGTGGAGGTCAGGGCCCGTGTCGAAGGCTATCTTGAGAGGATGCTGTTCGAAGAAGGTACCTTCGTAAAGAAGGATCAGGTGCTTTTCATCATCGACCCGCGCCAGTATCAGGCCCAGGCTGACAGGGCGCGTGCGGAACTCGAGAGGAACAAGGCCCTCGCCCAGAAGGCGGAACGGGACCTGAACAGGATACGCCCGCTTTTCGAGCAGAATGCTGCCAGCCAGCTCGATCTGGACAATGCCATCGCGGCCTATGAGAGCGCCAATGCGGAAGTGCTTATGAGCCAGGCCGACCTTACCCAGGACGAGCTTGCTCTCAGTTATACTACCGTGCGTTCGCCTATAAGCGGATACATCAGCGAAAGGCATGTGGACATAGGTACGCTTGTAGGGCCGGGCGGCCAGTCGCTGCTGGCCAACGTGGTCAAGAGCGATACCGTCCTCGTGGAATTCAAGATGACGGATCTCGACTATCAGATAAGCAAGTCCCGCAACGTGAACATCGGACAGAAAGACTCCATCAGGACGTGGGACCCTTATGTCACCATTACTCTTGCGGACAAGTCGGTCTACAAATACAGGGGCCTCGTGGACTTTGCCGACCCGCAGGTGGATTCACGGTCGGGGACGTTCTCCGTCAGGGCTGAAATGCCGAATCCTGATCATGAACTTCTTCCGGGACAGTTTACGAACGTGACCCTGCTGCTCGACGTGCGCGAGGATGCCGTAGTCGTGCCGACCAAGGCCATCATCACTGAAAAGAGCGCGGCATATATTTTCGTTCTCAGGAACGACGGCATAGCGGAGAAACGCTTTATAGAACTGGGGCCCGAGACGGGCAACAAGACTGTCGTGGAAAGAGGTCTTCTCCCGGGCGAACGCATCGTTACCGAAGGTTATCACAAACTTACCCACGGACAGAAGGCCCGGAGCATGTAGATGCCTGCCGGTACCGTCCTCCGCCATGTTGGATAATTATCGTCTTTGAATATGAAATCGGACTTTTTTATTGACAGACCCGTCTTCTCGACTGTCATCTCCATAATAATAGTGCTTGTCGGCCTTATCGGCCTGACGCTCCTGCCGGTGGACCAGTATCCCGAAATCGTGCCTCCGGTGGTGCGTGTCACGGCTTCATATCCGGGTGCCAACGCCCAGACCGTGGCCCAGGCCGTCGCTACCCCTATCGAGCAGGAACTGAACGGTACTCCCGGCATGCTTTACATGGAGTCCAAGAACACGAATTCCGGCAGCTTTACGGCCAACATCACTTTCGACATTTCCAGCAATCCGGACCTTGCGGCCGTCGAAGTCCAGAACAGGGTGAAGCAGGCGGAAGCCCGTCTTCCGGCCGAGGTGGTCCAGAACGGCATATCGGTGGAGAAAGTGGCTGCCAACAAACTTGTGACTGTCACGATTCTTTCCGACGATCCCAAGTTCGATGAAATATATCTCAGCAACTACGCTACGCTGAACGTGCTTGACATGCTCCGCCGTGTGCCCGGAGTGGGCCGCGTGTCGAACGTGGGAAGCCGTTACTACGCCATGCAGATATGGGTGCAGCCCGACAAGTTAGCCAGTCTCGGACTTACCGTCCAGGATCTCCAGGACGCACTGAAAGACCAGAACAGGGAGTCTGCGGCGGGAGTCCTCGGGCAGCAGCCTATCGAGAACGTGGATGTCACCATTCCGATTACCGCCACGGGCAGGCTTTCATCCGTGAGCCAGTTCGAGAACATAGTCATCAGGGCCGGACAGGACGGCTCCATCATACGTCTCAAGGACGTGGCCCGCGTGTCTTTGGAAGCCCAGTCCTATAATACGGAGAGCGGTATCAACGGCGGAAATGCGGCCGTGATGGATGTGTACATGCTCCCGGGGGCGAATGCCCTGGAAGTGGCGGAGAATGTCAAGAAGGAAATGGAAGAGATTTCGAAGTCATTTCCGGAAGGCATCACCTATGACATTCCGTTCGACATGACCACGTACATTTCCGAATCCATACACCATGTTTACAGGACTCTTTTCGAGGCCCTCCTGCTCGTGATTCTCGTGGTCTTCCTCTCCCTGCAGAGCTGGCGCGCCACCCTTATTCCGGCGATAGCCGTGCCGATATCCCTCGTGGGTACGTTCGGCATCATGCTTATCTTCGGCTTTTCGCTGAACATGATGACCCTGCTCGGACTTATCCTGGCCATCGGTATAGTGGTGGACGACGCCATTGTCGTGGTCGAGAACGTGGACAGGATTATGAATGAGGAGCATTTGTCCCCGTACGAAGCCACGAAAAAGGCCATGAGCGGTATCGGCAGCGCACTCATAGCCATGTCACTCGTGCTCTGCGCCGTATTCGTGCCGGTCAGCTTCCTGTCAGGCATCACCGGCCAGCTTTTCAGGCAGTTTTCCATCACCATTGCGGTATCCGTCATCATTTCCACGGTCGTGGCGCTGACGCTCAGCCCGGTGATGTGTTCCAAGTTCTTGAAGCCAGAGCAGCCGGGAGAAAAGAAAAATTTCATATTTCGAAAGATAAACGAAGGTTTTGCCAAGGGCAATTCTTTCTATGAGAGGATAATACGGGCCGGCTTGCACAAGGCTCCGAGGATGTTTGCGGTATTCGGGGTGACGATTGTCTGCATCTGGCTGTTTTCCAAACTGGTGCCTACCAGCTTCATGCCGAAGGAGGACCAGGGGTATTTTACAGTGGAGCTTGAGCTCCCCGTGGGAGCCACTCTCGAGAGGACCCGCGTGGTGACGGAACGTGCCATGGATTTCCTGATGCGGCAGCCGGACGTGCAGTATGTCCTGAACGTGACCGGCTCCAGTCCGCGTGTGGGAAGCAGCCAGTCGAACAGCCAGCTGACGGTCATACTGAAACCGTGGAACGAAAGGCAGGAGACCGACATAAACAAGACCATGGCGGAGGTGCGCGATTCATTGTCGCTTTATCCTGAAAGCAAGGTGTATCTGAGCACTCCGGCGGTTATCCCGGGACTTGGAACGTCCGGCGGATTCTCCATGGTGCTCGAAGCCCGCGGGGATGCCACATACGAAGACCTGCAGCGTGCAGCGGACACCCTGATGTTCTACGCTTCACAGCGGAAAGAGCTTACAGGCCTGTCCACGAACGTCCAGAGGGATATCCCGCAGCTGTTCTTCGATGCGGACAGGGACAAGATACAGATGGTAGGGGTGCCGCTCTCCGACGTATTCTCTACGTTGAAGGCATTCACAGGCTCCATTTACGTGAACGATTTCAACATGTTCAACCGCGTCTACCGTGTCTATATCCAGGCGGATGCCCCGTACCGTGCCCACAAGGAAAACCTGAATCTGTTCTTCGTGCAGAGTTCCAACGGTACCATGGTGCCTGTCAATGCCCTCGGTACGACATATTATACTACCGGTCCGGGTACCATAAACAGATTCAACATGTACTACGCCGTGACTCTCAACGGTGAAGCCGCCCACGGCTACAGTTCCGGGCAGGCAATGGAGCTCCTCGAGGAACTCGCCGGCGAACATCTGCCGGACAATATCGGCATCGAATGGAGCGGCCTGTCTTATCAGGAAAAGGCGGAAGGAGGACAGACCGGACTTGTGCTGGGCCTGGCCCTGCTGTTCGTGTTCCTTTTCCTTGCGGCGCAGTATGAAAGCTGGTCGATTCCGGTCGCCGTACTTTTGACGCTGCCTATCGCCATAGCGGGAGCGTATTTCGGTGTGTGGGCGCTCGGATATGAAAGCAATATCTATTTTCTTATCGGTTTGGTGATGCTTGTCGGATTAGTGGCCAAGAATGCGATTCTTATAGTCGAATTCGCCAAGGAGGAGGTTGAGAAGGGCAAGCCGTTGGAGGAGGCTGCGGTCACTGCGGCACATCTGAGATTCAGACCTATCGTGATGACCTCGCTTGCTTTCATCCTCGGCATGCTGCCGCTCGTCTTCGCTTCCGGTCCTGGCTCCGCAAGCCGCAGGGACATAGGTACGGGAGTGTTCTTCGGAATGATTGTAGCCATCACCATAGGCATAGTCTTCGTTCCGTTCTTCTTCGTCCAGATTTATAAACTGAAGGAAAAAATGTCGAAAAAGAAAAAATCGGGCCGTATGCCGTCCGGAAACGGACCGGCAATGATAGCTGTCATGGCCCTTGTTCTCGGAGCGACGGCGATGTCCTGCTCTCCTGCAAAACACTGTGCCGAGCCGCAGCTGGACCTGCCTGAGACGTTCACGGCCGAGTCCGGGACCGACACGCTGACACTGGCGGATATGGAATGGTGGAAAATCTATCCGGACACCACCCTGCACCATCTCATAAGGACGGCCCTCGAATACAACAAGGACATGCTGGTCGCTGCCGAGCGTCTCAGGGAGATGGAATACCGTTACAGGATACAGCGGTCGGAACTGTGGCCGTCGCTATCGGTGAGGGCATACGGCGAAAACGAATACACGAATTATTCGGGGAAGGACCCGGCGGATGACCCCGTGGTGAGCGTTATCGGACGTGTTTCCTGGGAAATAGACCTGTGGGGGCATCTCAGATGGGCGAGCAAGGAAAGACTGGCTGAATATCTCGCAAGCGTGGAAGCGCAGCGTGCGTTGAGGATTTCACTCATTGCCGAAGTGGCCGACACCTATTTCGACCTGCTGGCCCTGGACAACGAGCTGCTCATCGTAAAGAGGACCCTCAAAACCCGCGATGAAGGCGTGCAGAAAGCCAAACTGCGTCTCGACGGAGGCCTGACATCGGATATCCCTTATCAGCAGGCGCTCGTGGAAAGGGCTACCACGGCCGCCCTCGTTCCTGACTTGGAGAGGGAAATCGCCATGAAGGAGAGCGAACTGGCATTTCTGACCGGTTCGTACCCCCGCCATGTAGAGCGCTCCACCATACCTTTCGAACTTTCTTACCGCAAAAACATACCGATGGGAGTCCCTTCCCAGCTTTTGACCCGCAGGCCCGATCTCAGACAGGCTGAACTGGAACTGAAAGCTGCGGAAGCGGCCGTAGGAGTGGCTCAGGCGGAGCGTTTCCCGACTTTTACCATTTCGTTTGATGGAGGTACCGAGACCAATTCCCTCGGGAACATCATCAAGGCCCCTTATTATTATCTGCTCGGCAACATAGCGGCTCCCGTATTCGAATTCGGCAAGCGCAAGGCCAATTTCAAGGCGGCCATCGCCCGGTACAACCAGTCTCGCCTGAATTATGAAAAAGACGTGATCCAGGCGTTCAAGGAGGTCTATGATGCCGTAGTAAGCTATAATTCCGCGGTCGAGAGCACTTCTCTGAAATTCGACCTCCAGGAGGCTTCGAAGCAGTACGTTTCTCTTTCCAACATGCAGTACATAAACGGAGTCATCAGTTACATGGACGTGCTGGATGCCCAGAGATCCTATTTCAGTTCCCAGGTGGAACTGAGCAATGCGATTATGCAGGAATATAAGGTATTGGT
>CALUQC010000010.1 GCA_944322805.1 uncultured Bacteroidales bacterium | reverse complement strand
GAACAAGGTCGTGGATGTCTGTGCCAAAGTCGGTTTCAGGAATCAGTCGCATTTCTCGGCGGCATTCAAGAAACAGTACGGCATCGCACCGACAGCCGTTGCCGCCGTATAGTCATTATACTCAGCCGACAAGGAAGATGATGACCGGGGACATGACAGGTACAATGACAGATTACCACCCGTTCAAATGTATTCTGTCTTCAACCGTGATGACTTATGCCTGTCTTGCCGAAACATCTGCCCATTGATCGGACATAGTTTTGCCCTTCAGTCTAACCGACCGTAAAGAATATTTTTGAGGATAACCATATAAGGGGTGACTAAAAAGGAGGAATTTCAAGGCTTGCGAAGATGAGAAAACCGCAGTGTACTGTCGTACATAAGGATTTTCGAATCAAGCGTAACGCAGAAATTACCCTTTTTAGCCGGCCCTTTTCAATTGAAAATTTTCAAAACAGCTTATTATTCGGAAACTTTCGTGATTTTCGCCGCGAAACCTCCGCCAGGAGCCATGTCCACCGTCAGTTTGCGGCTGTCAGGAACTGAAACCGTCTCCTTGCGATAGTCTCGTGCGGCCCTGTCGGCATTGACTCCGTCACGGTACAGTTCCATGACAAAGTCTCCGTCTCCGAGAAACGAAAGATCGATATCGAGAGTCCTTGCATTCCAGTCAGTCATGCCACCGGCATACCACACATCACCCTTGCGGCGTGCCATGACCACGTATTCGGCGATTTTGCCGTCCACGGCTACAGTCTCATCCCATACTTCCGGGACACCGGCAATGAAATCGAGGCATTCCCGCTCACGCATGTAATTCGACGGAGAATCACACAGCATGTTGACAGGAGACTCGAATATCACGTACTCTGCAAGCTGGCGGCATCTCGTGCCCTGGCTCATAGGCTCGCTGTCCACAGGGCGGTAATTCCCTTTCGAAGCATTGCGCATGGCCCCCTGCGTGTAATCCATCGGACCGGCAAGCATCCTGACAAACGGGATGGTCACATCGTAAGTCACCTGGTCCACATTCTCGGGAGACCACTTCATCTGTTCCAGACCGTGAACGCCTTCATAGTTCACCACGTTAGGCCAGGTCCTGTTCAGTCCGGTCGGCTTGTATGTGCCATGGAAATCGAGTATAAGATGATACTTGGCAGCCGTTTCCGCCGCCTTTCTGTGGAACTGTACGGTCTGCTGGTCATCCCTGTCCATGAAATCGACCTTGAAGCCCTTTATGCCGAGCCCGGAAAAATACCTGCATACGTTTTCCATATCCTTCTCGAACGCCCTGTAACCGGCCCAAAGTATCAGTCCGACATTTCTCTCGTCGGCATATCTGACAAGTCTTTCCAGATCTATTTCCGGAACGATTTTCATCAGATCCGCAGCCCCCGGCTCAGACCATCCGTCATCAAGGATCACATATTCCAACCCGTGGCGTGAAGCAAAGTCTATATAATATTCGTAAGTCCTGTTGTTGACCCCCGTCTTGAAATCCACGTCATCTCCGTAAAGATTCATGGCATTCCACCATTCCCAGGCGACTTTTCCCGGTTTTACCCAACTGAAATCCAGACCTTCCGCAGCCGGCTCGGCCAGCTTGTAGACCATGTCGTTGTCAGCAAGTTCAGCATCCTTTTCCGCCACGACGATAACCCGCCACGGGAAAACCTCGCCGGGTCCGCACTCCGCGATATAAGGCTTGCGGGACTTCACTATCACCTGCAGATTTGAATATCCGTCATCGGCGACCTCATCCTGTACCGGAGCAAAGACGCCTTTCAGCGCCGTACCGGCGTCAGGATTGTAAAGATACATGCCGGGATAGTTCTGCAAATCGGCTTCCGTGATGCAGATTTTCTTTCCTCCAGCAGTCTCCGCCACCAAAGGCATGAAAGCAAGCCTGCGATTGTCCCATTGGGACAGACGGATATGGGCATACGTGTTTTCGAACGAATTGAAGAACTGTCTTTCAAAACCCTTGTCATCGAAATTCCTGACATAAGGGACAAAGGCATACGAATCGGTCGGGAAACGGAATTCCGCCTGCTCGGAAACGACATTGAACGGCTCTTTGGACTTGGAAACGAAGCGGTAGGCCGCCCCTTCATCGTATGCCCTGAATTTCAGACAGAATTTCCTGAATTCCAGCGTCATCTCACGGTAGCAGTCCCTTATCTCCGCACGCTTGTATAAAGGCGAAGCTATCGTCTGGTCTACGAAAACGGTCTTGCAGGAAACTCTGCCCGGGTCCTGTCCGTACACGGTCCCGTCCGTCAGGGTCATGGATACCGGAGAATCGCAGAGCACTTCATCTCCGTCATGAGTCAATGTCCAGGTAATATTTTCTCCTACCGTCACTTTCAGAGACAGCTGCCCGTCGGGAGAAACGACTTCATATTGTTTGGGCGCCGCGGCAATACTTGTCGAAAGCACGGCAAAAGACAATGCGATAAAGGTGAATTTCATAATTTTTTTACTGTTATCATAAAGGGAACAGGCAAATATGGGAATTTTTCTTGAAACGGGGCCATAACCCCGGGAATATTTCAGCATCCGAACATTTTCAGCACCTCGAGGCACATGCGCGTGTTGTGATACGGGCATTTCCAAAGTCCGGCCTTGTCTTCCGACAATTCGGGACGGTCTTCCGCATCGCGGCCCCAGTACCACTCGCCGTGTTCCCGGTCAATAATCGAAGACTTTATGTATTCCCAGCAGGACAATGCCTTCTCCGCACCGTCCCTCCTGCCGAGATATCTCCATGCCCACAGGTTCCCGACGACATTCTCGGCCTGCACCCACCACTGGCGCTCTCCGTCGCGGGTACCGTCCGGAGCAATGCCGTGAATCATGCTTCCGTCAGAAAGCATTCCTTCCGAAGCGGACTCCGCAAGAGCCCGGCATACCTTCGAGACCATGTTCACGGCATCTATGTCGTTTATGGCAAATGCCGCTTCGAGCAGCAGCCAGGAAGCCTCGATATCGTGCCCGTATGAAAAACTTCCGGAATCGAGATGCTTCCATTCCCTGTCGAAAAACTGCCCGAGATGACCGGTACCGGAATCGAAAATACGGGCGGTGAAAAGCCCGAGCAGATGCAGTATCCTGTCTTTCAGGCCGGCGTCTTTCCAGACCTTGTAAAGGTTTGCATATGCTTCGAGCACATGCAGGTGAGTGTTCATAGTCTTCGCCGCATTCATGTCCTTGTCACTAAGCCGCATGTCCTCAAGCGGGCTCCAGTCCCTGGCAAGGGCCTCGACATAGCCTCCGCATTCCGGATCGGAAGCCTTCGTCTCCAATGTCCTGTACAGGTTTACGGCCTGTTTCAACGCCTCGGCATCTCCTGTCGCCATGACGTATTCACTCAGGCCGTAGATGGCGAAAGCAGAGGCGTATGTCTGCTTGTGGTCGTCGAGGCGTGCTCCGGAAGCATCCACGGTCCAGTATGCTCCGCCATATTTGCTGTCAATGAAATGCCGGATGAAATACTCCGCCGCGCGGGAGGCCTCCGTCAGATACCGGCTGTCTCTGAAAAACAGGTATGCGGCAGAAAAGGCCCAGAGTATGCGGGCGTTGAGTACGGCACCTTTCGGAGCCTCAACATAGGTATGTCCCGTTCCTGAAATCCTGCCGTAGAATCCCCCTGAGGGGTCGGGCATCCTGTCAGTCCAGAACCGGAGGATGTTCTCCTCCAGTTCCTTCCTGACTTCACTTGCGAATATTTCCGTTCTGCGGGGCATGGCTACTGGACTTTCACGACATCATACCGGAGCTGGGTAGAACTACGCCACATATTGTCGTAGAAAGTATTCTGCGATGGCTCGTCAACTGCACTCGGCAGGTCGAAGCAGAAACTGCAACTGTTCCCGTTTCGATTTTGGAATGTCATGGAAGATGTCACATTGTCTTTGGTAATGGTCATGACATTGGTCGTAAGGTCGAGCTCCCATGTAGCCGTACCGGCCGGGAGAAGATATCTCAGCCGAGGATTCATATCCAAAGGCTCGTCTTCCGAATAAGGAGCACCTACGCCATAGAAATTGCCGTACTCTCCGTCGGCGCCGGCATCATTGGTAATCGTTCCTGTAAGGGAATTGCCTTTCATTTCTTCGTCAAGGGTAATCGTGATGATGTTGTCGTACTCGGGCACTCCGTTATCTCCGAATTCACTGCCGTTTAGGGCCGTATCCCATTCTCCGGTTCCCGCACCGGAAATCTTCTGGTTGCAATGCAGATATATGGTATTGATCCTCCACGTCCCCACATAGAACGCATCATAAGGCTCGATGTATATCCACCAGTCGAGGATGTTGCCGGACTCGGAAGTCACGGTGATCTTCGCCCTACGCTCGGGGTTGCTGAAATTCAGGACATCGCCAGACGTTACGCTCGGAGTGGCGAATCGGGACACCACGATGCTTTCCACCGGCACTGCGGAATACGGATAGTCCGGATCATCCATGATATACACCGTAGCGGAAGCATTGTCCCCGTCCCGCTCGATGACTGCCGTCCCCATCTGTCCCTGGATTTTCAGTTCGAGAAGGGAAACTTCGTTGCTCGGGATGTCCTTGTCGATGGTCTTCGTACAGGACACCGGTATTGCCGCGATGGCGGCACAGAATATCAATATCTTTTTCATTTTATCTTACGTTTGGATTCAGATCGATTTCTCGCTGAGGAATAGGATAGAAGGCTGCATCTTCCTCGCTCAGTTTCTCAGCTTCCTGCACGGTAGAAGTCACGGAAGCAGTCCTTCTGAGGTCGTACAGGCGGTTGCCTTCGAAAGCCAGTTCCTTGGCCCTTTCTTCGATCACCGCAGTCCTGAAGGCTTCGGGGCTAAGGCCGGGTGTGAGGTCGGTGATGTCGGCACGACGCCTGATAAAGTTTACAAGTTCGTATGCCTCGGCAGTCGGCCCTTCAGCCTCCGCCAACACGAGGGCGATGTCGGAATACCTTATCAGATACGGACGTGCGCTGGTCCTTTCCCCGATGAAGTCAGGGTCGACATATTTGGCGGAATAGTATCCGTTGTTTTCGGCTATCGTGATTTCCTCGCCGTTCTCGTCATAGAATGTATGGTGCATCAGCTGGGTCCTCCTCTTGTCCTTAGGGTCGAAAGATTCGCGGAAGGAATCCTCGATAAGGAACACGCCCCAGCCGTTTCCGTTGCCGCGCTTGATGACCGAGTCGTTGTACTTGATATAGATATCCACTGAACCGTTGTTCGGAAGGAACTGCAGCGGAATCTTGGTGTACATGCCCTCGTCGGTGCCGCTCCTGTCGGTGGCCATGATGAATATGTGCTCAGGCCCGTCAGGATAGTTCACGTCATAGATATGCAGAAGGTCGTCATCGAAGTCGTAATACGCCTTGTAGTCGTTAACGACCTTACGCGCCCAGTTCGCCGCGAGCTCGTATGTATCGTCCACATCAATGGACAGGTCCGTATAGCCCGGAGCCTTGTAATGCTTTCCGGAAGCCATGTTAAGATAGACTTTCGCGAGGAGGGCCTGCGCGGCGACCTTGTCCACACGTCCGAATACCTTGTTCACTTCGAGCTGCTGCTCGGCGAGGGTAAGGTCGGAGATAATCTGCCCGTAAATCTGTTCTATGCTCTCCGCCATCTCCGGGGTGGTCATGTCCAAGGTGCTGATAGGTTCGGTATAGAGCGGAACACGTCCGTAGCCGCGGACTAAGTTGAAATAGTTCCAGGCCCTGAGAAAATAGGCTTCTCCTGTCACCTTGCGTTTTACCGCATCATCAAGATTGCTGTCAGTCACCCTTCTGATGACCGTATTCGCCCTATTGATGCCGATATAGCAATATTTGAAATAATAGAGGGTAAGTTCCGTTTCCGGAGTGACAGTCCAGTCCTGGAGCATGTGTATGTCTCCCGGCTCGCTCGCCTTAGGATACATGCACTCTGAAGGTATGTCCCCGAGGTACCAGATGCCTCGAAGATATTCCAGATAGTTCAGCGCGTTGTAGGCATACATGAGGCCGGATTCGGCATCGGCTTCCGTCTGATAGAAGTTGTCCTGGGAGTAGAATCCGTACGGTGTCTCGTCCAGGGAACAGCCTGCAACCATTGCCGCGGCAGCGGCAGAAAATATCATATTCCTTATTTTCATATTCCAAAAATTTTTACGTCTGTCGACGAATTCATGTTGTACGGGACAGTGAAATCAGAAATTCAGTTCAAGTCCCACGGTGTATTTCCTGAATTTCGGATAACCGCCCCAGTAGATGCCGTCGAGACCGACTTCAGGATCGTATCCGTCGAATTTCGTGAAGGTGTAGAGATTCTCGATATTCGCGGAAATCTTGATATTCTTTATGAATGCCTTCTTGAACGGGATGGTGTAGCCGAGGTTGACATTCTGGATGCGGAGGAACGAGCCGTCCTGGATGAAGTAATCCGACAGCAGGTACTGGCGGGCGTTGTTCAGGCGCGGGAAATCGTTCGTAGGGTTGTCCGGAGTCCATCTCTTGGCCTTGACACGCGGGCTGAACGTATAGTTGTTGTACAGCACGTCGTTTCCGTACACCCCGTAGAGGAATACCGAAAAGTCAAGGTTCTTCCATGTGAGGGCAAGGTTGAGACTGGCGTTGAAGTCAGGGTTAGGGTCTCCGATGATGGTCCTGTCGTTGGCCGTGATGGCATAGTCTCCGTCGAGGTCCACATATTTGAACTCTCCAGGCTGGTCCCTGAGGCCGCTCGGGTCGATAAAGCCCGGGTCTTCGCCTTCCTGGATGATGCCGTCCACCTTGTAGCCGTAGAATACGTTCATAGGCTGGCCCACTGCGTAAATGCTGGCATTCTGGTTGAACATGGAAACGGCAGGGCCGGTCACTTCATAGTACATCCCGGTGAGATAGTCCTGGGAAAGGCCGCTCGAAATGGCATCGCCGAGGCTCTTTACGACATTTCTGTTCATCGAATAGATGAAGGTGGCCGAGAAGTTCCAGTCCCGGGTGGAAATGATGTCTCCTTCGATACTGATTTCGAATCCCTTGTTCACGACTTCGCCGTCGTTGACCCAGATTTTGTCATAGCTCGACGAAAGCGGGAGATATTTCTCGCGGAGCAGGTCGGAGGTGTATTTGTGGTAAACGTCGGCAGTAACGCGGAGACGGCTGTTGAAGAACGCGGCGTCGATTCCGATATCGGCCTGTGCCGTCGTCTCCCACTTGAGGTCAGGGTTGGCGATACCGCCCCAGACCATGTAACGGTTGTCCGCTCCTGTCCTGCCCACTTCATAGCCCGGACCGATGACCGTCTGCCAGGAGCCGTTGTACCAGAATTTCTCCATACCGTACCTGTCGAGGGTCTGGTAGCTGTCGATTCCCTGGTTTCCGGAAATACCGTAGCTGGCCCTCAGCTTGAGTTCGTCTAACCAGGTCACGTCCTTGAGCCATGGCTCGTTGTTCAGTTTCCAGCTGACAGCCCCTGACGGGAAGTATCCCCATTTGTTGTTCTTGCCGAACTTGGTCGAGCCGTCAGCCCTCATGGTGAACGTAAACAGATATTTGTCCATGAGCGTATAGTTTATACGTCCATAGAACGAAAGCAGCTTGCTGATATAGTAGCCGTCATTGGAAATCTGCCTCAGTTCCGGGTCGCCGGCGCTCATGTCCTCGTTGCCGAGCACGTCATTCACGAATCCGCGGGAAGTGGTGTACAGGCCGCGGTTGTTCTGCCAGTTGTAGGAATGTCCGGCCATCACCGAGAAGTCGTGTATCTTGTTGAAAACCTTGTTGTAGGTGAGATAGGTCTCTGTAAGGACATCCTGGTAGAACGTGTTGTTGACCTGGGCTATACCGCCGTTGTCATGGGCATCCTGGGACGTGTTGCTTGCGCGATAGACGTCCTGGACGGTGGTGTGATACCTGTAGTCGAGCTGTGAATGCAGCCTGAGACCCTTTATGATTTCCCAGTCTATGGCTATGGAATTTATGTAGTCGCGCTCGGTGCTCTTGTTCTTTACGTTTTCCATGATGTTCAGAGGATGCGTGAAGTCGGTAGGCCCTGCGGTATAATAGTCTCCGTTCTCGTCATAGACCGGCCAGAGGATGTTTCTTCCGTATTCGAGTTCGTTGCAGATGTTCCTGTTGCTGATGGACACCACATTGTAGGAAGATATGGTGAAGTTGTCGAACAGCTTGTAATTGAAGCGGATATTTCCGTTGAGGCGGTTGTACCCGTCTTTCTTGTAGATACCCTGGTTGTCGTAGTAGTTGACATTGGCATTGAAGGATGCCCTGTCTCCCGCACTGTTGACAGCTACGGTAGTACTGTTTATGATCGGGGTGCGGAGGCAAAGGTCCACCCAGTCGGTATTCGACCATTCCCCGTTCTGGATTTCAGTCAGGGACGGATAATATATGCCTCCCGTCACGGCTCCGATATACGGCGGAGTGTAGCCGGCGTTGACCTGCTCCTCATTCGCCACCTGGGCCATGAGCATAGGGTCGTACCATACGTCTATCGGGTCCGAAAGCTGGCTTATCACGGTCTGGTGCTTTGCGGTCACGGTAGTAACTCCCTTTTCGGCCGACTTCGTGGTGATGAGGATGACGCCGTTCGCACCGCGGGAGCCGTAGATGGCCGATGCTGACGCGTCCTTCAGGACTTCGACCGATTCGATGTCGGTCAGGTTTATCTGGGAAAGGTTTCCTGCGTCGCCCATCGGGAAGCCGTTCACCACGACCAACGGGGTATTGGAACCGTTGATGGAAGAATTTCCCCTGATCCTGATGATGGAGCTTGCTCCCGGGTCCTGGGAGTTGTTCATGACCTGGAGTCCGGCCGCACGCCCCTGGAGCAGCCCGTCCACGGAGCCCGCCGGGATATCGTTGATAGCCTGCATCTTGACGGAGGCCACCGAACCGGTAAGGTCGCTTTTCTTGACGTAGCCGTAACCTACCACCACAACGTCATCGAGGTATTCGGACTCCGGCTCGAGAGTGATGTCGAACTTGGACTGCGTATCCGTCACAGTCACTTTCTCTCCCCTGAATCCGAGAAATTCCACCACAAGGACAGCTCCGGAAGGGGCATCGATTGCGAAATTTCCGTTTTCGTCCGTAATGACACCGGTAAGGGTGCCTTCTATGATCACGCTCGCGCCTATGACGGGAACACCCTCATTGTCGCAAACCTGTCCGGTGACATGTCTCGTCTGGCCGGATGCAGCCTGCACGCACAGGAGCATCAGCACCGGTACGATCCATCGTAGTTTCTCAAAAAATCCGTGTTTCATAATCATGTAGCAATTATTTGTTTCCTTTCAGAAATTCATCCGCATAAATAAAGGTACCTGCGCTCCATCCGAGCATGGTCGGCATCTCGTACTCGTTGCTCACGTTGGTGGTCCCGTCCGTGACATTGTATTTTTCCCACAGATGCCCAGTCTGTCCGAACGATTTGGTCACCATGGCCAAATATTTCCGGGCTATGCGCCTTGCTTCTTCGTCGTATCCGTAATTCCTGAGACCGGCTATCGCGATATAGGTAGTCGGAGGCCAGGAATTCGGATACGACCACTGGTACTGATAGTCATACGGCTTGTCCTCGCATACCGCTATCCCGTACTCGAATTCGAGATCTTTCAAGCCGGCCCTTATGCAGTCCGCATATCCCCTGTCCACCACTTCGTCATAGAGAAGCGAGAAGATGGCAGCCGATACGACATCGGAACGGCGTCCGTTGACATAGTCATAATCGTAGAACTGGCGTTTTTCCGGATCCCAGCACATGGACATGATTTTTTCCTTCCTCGACCGGGCTGCCTGCTCCCACTGCGGAATCTCGTCATCGAGTCCTAAAATTTTCGCGAAAGCGGCGAAATTCGTCTCGTAGCGGTAAAGATTCGAATTCAGGTCTACCGGGCAGAAATCACCGCATCTGCGGTCGAATCTCGGATTCATGTCCCAGCCGGATTCCGCTTCTGCGGCGAAATCATGCCCGAGCTTGTAAAGCTCCTCATCCGAAAGGCCTTTTTTCCTGAAATCCGTTCCGAGCCTGCGTCCGCCCGTATCTATGAATTCCTGTATCAGTTCGTCGCTCGCCGAGGAAGAATAGCAGTTCAGACCGACGGGAGTGATCCTCTGCGTCATCCAGAATTCGTATTCCTTTTTCAGGACCTGATAAGCATGTGCCAGCCACTCCTTGTCCTGAGTGTATTCGTACACCCGGGCCACCATCATGGAAAGGAACGGAGGCTGCGAGCGGTCCAAATAGTAGGTCCTGCTTCCGTTGGGCATCTTCCCGAAACGCTCCACGAGGTAGAGCATGTTGTCGGTGTTGTTCCTGGCCTGGTCCACCCTGCCGTCGAGCACCAGGCCTTCGTTCGTAAAATAGGTATCCCAGTAGTACATTTCCGGGAAAGTATCGCCCACGCCAGGGACGGTGTAAGGGTAAGGCAGGCCGATGAGAGTGCCGTCGTCCTCAGGGTTGAAATGTATCGTGGAATCCCAGGACGAGGAGATGAAGTCCCTGATTCGGGACGTGTCGGTATTGTCGGTTCCGCAGGAACAGACACAGAAAGATATCGTTGCCACTGCCGTGGCAATAGAGACAGTCTTTTTCATTTTAATGATACATGTCAGGCAGGTCATCCTCGAACAGGACGTTCGGCTTCGCTGCAAATTCGCGGAAATCCGCTTCGGTGTAGCAGCCCCGGAAAGCGTTGAAGAAATGGCCTCCGTTGGTCGGCAGATCGCCGTCTCTCCAAACCAGGGCGAATGAAACAGCCTGTCCGTCAAACATCTTGTAAAGCATCTGGGTCCACCAGTGTTCGTTATAATAATCAGGCGAATACTGCGGATCGTTGTTTTCCAGTCCCGTCTCGGTGATGGCGAACGGCTTGTTCTTCTCGGCGGCTATCACCCCGGACATCCTGACGAGCTGGAGCCCCCTGTGGCCGTAGTCCACCGATGCCCTGTCGTATGCGTCCAAGCCGAGCACGTCCACCCAGTCGTCCCCCGGCCAGTATTCGAGATAGTCATCCCTCGAAGAAAGGTGAATCATGTCCGGAGAATAGGCCCAGATGAGGTTGTGAAGCCCCTTTTCGTCCCTGAGATACTCTACGGTAAACTGCCAGAGAGCCACGAATTCACTTTGGGAGCAGTTTCCCTTCCCCCACCAGAATCCCGCTCCGGTGTGTTCATGCCACGGCCTGAAAATCAACGGTATGGCCTCTCCGTCGGAGCCTTTGAGGGACTGCATGAAAGTCGCGACCTTGTCGAGCCAGGTCTTGAATTTCTCATGGTTTTCACCGCCTGGGATAATAGTATTGACGGCCCTTGTCGGATCCCATGAATTGCCGCCGGACACCGGATTCGCGCAATGCCAGGAAATGGTGTTGACCGCTCCCCTGTCATAAGCCGCTATGATATGTTTGCGGATATCGTCGAAATCCTCGTTGTCTATATTGAGTTCATGGTCGAGTTCTATACCGCTCAGCTCCCAGCCGCAGACTGCGGGATGACTCCCGGTAATGAACTTCGTGTCCGAATAATATTCCGTATCGGTGTCTTTGGCAAACCATCTGTTGTTCGTACTTCCGGTCTCCTCGACATATATTTCGTCCAGTCCGTACAGGGTAGGAATCTGGGCTCCGAACATGGTGCCTTTTTCAGTAATATTGAACAAGTTCTGATACAAGGCAGCCGTAGCCGGCGTAGCCTGCGCGTCTATCAGCGCCCGAGGCCTGTCTGATTGAGGCTCCCGAGGCTTCACGGAATCGTCTTCCGAACATGATGTGCAGGACATGAATGCCGCCATCGTCATAAAAAGAATAATACGCTTCATCGTTTGTTAATTATGTGTGTGTTATACAATCATATATCTCTTGAAAAAGATCGAGCGGTACTCCTGCGGAGTCATACCTTTCTTTTTCTTGAATACGCGGTTGAAATTCGAAAGGTTGCTGAAGCCGGACTCGAAGGCTATCTCGGAAACCGTCCTGGTCGGCTCCTCTATCAGGCGTTTGGATACCACCGATATCCGTATGTCATTCAGGCAGTTGACGAAACTTTTCCCGGTCCTCTGCCTGATAAAGCGGCTGAACGTGGGAATGCTCATGTTCACTACGGAAGCTATTTCCTCAAGGGTAATGTCGCGGTTGTAGTTGGCATTCAGATATTTCATGATACGTGTCACCCTGCGGCTGTCGTACTGGGACGACACGTCGGCCGAACTCGAATACTGCGACAATATCCTGTACTCCGGGTCGGACGCTATCGTATTCAGCAGCTCGAGGAAAAGAAGGATGGATTTGAATCCCCGGCTTCCTCCCATCCGGGAAATGAGGGTTTCCGCTTCATCTATGGCTTTCGGCGAGAAAGAGACGCCCTTTTTAGCGGCCTCGAACAGCTTCTTTATCGAAAAGAACTGTGCCTTGTTTATCAGTCCGCTCGAAAACAGGTCCGGGGAGAACTGTATGGTAATCTCTGTAATTTCGGCATCAGGAGCCTTGTGGCCGTTGAACCAGGCATGTTCGAGCTTGCTTCCCGTAATCAGTACCAGGTCCCTGTCGCCGATTTCCTCAATATTGTCACCCACCACGCGCATCGCTCCGGCGGCTCCGCTTACATAGTTGAGCTCGCACTCGTTATGTATGTGGACCGGGAACGAAAAGTCCATCTTGTGCCGTTCGAACAGTACGAAACTGTCCTCGGAAGAAATAGGGGGAATCTCCGACAATACATTGAACCTGTCCATGCTACGCCTCCTCCATTTCCGCCTCCGAGCGCTGTTCTTTCAGGGATGAGGACACTTTGGCCATCATTTTCTCGCCGAGAGGATAATAAATCATGAATATCACGGCGGCTGCCGAGGCACATGCCGGAAGGACGCTCTGCATCAGCCGGATGCCGCGTATGGCCGTTTCGGTCTGCTCCACATTAGGCTCGAATCCGAAAAGGAACAGCAGCCAGCCGGTCATGGCTCCACCGAGAGACCATCCGAGCTTCTGGGACATGGAAGAAGATGAAAACACCAGTCCCGTAGCCCTTCTGCCGGTCTTCCACTCGGACCAGTCGGCCACGTCGGCATACATCGACCACAAAAGCGGCATGATACCGCCGGCTGCCAGGCTGATAAGCGACTGCAGGACCATCATCATCACGATGTCGCCGGGACCGATGAACCAGAAAAAGCCGCTGAGCACCGCGACTATGCTCATCATCAGTATGAAGGCGCCCTTTTTCCCGACCCTGGCCGAAACATACGGAATCAGGATGATGCCGGCGATATTGAATGCCTGGCCGAGGACAAGGAACAGCGTGACTGCGGGAATGCCGGAGAATACCGCATCCTGCGACAATACGTAATATTTGAAATAATAAACGGCGCCGCCTTCCCTTATGGAATTAAAAAGCAATACACATATACCCCCCCCCAGCAGTATCCACCACGGGACATTCTTCATGAGGTCGAGGAAATCGCTTTTCAGCGAATGGCTCTTTTCAGATACGGGCCTCACCCTTTCCTTGGTCAGGGCAAAGGTGATGAAGAACAGTGTTACTGAAAGTACGGCAAGCACCGAAACGGCCCGCGTCCAGCTGCCGGCTCCGGCAGATTCTCCGCCGAACAGCTCCACCAACGGCTCGATAAGGGCCAGGGCGAGGATGCTTCCGCCTGCGGCAAACGCCATCTTGTACGACGACAGGGACACCCGTTCCTGCGGGTCATCGGACAATACCCCGAGCAAGGTGCCGTAAGGTACGTTGATAAGGGAATACACCATCATCATCAGGGAATAGGTCAGGTAGGCAAAGCCTGTCTTCCATGAAAGGGTGAATTCCGGAGAAGAAAACGTAAGGACTCCCATCACGCCGAACGGTATGGCCATCCAGAGCAGGTAGGGACGGAACTTGCCCCATTTGGTCTCGGTCCTGTCGGTGATGACGCCGACTATCGGATCGAAGAACGAGTCCCAGATTCTCGTCACCAGGAACATGGTGCCGGCAACGGCGACATCTATCCCCACGACATCGGTATAAAAATACATGAGATAGACGCCGAACAGCTTCCAGAATATGGAAGATGCCGTGTCTCCGAGACCGTATCCTATTTTTTCGTACAGTTTCATGTTTGTCCCCTGCTGATTTTCAAAAGCTGTTCATCAAATGCCCTCGGGCATGACCCGGTCCTTTTTGCTTCTCTCTAAATATTCGAGGTTTTTGTCGACAATACTGTCGAGCCTGTCCACGGAAGATCTCCAGGTCAGGCCGTCCGATCCCGCATGGCGGCAATAGTAAAGCAGCCTGTCCACCGTAGTCGTCGCCACATGCATCCTCGTATCGCTCGAGGCGTAGTAGATAAAGATTTTCCCGTCATCGTCCGCTATCCAGCCGTTGCAGAACAGGACATTGGACACGTCCCCCACTCTCTCGTCCCCTGTGGGGGCCATGAAATATCCGGCAGGCTCGGCTATCACCTCCCACGGCCGCTCCAACGATGTCAGATAGACATACAGCACATATCTCAGCCCCGCGGCACAGCCCCGGACTCCATGCGCAAGATGCAGCCAGCCTTCCTTCGTCCTGATAGGGGCCGGACCCTCCCCGTTTTTCAGCTCCTTGACAGTGTGGTAGGCCCTCGTATTGATGATTCTCTCCTCTCCGACTTCGGCCGCCGTCATGTCGTCCGTCAGGGTCCATCCGATACCTCCGCCGCATCCCGCATTGATGAAATCATCCTGGGGCCTCGTGTAGAGAGCGTATTTCCCGTCCACGAACTCCGGATGCAGGACCACGTTGCGCTGCTGTGTCCTGCTCCTGAGGTTAGGCAGACGCTCCCAGTGCTCCAAATCGTGCGTCCGGACTATCCCGCAGGCCGCCACTGCCGAAGAAAGGTCTCCGGGAGCAGCCGACGGGTCCTTGCTTTCTGCGCAGAAAAGACCGTAGATCCAGCCGTCCTCATGCCTTATGAGCCTCATGTCGTAAATATTAGTCTCCCCCGGGAAATAATCGAATTTCAGCGGATGCGGACGGAAAACGAAATTGTCTATGCCGTTCGGACTTTCGGCTATGGCGAAAAAGGATTTCCGGTCGGCGCCCTCCACTCTCGCAACCAGTATGTATTTCCCGTCCCACTTGATGGCACCGGCATTGAAAACACCGTTTATGCCGAATATTTCCTCTCCGTCAGGGTCAGTCTGAGGATTCATGTCGTATCTCCAGAAAAGCGGGGCGTGGGCGGCAGTAAGCACGGGGTAACGATATCTCTCCCAAACGCCGTTCGTTGATGCAACGGCATTTTTCATAGTGACTGTCCGCTCGTATTCGGTTTGCAATTCTGATAGTAATTTGTTCATGGTTTCAGTGAAAATTTTTCATTGCC
>CALUQC010000009.1 GCA_944322805.1 uncultured Bacteroidales bacterium | reverse complement strand
TGTAGGTGCCGGGCAGCAGGACGAGATAGTAAGGCCCGTTCTCGGCAAGGTTGCCGCCGTCCTTGGCTGCAAGACGTACGCTGACAGGTGATTCGCCGGACGAGGCTGAGGCGGCAGAGAATGTATCTCCGGACATTCTGACGGTATAGGCTCCGGCCATGCTTTCCGCGGCTTTCAGCTGGATTTCCTTGATCGTGCCGTCAAGATTTGTGAAGTTGAGCTCGAGGAGACCCGCTACGTGACTGAAACTAAGGTTGTTGGAATCGTCGGAAACGGCGACTGCCGGAGCGAGCATCGTGTCGAAAGTCCCTGCTGTAGTGGAATACTGAGTAGACGGCAGGGTGGCGTTAATGGTCGTTCCCGAAAGGGTTGCGGATGCATCGTATGGATAGAGTGCATAGTATTGCGCGGCATCAGGCGCAGCTTCTCCGGTAAAGGAGCCGGAGGCAGAGCCGCCTTCACCTTCCAGCACGAACTTTTCGTTGCCTCCCCCGGTCGGGAAAACGCTGATGGCATCGCCGGCCGTCCAATATACCGCATTGCCGGCATCAGGGTCAATCGAAGTCTTGGTCCCGACCGACTGACTTTCGGCATTGAATGTCATAGCGACTTTACGGATTCCGGAAACAGGGTTTTCATCCATATTTTCCACAGAACAGGACGCGGCGGCGAACAAGGCTGCCATGCCCAATATCGGTAATATCTTCTTTTTCATAATACGATGTGGTTTTAGTGTTGTCATTCACCGAATCCGAATCCGGCTTCTTCTCCTTCCCCGTAAGGTGCAATGCTGTTGCTGTTGCAGAATCCGTTTTCGACGTGAACGGATGCCGTATCCAACGACGGGCTTACATATTGTTCAGCCTTCGTCATTTTGTCAAATTCCAATTTCATGATACTATGTTTGTGTGCTGTTGTTGTCTTATTGGTATAGTGTTCCGGTTATCATTGCAGTGTATTTGGGGAGGTCTATCCTAACAAAGATAAGGAATTTATTTGAAAAGACAAACAGTGCAGTTTAGAATGATTCAAAAAACGATGCGGCGACAAGCATGATGAGCCTGTCGGTGATTTTCTGCAGCCGGTACTGCGACAGCAGCGAATTGTTGATCATGATGGAAAATACGGCCGGCTCTCCTCCGTTTTCGGGGAAAATGTAGCCGCTGAAGCATTTCACTCCGGACATGGAGCCGCTTTTCAGCCTGATTTTCGATGTGATGCCCTTGTCGTATTCCGGCATGACGCCATGCAGTGTACCTCCGCTGCCGGGAGCCGGCAGGGAACTGACGAAACGGCTGAATTCGGGGCTTGAAGTCATGGCCTGCAAAAACGAGCAGATGAATGACGGGGAGAGAAGGTTGTGCCTCGAAAGCCCGCTCCCGTCGCGGATATTGACAGTCCGGGCATCGAGGCCCAATCCTGCCAGGGCGTTTTTGACGGCGCGTACGGAGGCTTCGTGGGATGCCGAGCCGCAGAGTGTCTTGCCAAGGTGGCGGAAGAGGGTTTCCGCATATACATTGTTGCTTTCATGGTTGGTTTCGAAAGCTATGCGGAGCAGCTCGGGCGAGACTGTCCCTCCTATGGGTATGATGTCCCCGGGATTTTCCGTGCCGTGCTCCGGAAGGAAGTGCCGGGTATCCGCAGGTCCGCCGGAGCATGATATCCCGCCGGATTCTATCCAGTCCGCGAAATATGCCGCACAGGTATAGGCCGGGAATTTGTTGCTGCACTCCAAGGTCTTTGGAGCGCGGTCTGCGGCAAAGGTGCCCCTCATTGCTCCGGCAGGAGCAAGATCGGAAGTATAATAATAAAGTCTGTCTCCCGTTCCCGGCTCCCCGGTAGTGCAGTCATAAGTGTATGTCATCCACGGGCATACTGGATATTTTGCCGTAACCGTCACCGGATCTCCGGCATTTGCCCCGGGGGAAACGCTGAAACTCTGTATGTTTTCGAAGAACGTCAGGGCGCTGGTCCCGGCCCCGTAATATGTCCCGCAGTCGTCCCATTGCCAGGTGCGGTCTTCCGGCATGAGGCAGTCGAAATAGCGGTCGTCTCCTATGATGTAGCCTTCTATGCGTTCTATGCCGGCTTCACGGAGGATTTCCTCCCATTGTCCGAACAGTACAGGTGCCGCAACGGCGATGCTGTCGTCGGAGGCAAGCGTCGGATCTCCGCCTCCCGTAATGTACAGGTCGCCGTGGAGCACTCCTTCGCTGATATGTCCGGAATATCCGAGACCTGTCCTGAATACGCGGTCATGTCCGAGACAGTGCAGGGCCAGTCCTGTGGTGAGCAGTTTCATGTTGGATGCCGGAACGAGAAGCCTGTCCGGATTCAGGGCGGCTATGGTGTCTCCTTCAGGGGACAATGCCAGCAGTCCGACGGATGCTTCTTTCAGCTCTGTCCGGAGCATCCGGGCGACATAGTCTCCGACAGGATTCCGCTGGCAGACGCTGTCGGCAGGACCGGCTGGAGATGCCCCGGCAATATTCGAAAACAGAAAAAAAAGACATGAAACAGAAAAAAAATATCTGAAAAGAGAAAACATTGCCATATACTTCTTGTTGAAACACCCCAAATTTACTAATTTTGTATGATTCGTAAAACTGACAATCTAATACCCTTATAATCATGGATCAGAAGAAAAAATGCGTATTGGTGTCCGGCGGCGCAGGCTACATCGGAAGCCATGTCACCGTGGAGCTTATCGAGGCAGGATATGATGTCGTAGTGGCGGACAATCTGTCAAACTGCGACATGACCTGTTTTAACGGAGTAAAGAAAATCACCGGCAAGGACGATATCCCGTTCGAGCAGATAGACTGCTGCGACCAGAAATCGGTGGATATGGTATTCGAAAAATACCGTATAGACGCAGTGATTCATTTTGCAGCTTTCAAGGCCGTGGGCGAGTCCGTAGCCGAGCCTATCAAATATTACAAGAACAATCTGACATCATTCCTGAACATTCTGGATGCTTCCAGGAATCATGGCGGGTGCAATGTCCTGTTCTCGTCTTCCGCCACGGTGTACGGAGAGACCGACAAGCTCCCTGTTACCGAGGAGTCTCCACGGCAGCCGGCAACGTCGTCTTATGGCGCTACGAAACAGATATGCGAAGACATTCTTGTGGATGTGGTGAGGGCTACAGGAGCTTATGGAAAAGAAATCCATGCCGGGGCTAAGGAACTCGGTCCGGTAAAGGGAATAGCATTGCGCTACTTCAACCCTATCGGTGCACATCCGTCGGCCCTTATCGGAGAACTGCCGCGCGGCGTGCCTAACAACCTGGTGCCTTACATTACGCAGACTGCCATAGGAAAACGCGAATGCCTGAGTATTTTCGGGAACGATTATCCTACTCCGGACGGCACGTGCCTGAGGGACTATATCGACGTGGTGGATCTGGCAAAAGCCCATGTCGCAGCAGTGTCCAGGATGGTAAACGGCAGGATGAAAAAGGATTACGAGATTTTCAACATCGGTACCGGACGTCCTGTCTCCGTGCTTGAGCTGGTGCAGAAGTTCGAACAGGTGAACAACCTGAAACTGAACTACAAGTTCGCTCCGCGCCGTGCAGGGGACACAACTGCCATCTGGGCCGACACCTCATTGGCTAACAAGGAATTGGGCTGGAAAGCCGAGCGTTCCGTAGAGGAGACTTTGGCCGCTGCCTGGAAATGGGAGTGCCATCTGGCAGGCAGGGAATAGCCGCTGAGGAGCAGGACATAGTCCTGCGACGCCCCCCCCCGGCGGGGTCGCGAGCGTTCCATGAGAATGTCCGGCGGACATTCGAAAGCGAGCAGGGGCGCTACTGCTGCCGGGTTTTGAATACGGAACGGCAGAGTGCCGGAATATCTGCCACCCGGACGATTTCTATTCCGTCCGGGTGGCTGTTTATTGTCCCGAACGAAGAAACGTATATTTTTCTGAAACCGAGTCTTGCGGCTTCGGCAATGCGCCGCTCGGTCTGTGAGACCGGCCTGATTTCTCCGCTAAGCCCCACTTCTCCTGCAAAGCATACTTCGGACGGGATGGCGAAATCGAAATTCGATGACAGCACTGCGCAGACTACGGCCAGGTCGCATGCCGGCTCCGATACCCTCAGTCCTCCGGCCATGTTCAGAAACACGTCCTTGACTCCGAGCCGGAATCCGGCCCGTTTTTCCAATACGGCCAAAAGCATGTTCAGCCGGCGCACATCGAATCCCGTGGCGGAGCGTTGCGGCGTACCGTATGCCGCGGAGCTTACCAAGGCCTGGACTTCTATGAGGAAGGAGCGGGATCCGTCGAGCATCGCGCTGACTGCGATGCCGCTAAGCCCCTGGCCGTGCATGGGTATGAGCATTTCCGAAGGGTTGCTTACTTCACGCAGCCCCGTGCCGGTCATTTCGAATACGGCCATTTCGGATGTGGAACCGAAACGGTTCTTGATGCTTCTGAGCAGACGGTAAGAGCCGGTGTTGTCCCCTTCGAACTGGAGCACCACATCCACGATATGTTCCAGGACTTTCGGTCCCGCGATGTTTCCCTCCTTGGTGATGTGGCCTATGAGTATGACGGGGATTCCGCTTTCCTTGGCTAATCTGAGCAGCATGGAGGCGCATTCCTTTATCTGGGATACGGAGCCGGGAGATGATTCCATGGTCTGTGTGTAGACCGTCTGGATGGAGTCCACTATCATCAGGTCAGGCATGATCCGCCTGGCTTCCGGGAGGATGTTTTCCATCAGGGTCTCGCTGAATATGAGGCAGCCGCTCCCGTCCCCTCCGAGTCTGGACGCCCTGAGCTTGACCTGCCTGGCGCTTTCCTCGCCGGTCACATACAGGGTTTTCAGGCCGGAGCAGTGCAGCGGAATCTGAAGTGACAGGGTGGACTTGCCGATGCCCGGCTCTCCTGCGATAAGTACGAGGGAGCCTTCCACTATGCCGCCACCGAGCAGCCTGTCCATTTCCGCACTTTCGAGCGATTTGCGGCTTTCTTCCGTCGAATCGATTTCCGGGAGCGACAGCGGCCGTGAAGATTGCCCGACAGAGCGGGCATCGGCTCTTTTTGCATTGCTCCGCACCTCTACTTTTTCTTCGACCATGGTGTTCCATTCTCCGCAGGCCGGGCATCGTCCCATCCATTTCGGACTTTCATTGCCGCAGGCCGAGCAGAACCATACTGATTTGGTTTTCTGTGGCATAGTGTTACAAGAGTTTGCCGGATGGCACCCGGGGCAGTTCGAATACTTCCATGTCCCTTATGTCCGCATTTTCGATACGGAAGCGCAGGGCGGTGCGCACGGTGTGAAAGCCTTGCTGGCCTTCCGCTCCGGGATTTATCACCAGCATGTTCCGTTTGGTATCGTTAACGACTTTCAGGATATGCGAATGTCCGCAAACGAAGATGTCCGGACGGAATTCGTCTATCAAGGCTCTTGCCCGCGGGTCATAACGTCCGGGGTAACCTCCTATATGCGTCATCAGGATTTTCATCCCTTCGCAGTCGAACAGCCGGTAAAGCGGATAGTCGAGCCGGATGTCGTAGCCGTCGCAGTTGCCGTAGACGCCTTTCAGGGGCTTGAACGACGATATTTCTCCGGCTACCTGCATCGAGCCGAAATCTCCGGCGTGCCATATCTCGTCCACCGGGTCGAAAAACTGCCTGAAAGGCTCGTCGAATACTCCGTGCGTGTCGGAAAGCAGACCTATATACATAATAAATTCTATCTTTGCATTGCAAAAATAAGGAAAATATGGAACTGTTCTATTCGGAAGATGCCGATGAAAGGAAAGTAATTCTTGACGAGGAGGAAACGCGGCATTGTGTCAGGGTGCTGCGGCATAAGGCGGGAGACGGGATAGCCGTCATTGACGGCAATGGCAGGCTGATGCAGTGCAGGCTGCTGTCCGATGCGGGGAAGAATGCCGTGGCGGAAATCCTGTCTGTCACCGAGAACTGGGGCGGGCATGATTACGAGCTGGAAATGGCAGTGTGTCCCACGAAGAATGCCGACAGATACGAATGGTTTGTGGAGAAGGCCTGCGAAATAGGAGTGGACAGCATTGTCCCGGTAATCGGCGAACATTCCGAGAGGAAGACGATGAAGGCTGACAGGTTGAGGAAGATAATGATTTCGGCTGTCAAGCAGTCTCTGAAAGCCAAAGTCCCGGATTCGGGGGAGTGTGTTCCGGTGCGGGAATATATTTCCGGCGCAGGGCAGGATGCGCTGAAACTGATAGCCTACTGTTTCGAGGATGAGGCGCGGCCAAGGATGTCCATAGTGGAGGCGTTGGAAAAGATGCCTGCGGGGTGCCGGCAGGTCTGCGTGCTCATCGGTCCGGAGGGGGATTTTTCAAGGGAGGAAGCCGAATTTGCGGTGCAATGCGGTTTCGTGCCGGTGCACCTCGGGCCGTCCCGGCTGCGGACCGAGACGGCTGGGGTGGCGGCAGCTGCTGCCGTGTATTACCGTTTCATGCGCTGAGGTTGCGCGGCTTCCGGGTTATTTCCGGATAATTTCCACGGTGGCGTCGAGACCGATTTTTATGATGGAGGAAGACTGTCCTGTGGCACCCTTTTCGAGTTCGGGATCCACTATCCAGTCGACTCCGGATTTTATTTCATCGGAGATTTCCGCAAATGTCCCGGGAGTGGGAGCGCCGGAGATGTTGGCGGAGGTGGAAACTATCGGCCGTCCGAAACGTTTCACAAGATCACAGCAGAAATCCGACATGGGGATTCTGATGCCTACGGTGCCGTCTTCCGCTACGGTGTTCCATGCAAGAAGGTGCCTGTCCTTTACCGGGGAAGCTCCTTCCGCAGGCCTGTCGGAAGCTATGGCACCGGGATAGATTATTGTCATGGGTCTGTCGTTTACCTCGACCAGCTGTATTGCCATTTCCGGGATTTCCCTGACATATGCGGCAATCATGTCGAGGCTGCTTGCCAAAAGCACAAGGGATTTGCTGTCGGAGCGTCTTTTAAGTGCGTAGATTCTTGCCACTGCTTCCGGGTCGGTGGCATCGCAGCCGATACCCCATACCGTATCCGTAGGATAGAGGAGAAGTCCTCCGCTCCGGAGGACGGCAAGCGCTTTTTCGAGAATTTCTTTCATTTCCATAATATCAGAAACAGTTTCTTAGTGAGATTTCCGTGACGTGTCCGCGGTATTTCCGGCGTCCGGAATGATGAATTCCGCGATGACAGGGTAATGGTCGGAGAATTTTATGTGCGGAGAAGAATGGGACAGGGCTTCATACGTTTCCGGCAGGAACATGTAGTCGATTCTCAGGGCGGGCCAGAGTATGGAGTATGTGGCTCCGAATCCGTGCCCCGCTTCACGGAACGTGTCGATATGCCCGCGTATGAGTTTCTGATAGGTGTATGACATGGGGCTGTCGTTGAAATCGCCGCACAGAATCGTTTCCGAAGGACAGTCCGCTATGTGCCTTATCACTTTGTCCACCTGTTCCGGACGCAGGGAAAGGGAGCGGCGCATCTTTTTTTCAGTTTCCTTCCATATGCTGTCCTTCCTGTCCGCCAGTCCTTTCACCAAGCCCGGGAAAGAGATGTTGTAGCTTTCGAAATGGCAGTTGTACAGCCTGAACTGCTGTCCGTGGGCCTTTATGTCGGTGAATATGGCAAGGTTGGCACTGTGCTCGAATTTTATCACTCCCTGGTCGAGAATGGGAAACCGGCTGAGTATCACGTTGCCGAAGCATCCGTATTTTCCCTGGAATACGTAAAAATCGTAGTCATGGCCGCCGAAACCGGCTTCAAGCGTTGCCCGAAGGGCATCCGTATTTTCCGAATAATATTCCTGGAGGCAGATGATATCCGCGTCCGTCTGCCGCAGGAAGGTATATACCGAGTCTTCGCATTGTCTCCTGAGTATCTTTCCGTCTTTATCCCTGAGGTTGGCGAAGCGTCCGACGTTGTAGGAAACGATTCTTATTGCCATGGAGTTTTCCTCTCCGGACATCTGTTTCGTGCCGTCTCCCGGATGGAAGTATCTTCCCGCGAAAAACAGTGTCGGCAGAAGGGCTATCAGAGGGATGACAAAGGCTTTGGAACGGCGCAGAATCGCCCAGAGGAGGAGAAACAGGTTGAGCAGGGCAAGCGGGAAAAAAAACAGTCCTGGAAGCATCATGTACCATGTCCTGGCAGGGTTGGCGAATGCGGAGACGCAGGACAACACTAAAAGTGCTGCCGCAACGAGCATCAGTACCCTGTTCGTAATGCCTCCTATCAGACTTTTGCTCATGAGTGGCCCGCTAATACATTTTCCGCTTCTTCTTCCAGTACAGAATCAGGAGCCAGCCGAACAGCATGCCGCCCAAATGTGCGAAATGGGCAATGCCTCCGCCTATGCTGAATATTCCGGTTACGAGTTCGATGGCGGCGAAAATGAGGATGAACCATTTGGCTTTCAGCGAGACCGGAGGGAAAATAAGGGTGAGTACGGAATCAGGGAAAAGCATCGCATATCCCATCAGTACGCCGTATATGGCTCCGGAAGCGCCGACGGTAGGGGTGAGCTTCAATGCCTGGTACGCCGCCATGGCCTGCTGCGAGTTTTCCGCTATCTGCGAAATGTAGACCTGGGCCTGGATGAACTGTACTCCCGTGTGCAGCAGAGCCGCCCCGAGTCCGGTGACGAAATAGAATATGAGGAATTTTTTCGTTCCCCAGACCCTCTCGAGCACCGTGCCGAATATGAACAGGGTGTACATGTTGAAGAAAAGGTGCCAGAATCCGCCGTGCATGAACATGTGGGTGATGATCTGCCAGGGCTTGAAGAACGGCGAAGCCGGGTAGAACAGGGCGAAGTGGCTGATCATGTATTGTTCGTTCAGGGCAGTGAATATCATCATGAAGATGTTTATGATGATGATATTCTTTATTGCCGGAGGCACCGAACTTAAAAATCCTCCGCCTCCGCGATATGATCCGCCGTCGTATTGGTAATAACTCATTTTTTTCTTGATTTGGAAACTGTTTTGAAATCTTTCTATCTGAACATCGAGTTCAGTTCATCTTCGGTCAGCACGGACATGATCCTGTGCCCCGAATTCGTGTATTCCGTGTTTTCACACGAGAAAAGGTCGTCTATAAGATGCTGTGCTTCAGCCGGGGAACGTACCGGAGCCGCATTCGTCGACCCTAATTTGGCGAAGCGTTCCGCAAGTGCCGAAAGAATGTCCGTCGCAGCAGAGGAATGGTCATCCGACAGGGCCAGAATCAGGTCGGGAAGCATTTGTTCCACATTCGCGGGGTCCGTGGAAAAACCTTGCGGCACTCCGTCCACGACTATGGTGTCGTTGCCGGAAGGCCTTATGCTGAATCCGAGCATTTCCAGCAGTTCGCTGTATTCCGAGAACAGGTACATGTCTTCGACCCCGATTCTGACCGTCACCGGAAACAGGGAGGTCTGTGTCGACTTTCCATTCCGGGCCAGGGCCTTCATGTTGGCTTCATACAGAATGCGTTCCATTGCCCGTCTGATATTCACTATCATAACGCCGGACTTTACAGGGGTGAAGATGTATTTCCCCTTGACTATCAGGGTGCTGGTGGACGGCATGATTTTGTCTTCGAAGAGCTTGCCGTAGTCTTCGCGGCGGTCTACCGTAAAACTGCTCCTTTCGGCCCTGAATTCATCCATGCTGTCACCTGCGGCAGGCCGGAACGACGGTTCCTCCTGTCCTGACCGGTAGCCGAGCGTGTTGGAATACGGCGAGGCCTCTGACGGGAATCCGTCGTTCCGGAACGGGTTGTAGTCGGGGTTGAATGGTATGTCCGGGTCGGATACCGGATGCGTTTCCTGATATTTGCGGCTCAGTACCGGTATCTCCGGGGCGCCTTCCCTGTCGAAGTCGATGGCGTCGCCGAAGGAGTTTTTCCCGATGGCTTCCTTTATGCAGGCGTACAGGGTCTGGAATATCACATGGTCTTCCTCGAATTTCACTTCGGTCTTGGTCGGGCTGATGTTTACGTCCACCGTATGCGGATCGACTTCGAAATAAATGAAATAGGAGGGAGATGTCCCTTCCGGGACGAGCTGGCTGTAGGCGTTCATTACGGCCTTGTGCAGGTAGGGACTGCGGAAATACCTTCCGTTGACGAAGAAGTACTGGTTGCCCTGATTCTTGCGGGCCGAGTCCGGTCTGCCGGCAAAGCCGGATATGCTGACTACGGAGGTGTCAGTGGCAATGTCCACCACAGAGTTTGCCACCGGGCTGCCGAGCAGGTCCTGTATCCTGAATTTCAGCGAGGCGGCCTTTTTCAGGACATATACTTCACGGCCGTTCGATGTCAGGGTAAGATTCAATTCCGGCCGGGTCAGCGCTATACGCAGAAATTCGGAGACGATGTGTTTCATCTCGACGTTGTCGGACTTGATGAACTTGCGGCGTGCGGGGACATTGTAGAAAAGATTCCTTACGGCGAAATTGGCTCCCCTCGGAGCCGATATTTCCCGTGTGGACAGATGCTGCGAATCGGCAAATATCACTTCGCATCCTACTTCGTCTTCTTCTCTGCGTGTTTTCAGCGTCACTTCGGCTACCGCTGCGATGGAAGCCAGGGCTTCTCCGCGGAAACCGAATGTCTGGATGGCGGACAGGTCTTCCACTGACGCTATCTTGGAGGTGGCGTGCCTTTCGAAACACAGCACGGCTTCGTCAGGGGACATGCCGCATCCGTTGTCCGTCACCTGGATAAGCGTGCGCCCTGCATCCTGGACCGCTACCGTGATGGTGTCGGCTCCTGCATCCACCGCGTTTTCCATGAGTTCCTTCACTACGGAAGCCGGCCGCTGGACGACTTCGCCCGCGGCTATAAGATTGGCGATATTGCCCGGCAGAATTCTTATATCCATCTGTTCTTCTGTTCAGGTCTGCCTACCACAGCAGCGTGTAGAATTTTGCAATGAAAATCAACGCCACGAAAAACAGGATAAGCCCGACCAGTCCGATGATGGCTTGGGTGCGGCCTGTCTGCCGGGTCTTCTGGTAGTTGCCGTTCCTCAGACTGCCCTGGATATATGAGCCGGGTACATACGGCGTTTTCTCACTGCTGCCGTCGACATGCCCGAACTTTTGCCGCAGAGCTTCTTTTTCAGGGTCGTAATATCTTGGCTTGTAATTGAAAACCCTGTGTTCCTGTGTGCCGAAAAAACCGAAACTGAATTTCATAAATAATACCTGTTCTGCCGGGACGGCGCAGGTCATGCCGCCGGCACTTTAACAAGCAAAGATAAAGAAAAAATCAAAACGGCTTCCGGAAAATCGAAACTGTTTCTAAATTTGGGGAAAACTTGCAGCAATATGAAAATCAGGACAGGCAACGGATACGACGTCCATGCATTGGCGGAAGGACTGCCGTTATATCTCGGCGGGGTAAGGATAGAAAGCAATATAGGGTGTGTGGCCCATTCGGACGGGGATGTCGCGATCCATGCGTTGTGCGACGCGCTTCTCGGGGCATTGGCTATGGGAGATATCGGGCAGCATTTTCCGGACACTTCGGAGGAATTCAGGGGTATTGACAGTAAAATATTGCTTTCTAAGACCATGGACATGGTGTCGGGCGCGGGCTACGTGGTAGGGAATGCAGACATAACCATTGCCTTGCAGCGGCCGAAACTGGCTCCGTATATCCTGGCGATGCGCGGTGTCCTGGCCGGGCTGATGTCGGTGGAAGTGTCGGATGTGTCCGTGAAGGCTACGACTACGGAAAAACTCGGGTTTGTAGGCCGGTCCGAGGGATGCGAAGCGTATGCAAGTGTGCTGTTGTATGAAAAAAATAGCTGATTCTTATTGCATTTTCAAAAAACCTTTGTACCTTTGCAGTCCCAAAAATAAGAGGGAAAATTCATTGAGATATGGTGTAATGGTAGCACTACAGATTCTGGCTCTGTCAGTGAGGGTTCGAATCCTTCTATCTCAACAGTTCTTATCCAGGTTTTCAAGGCCTGTGCATGGCGGGTTAGCTCAGCTGGTTAGAGCGCATGATTCATAATCTTGCAGTCGCCGCCGTTAATGCTTTGTTTTGGCGAGATAGCTCAGTCGGTTAGAGCGTATGATTCATAATCATAAGGTCGCCGGTTCAATCCCGGCTCTCGCTACTGAAAATTAAGGA
>CALUQC010000008.1 GCA_944322805.1 uncultured Bacteroidales bacterium | reverse complement strand
ACGGCATTATCATGTTCGAGTATGCCGAAGAATTGCGTTTCGGGCGTGGCTATGCGGTGAAGGATGCTGCCGAGGAGGCCGGCAAGCGCAGGATGCGTCCGATTTTCCTGACCTCCTGTACGACAGCATTGGGCGTACTGCCGATGATTCTGAGCGGCGATGCCCTGTGGATGCCGATGGGGGTGGTGATATGTTTCGGGACGCTGCTGTCCATATTCCTCATAACCTTGATCATGCCGGTGTCCTACTGGCAGATTTTCGCCCGTTCGTCCGCCCGTGCCGGCCGCGAGGAAACCCTTTCCACGGAGGACGGCCGCGAGTCATGAATGCCGCATAATATGAAGACAGACAAATATATAATATCGCTGTTGTCCGTATGGACACTCTTATCCTTCTCCATGGAAACCGGTGCGCAGCCGCTTTCATCCGGTGACAGCCTGTCCTTTTCCGGGGGCAGGCCAGTCCTGAACCTGACTTTGAAGCAATGCCGGGACATGGCCCTGCGGAATTCCGCATCCGTGCTCAACGCCGATTTGGACGTGCAGGCCGCCATAGCGCAGAAACGGGAGGCTTTTGCTGGCTATTTCCCGAAGGTTTCGGCCAATGCCATGGCCTTTTATGCGTTCGATCCGATGCTGGAACTCGGCCTGACGGATATCCTCGGAGACAGCCCTTTTGTCCGGAATCTGAATGACATGCTGTCTTCCTATGCGCAGCAGTTCGGCTTTTCAACGGTGTATTCGACCTTGAAGAAGGGTGTTACCGCCAATATTTCGGTGACCCAGCCTTTGTTTGCCGGAGGCAGGATTGTGACGGGCAACAGGCTTGCCGGACTCGGATATCAGGCTGCCGGGCTACAGAAGGATATTGTCTTGCGCAACTCGGCGGAGGAAATCGAGCGGAATTACTGGCAGGTGATTTCCCTGGAGGAGAAAATGAGGACAACGGATGAAGCCTGCATCCTGCTGGATACCCTGTACAGGGATGTCCTGTCTGCCAGCGGTGCGGGACTGGCCGTGGACACCGACTTGATGCAGGTGAAAATGAAGATGAACAGCCTCAAGACTGACAGGATAAGGCTGCGAAACGGCATAAGGCTGTCCAAGATGAATCTTTTGAACACGATAGGGGTGGAGTATAATCCGTACGCGGCTTTCGGCAATGATTCTATTCCTTACATCGACGATGTTTTCCTTACAGACAGCCTTCCTGAAATGCAGGGTCCGGAGCATTATTACAGGGCGGCCGAGGATGCCGCGATGGAACAGGAGGAATCCCGGCTGCTGGATATTTCCGTGGAGTCCAAGCGTTTGGAAAAGCGTATGGCTTTGGGTGAGGCTCTGCCGCAGGTCATGGTTGGGGCTTCATACGGATACAGCAATATCATAGACGAGGGCGCCATGAACGGTGCAGTGTTCGGCATGGTCAGGATTCCCATAACGGACTGGGGAAAGACTTCAAGGAAAATGCAGAAAATCGACGCCCAGATGCAGAAGGCCGAAAATGACAGGTCCGAAATGCAGAGGAAAATCGTGCTTCAGATTCACCGGTTGTGGATGGAGGCGACGGCTTCGTGGGAGCAGCTGCAGGTGGCCATGGAAAATGTTTCTTTGGCCGAAACTTTGCAGGACCGGATGTATGCCAAATACATGGCCGGCATGGCTGCCATGTCGGATCTTCTGCAGGCCCAGACAGAGCTTTCCGAGGCTGAGGCGGAACTGACGGACAAGAAAATCGCGTACAGGATGGCTTTGCGGGCGTATATGGACAGGGTAGAGTAGATTTGTTTCTTATATAAATGCAAGGAATTATGGAAAACAGAAACTTTTATGCAATCTGCATTCTGGTCGGGCTTGTTTTTGTAGGTGCAATGTTCCCGACGGCTGTCTCTAAATTCCGTTCGTATGACAGGACGGTGACGGTAAAGGGGTTGAGCGAACGTGAAGTCAATGCCGACAAGGTCATCTGGCCGCTTGCTTTCAATGTCGTGGGCAATGATTTGAACGGCGTTTATGCGGAAATCGACCGCAATACTGCCGCAATCAAGAAGTTTCTGACGGAAGGAGGCATCCCGGAATCCGAGATTTCCGTGTCGCTTCCTACGCTTTCGGACAAGTATGCCCAGGAATACGGCAGCAATGACCGGACATACCGGTATTTCAGCAAAAACGTGGTGACTGTCTGCACGGACAAGGTGGATATTGTACTTGCCCTGATGCCGCGCCAGTCCGAACTGTTGAAAAAAGGCATCGGCGTCGGTTCTTCCGGCTCATGGGAAAATCAGGTGCAGTTCCAGTTCGAGGGACTGAACGATATCAAGCCGGAGATGATAGAGGATGCTACCAGAAACGCACGTGAGGCTGCGGGCAAGTTCGCAAAGGACTCAGACAGCCGTCTCGGCAAGATAAAGACTGCATCGCAAGGTACGTTCACCATTACCGACCGCGATTCGAATACTCCGTATATCAAGAAGGTGAGGGTGGTGTCTTCCGTCACTTATTATCTGAAAAACTAAATCTTTCTAAGCGGGGGATATCCCTGTCAGAAGGAATTTCTTGATATCTTTCCCGTACCGGTATTCTCCGAAATCGAGGGTGGGGTCGAGAATGAGCCCGTCGGTGCCGAAAAGGGAATTTTCGGCCTGATGCTCTATTTCCTCAATCCGTGTCATGGTTTCTTTAGGGATAATCAGGTGGCACGGGATGATGATGGCAACCGGGTTCCGGCCGATGGCGTGCGCCACTGCCCGGACGCCGGATCTTTTCCCGCACATGCCGGCAAAATCGGAATAACTCATCAGACGCGGATGCTCACCGGAAGACAGGTCATGCGTAAGATCGAAGAGGTGTTTCCATACCATTTTCTGAAACGGTGTCCCGAACAGACGCAAATCATCCCATTCCGTCTCCTTTGACATCCTGATGATTTCTCCCGTGCCGGCTTTCCTGCAGCGTATTTCCGAAATCGAGTCTGCCGGCAGCCGTGAAACCTGCTTCATTATGGAAGCGAAAATAGCATAGTCCAGAGAGACGGAAACGATTTTATTATCGATAGTCGAGACTATCCATTCCGGGGCAGCATCCATTGTCATTCAATTTTCCTGTGTTCCGGAAACTGCTTGCAAACAAACCTTCAGACAGTTTCCTAATGTATTCCCTCCAGTTCTTCCCAAGGGATGGAGATGCGGATGATCCCCATTGAGTAAGGGGCTATTTCGTACTGGTTGTAAATATAGGTAATCCCGTTTTCGCCGATACTGAAATTGCCGTTAGGCTCTATTTCCTTCAAAAACAGCATTGACGTGTCGGCAGGACTCTCCAGGGATTCAGGAAGATGGGCCGTAAGCAGCCTTGTCAGTTTTCCTACATATCCGTCCTTGAAAAAACTTTCTTCGAGAATGCTGTCTCCGGTTTTGCGGTCGAAGTTGTATGCCACTTCCGAAGTCATCCCGTGAGCCCCTCCGCTGTAACTGTACCTTGTCGCCAGATAGGAAACCACATCATCACCGACATACGTGAAGCTGCCCTGGATATATTCCGCCCAGCTTAGCGACGAATCCTCCAACCCTTCCATTTCAGTCATCGGAAGGTTTTCTACCCGGTATTCTTTCTCTAAATCTTCCTTGTATGCCTTTGCGGCGGCATCCGGATTCATCGCCATGTAGTCTTCTCCGAATAGCGCCTCTGTCAGGGCCGTCGAGATATTCAGTCCGGCTTCGGCTTTCAGTCCTGCCACGGGAAATTCGGCGGAAACGCTGAAATCCAGGGAATCTGTCCGCCCGTCCTTCAGGGCGAACTGTTCGGAAATTTCTATTTTCTCGCTCTTGAATTCGTTCGAGCAGGATACATTGGCCGCAGCCACGGCCAATGCCAACGTCGGTATCACCAATATTCTTTTCATAATAATGTGTTTTTACCGTCAGGCCGTATAATGGCTTTAGCCAAATATGCGCAAACCAAAATTCATTTGCCCTGCCGGAATGAAACAGTATATGTGGACGAAATCCAAATATAGCTAAAAACAGTGAAAAAACCTATTCTGCAGCAAACTTCTAAGATGCCGCTTAAATTTTGCCGGCACAAGGATATGTTTGAAAGTTTTTCAAAAATCCTTTTACGGGTCTTTTCTGTCAGGATTCTCGCGGGCTTCTGGACAGTTGTTTAATGTCTGGGCGAATGCGCATTATTCACGACAGACTCAGGAAATCCGGCAATGACGGATTTCGCCTCGTCAAGAGAAGGTAATGCTCCTTTGGATGTCAAATCTTCGAAATTGAATTTTTTGAGGGCTTTCCCGAGCCTTTCCAGCATGACATTGTTGCCTGAGGCCGTCCATTCACTCATGAGAATCCGGGCTTTTTCGCAATCTTGTATTCCTTCGATTATTTTTTCCATCCTTATGCTGCTTCTGCCTTCAGGATAGACGAGAAAGCAGTCCCCGGCCGGCCATTGACGGAAACGGGCGTCTTTTGCCGGTGACTCGGTCCAACTGTTGTAAGCCCATCTGAGATATCCGTCGCATCCTGCAGCAAGTGTTCTCCACATCAGCCATGTGCCTTCTTCCGGAGGTGATGCTATAAACATGTTCGGATATGCCTCGGCGCAGCATGTATATAGCGTGGATACCATACCGTTCATGTGCCGTCGCTCCAATACATCTTCCGGATACGATTCTCTGAAAGCGATGCACAGGTCATAAAGGTCTTTTTCTATTTCCTCATGAAAACTTCCGGCTAATGAGATTTTTAGGTCAGGTTCTATCGAATGTATGATGTCAATGGCGGCTTTCATCGCATCAAGCGGCCTTTCATCCATGGCTATTATGGTCTTGTCAAACCATCCCTTGTCACGCAGGTGGGCGGCAAAGTCCGAGATGAACGGTCCCCAGTAGGACTTGTAGGCTGTTGTTCCCGGTTGCGCTTTTATGTATGCGGTTTTTCCTGTCTTCCCGTCAATATAGTCGAATTCCAGGGACCATGGTATCATGGAATAACAGTTGATTTGTCTGTCAATGCCCATCCCTTCCATGAATTCCACCCATTTGTCGAATACAGTATAATCATAGGACCAGGAGCCGTCGGCGTTATGTGTCTTGCTCACCATGGAGCCGAATGCATCGTATGTTTGGCCGTTCCATGGCTTGTTTAGAATAGTGGCAGTGATGGATTTTTGCCCGGCATCGGCAAGGATTTTCATCACCGGGCGCATCAGATCGAAGTGTTCTTTGCTCCACAGTTCCACATTGTGATATCTGGCTACGGAATATGGATTCTGCCACAGGTCAAGATGGAATTTCCAATCTGCCGGGGCAGGCAGCAAATGGTCGGCTACGGTGATTTCAAAGGGAAGTGACACTTTTCGAAAATTGCTTCCTGAGACAGTCAGTTTCCCGGAATATTTCCCCGGAGCAGCGTCCTCCGGGACTTTTATCGATACCCATACTGGTTGGACCGTTTTTCCCGGGACATCCTTTTCTTTAGTAATGTCTATGATGTCTGCGAGCATAAGAGAATCATACTGACCGGGCTGGCGCATTCCGCATTGCCCGTACTGTGTAGTATCCAGTACGTCAGCCATTACATATCCTATGAAATTCGCTTCTGCAGTTTCGGAAGGGATCCGGTATTTCCCGTTTTTCAGGTCGGAAACAGAAACTTTTACTCCGATCAGGTCAGTGCATGATGAGAGAAATGCCTGGGCACTGATTTTCTCGCCTTTCCAGGCCGGATATTCAAATGGCGTCTTTTCTGTGATGTCTTCCACGGCGTCAAAGGCATAACGGTCGGCCGTGCCGCCCCAGACGAAAAAAATTTCCCCGTCCGAACATGAAGTGGCAGTGATAGCTGCTATCCATAATGAAATGATGAAATGTTTCATAAAAATTCCAGGATAAGATAAAATGATGGAAAGTTTCAAAAATTCCAAGATACAAAATTATTTCCTGATTATTCCGAAAGAGACTCAAGAATCTGCTTCCGCGCATTGCTGAAAATACTCAGGTCATGTTCGTATTCGTCGAAATCAAGGACGATGCTCCCGACGATGGAATTGGCCTTGTCCGGATTTCTCTGTTCGAGCATTTTCAGAAGTTCGTAGTCCGCAGCTCCCGCACTCATGGCATAAAGCCTTATGGACGGATAATATTTCTGATATCCGGGATATACGATGTAGGTATCTCCTCCGGGACAAGAATCGTCAATGTAGGCTGTTTCTGCAAAGACATCCGGAAACCAATAGTCGTTGAACGACCAGTAAAGATATCCTGTAGCCTTGTATTTATAGTTGAGCCAATGCAGGATTCTGGTTTCGATCAGAGGTTTCTCGATAAAACGGTTGGCATAGTTTCCTTGTGGATTTTTCATGGTGTAAAACCAGAGTTCGCTGTTCCCGTCCTGAGTCTGCCCTATAAGATAGTCGTAGTTTTTGTGGAAAGTGTCCAGAAGCGGACACCAGATATCCACGGAGCCGGCCAGACCGTTGATGTTGTAGGTGGCGTCCATGATTTTCGCTTCTGGAATGTATTCTTTAATCAGATTCCTGATAGACTTGTATGTCGACATGTTTCCGCCCAACGGCTCGTCATAAACGTGCTGGATATATTTGTCAAGCCATCCGTTTTCATTCAGGAACGTCTTCAATGCAGGCAGATACTGGGAATAGAAATTCTTTGTTTTTTCATGACTGACGGGATAGTAGTTTTGCGTCATCTGCCCGTCGCTTCCTTTTTCAGGGACTATCATTCCTATGCCGTTGCCGCCGGTAGCAAGTTTTTCCTTGAAAGCATAACGGTTCAGTTCGAGGCGGTCGAGCGCTCCTGCAGCTTCGTATATTTCGATTTCCTTTTTCAGATTCGCGAAATCGAAAGTGTATGTCCCGCTTTCATCAACATCGACTTTGATCCAGTCAAACGGGTAATATACGAAATGCACGTTTATCCTGTGCCTTGCGCAGATGTCGGCGAGCTGTTTCACGAAACTCCAGAACATAGGATAGTATCTCGGGACATCCTGCATCATGTTCAGATATGAGAACTGATAGGAGCGTTCTATTACCCAGTTTGATAACTGCAGCGTAGGCTTTGGCACCGTCACGGGATATACTTCGACCGCAAGCCCGATTTTTGCCGATGCGCTTTTCCTGAAGCCTTCCGCCTTTATCTCAAGAGTCCCTTTGTATGTTCCTGCCGGAGTGCCTTCCGGTATCCAGACCGTGATCCATACCGGTTGCAGTTCGCTGTCGGAATACTCTGCCGTATATTCATCGAAAACCGGATCCGGGTATTTGCCGTCAGGGGATGTCAACTTGAAATCACCGGGTTTGGCGAATACATCGGTGCATCCGACATAGCCTATCCATCCGGCTTCACTGGTGAGGACGGATGTGCCGTCCTCATTGATGAAGTCGATGTCTTCAGCCTGAAAGTCATAATAACTGTCCTTATGTATGACAGCCTGGAATACTGCATATTCTCCACATGCCGCATACGCTGTGTTACTGCCCTTTACCGACAGTCCCGACTGCGGCAGGACCTTGTAGTACGGGTCTATGAGTTCTACCGAAAGCGTCTCGCCGGAAGCGGTGGTGCCGTTTCCCTTGTCATTTTCCTCCGATGGATTCTTGCTGCATGCGGACATGGCGGATATCTGCACTGACATGGTTATGCAGAGTAATATCTTATGTAAACAAGTAGAAGTCATGCTGATGATTATTTTGCCCAAATATTGAATTCAGATAATGCGAATGACCCGAAATCTTCCAATCCGTTGTCTTCTGTGCCATTTGCCCCAAGAGCGTAATTCTTTCCTCCTTGCCGGCTGCGAGTCACTGCAAATCTAATATGATCGAAATCATTCGGAGAAGAAATTGCCGAAGATTCGAATACGGTATTTGGAGTTTCTGGCAGGCCGTCTTTCTCATGTGTCAGCGTCGTTATTTTGAATGGGGTTTCCTCTCCGCTATATCCATAGAGGTCTATAGTGTAAGGTGAAGCCGGATTGAGATTGTTTCTTGTGGTGTATTCGATTTTAATTGTTCTGTATTTTTTACCGGTACTGCTCAGATCGACATCTATATAGTGGCCGATATCGCTGCTATACCACCAGTTCCAGTCGGATGTCCAGAATGTTTCCGTATTGTTGTCAATCAGGTTTCCGAGTGGAGTCTTTTCTATGGGGTCGGAATGCGGAGATGAAAGCATCTCTGTCGTCAGTTCTATTTTCGGAAGCACATCCTCATCGCTGACAGACAAGGCTCTTCCACCTGCCGCTTCTACTATGACATCCGAATACGATTTGTTGCCTCTGCTGCCGTCGGCAAAGGAAACGGATACATCCAATGTTGAATAGGTGCCGGGCAATACCACTAAATAGTATGGACCGGTACCGAGCGATGTTCCGTCCTCAGATGAAAGGCTTACGCTCGAAAGGCTTCCCTCCTGTGCAGCCATAGCAGTAAACGTATTGCTATTCATGTCGACGGTATATGCCCCTGCAATGGATTGCGCATTTATCCTGATACTGCTGACGGCGGATTCCGTGTTGTTGGTGACCTGAATGAGGGATGCAACATTGTCGAATGTAAAGATGCCGGTTTCTTCATCGGTTTTCGCCACGGACGGATTCAGCATGGTGTCGAACGAGCCGGCTGCATAGTGCTGTTCTGCCGGAAGCGACGCACGTATTTCCGAACCTGTGAAAGAAGCGTCCTGAGAATATGGATAGAGGGCATAGTATGTGCCTGCACCTGCCATGGCAAGACCTTCAAAGATTCCGGATGACGAGCCGGCCCCTTCGGTCAGGGTAAATACATTGTCATATTCCGAGCCATCGAAGACTCGGATTCTGTCATTTGCAGACCAGAAAACCGAAAGATCCGGCTGCAGGGATGTCCTGGTGTCTGTCCCGGCAGAACTGTCTGTCGGCCCTACGTAAAATGTCATCGGTGTCCTCGGATCCGGCAGTTCGGGACTTTCTTTGACCGAGCAGGATGCTGGCGTCATCAATATGGCTGCCGCACTCAGAGTATATATGATTCTTTTCATTGTTCTTGATTTTAAGTTATCGATATTTACAAGCCAAGTGTTGTCATTCATAGAGAGGATCCAGTGGATAGAATCCGTTATGAACCGCCTGTCTGTCGCTTTCACAGAAACCGCGTTCAGTGTTGACTGACACCATTTGAAGTGACGGGCTTTCATATTTTTCGGTCTTGTGGAAAATTTCCGATATGTTGTTCATGATTTCTTATTTTAGTGTTATACATGTTTATTTTGCCCAAAGTCTGAATTCCGCGAGATTGAAGAATCCCCATACGTCTTCCAAAAGATTCACTTCTGTCGGAACATCGTTGTTGATCCGATATGTTCGTGTCACTGCAAATCTGATATGGTTGAATCTTTTGAGTGAAAAATATATCGATGATTCGAAATCGGCGTTGTCCGAGTTGGGCAGATTGTTTTCTTCATGGGTCAGCGTGGTGATAAGGAAATATTCCTGTCCGTCTGTACTTCCGTAGATATTGATGGTGTATGGGGCTGTAGGATTCCAGTCATTCCGCAGAGTATAACCGAGCCGGAATGTATGGAAATTATTCCCGGCCGATGTCAGATCCACGTCGAAGTAGTGCCCGAGAGGTGATACGCCAAGCATGCCGTTGTAGTCGGAACTCCAGTGAGTAGCCTTATTATTGTCTACGAGTTTGGCGAGATCCCCTTCTCCGTAAAGTGTTTCTGAATGCGGAGAAGAAAGCATGTCTGCCGACAGTGAGATTTTCTGCGGATCAGGGATGATGCCTGCGACATATTGCACTTCGTCGGATGCGATGAAACCATCCATGCTGCATTCTGTAAACTGCAACGGGATAATATATATCTTGCCAGGCGTCATGTCTTTAGCCGAGACAGTCACTTTTATTTTTTCGGAGGATTCGGATTTGCCTGAAATGAAATTGAAAACGGCGTCCGATGGAGACAGCACGACGTTGTCTGCCATGATTATGTCTTCTTTATTGAATCCGTACAGTTCTGCAAAGGCTTCGACGAATGACTGATCGGTCGATACAGATATTTTGCTGTTGAAGTTCCAGGCATTCGTGGTGACACCGAGGAGTTCCGCACCTATTTCCACGGTCTGAGACGATGCTCCTGTGCTTTCAAACACAAGTACCTGGTCATCTCCCGAGAATCTCAGTCTCGGGGTCGTCACTGCCGAGATTTCTATAAGCAGGCTGTTTTTCGTGGAATTGACCGTGCTGTTTTCGCTGGTCAGTTCGACGGGAACGCACAGCGTGGATTTTGCTTGCTCAAGCAGGGCCTTGATAGCCGCAGTCCTGAATACGACATCCACGGTCTTGCTCATATCTTCGGCGGAAAACTGAAGCGGGGCAGTACTTATGGAGTACGTGTCTTCCGGCAGCAGCTGATAATCTGCCCCGTATGTTTCCGCCAGTTCCTCTTTGGACAGAACAGTTATCCTGGCTTCCGCATCAAGGTCTGGATTACTGCCTGCCTTGATGACTTCGAAACTGTATGTGTATTCCGGAAAGGATGCCAGATCCGGAAGTTCGAGCTTTACGGTACCATTGTCCCGGATGTAGAGCACTTTGTTGTATTCTTCCGGGAAAAGATACTGGTAGTCCGTATTGATCTCGCTGCAGGAAGCAAGCATCATGGCACATCCTGCAGCAGTTGATATTAGTATCGTATGATTTTTCATTTCCTTATAGAATTCGAGTTGTTAATATCCTGGCGCCTGAATCATTTGAGGGTTGCTGTACACCTCGTCGGCATAGACCGGAAGAAGATACATCCTGTCATCCCAGGTGAACGGCTGGTCGATGGTGACACGCTTGTTGAACTCTTCGAAAGTCGGGTCGTATTTTTCCATGACATTGAGACCTTCACGGGCTCCCTCGCCCAGAAGTTCCGGCGCCAGCATCCATCTGCGTACGTCATAGTAGCGGTGGCCTTCCTGGAAAAGCTCGATGCACCGTTCGTTTCTCACCCAGTCTACTATAGTCATGTCATCGGTGATGTCGCTTGCTTCGAGTTCTCTCACTCCGGCCCTCGTCCTGATTTCGTTCAGGTCGGCCAGCGCCTCGTCGGTCATGTCGAGTTCCGCATAGCATTCAGCTCTGTTCAGATAAAGCTCCGCGAGTCTGATGAGCGGTACAGGGTAGCCTGTGTTCGCATCGGTGCCTGACTGGGTAAACGACAGATCCGGCTCGATATGCTTTTTCGTCAGGAAGCCGCTGACAGAGTAGTTCCTGTTTGACTGAGGGTTGCGTCCCTGTGCGCTGGAGCTTTTCATGTTAAGGAAAAGAGACTGTCCGTCCTTTATCATGGAACTGTATTCTCCGCCGTCGAATCCGAGCCATGCATAGAACCTCGGCTCTCTTCCGGTGCAGAGTTTTATAATATCCGGGTGCTCTGCTATACCTGCCGAGGTAAACCATTCATCGGAGGTGGGGAAATCGTCATCGAGTGCAGGCAATTCTCCGTTTTCCGTATAGAAGTGCTCTATGATGTACAGTGTCGGCGAGATGAGCGAATATCCGGTCACCCATGTACCGCTTCTCTGCATTATATTCAACGGGAGGTATGAATACGTATCAATCTCATTATACGGATTCTCACCCCAGATATACTCGCGGTTGCCTTCAGCAGGAGTCGACTGGAGCAGCAGGCTCATAAGCATGACATAATCCTTGAAATCCCCGTCCATAGGGTCTTTATCGGCATCGGTGAGTCCTTCTTTTCCAGGGATATACGGATATGTGATATTGGCAGCTCTCGCCGGCATGTTCTCGAGTTTCAACAGACTGTTTCCACCTTCGCTTTCAGCCCATTTGATGGCATAGTCGCAGGCTTCGAGAGCCTTTTCCCACTTTTCCCTGCTGTATGTGTGGCTGACGAGCTCGTAGCCGTAGCCCGGTGTTTCGTAGTTTGTGTTGCGCCACCATGTTTCCGGGAATCCTCCGTTCCACAGATCCGAGGCCGCATACAGAAGTACACGGGCTTTAAGGGCATAGCAGATGGTGGAAGTGGCCAGTCCCCATTCCGAACTGTTCCTGTCCGGAGCCATCAGCTTTGCGGCATTGTCGAGTTTGTTGCAGATGAAATTCACCACATAGTCGAAATGCGATCTGCCAGGCATCTCTTCTTTCGGAGTATCAGCCGGCATGAAACGGTCGATGACCGGTATTGGACCGTATCTGGACAACAGTTTGAAGTGGTAGTATGCGATAAGGAAGTCTGCCTGGGCATTGTATTCCGCTTTCATTTCGTCCGTCACTCCGAGAGGGGTGGCTTCGGCGAGTTCTTCCTGGAAGAGGTGGCATTGCCCGATGGCATTATAATATTTGTTCCATCCGTAGTCGTCCGTACTGGAGGAGGTCAGCTGGTTCCATGCGATTTTCTGATTGGCGGAGCCGATCATGTCGGACATGACGAGTTCATCTGTGGACAGGTCTTCCATATAGCCGGAGCCTTCTACGGCACTGTAGCAGGAGTACAGGAAGTTACGCACCGCATCTGCATCATCCATCGTGTCATCGAGCCCGGGCTGCTCCGGCGGGATTACGTCCAAATAGCTGCAGGCTGAAAGCATTGGCAGAGCCACTGCCATTACCATTGTTATTATCGAAATTTTATTGATTGCCATAATTATGCGAATTATATCGTTTGTAACGTTTTCGAACTTACGTCTCTCAGAAACTCAGCTGTACTCCGACATTGATTGTTCTGGAAAGAGGGTATGCGTCGTAGGTGAGCTCCGGATCCCATTCCTTGAAAGGACTCCATACGGCGAGATTGTCCCCGTTTACATATACCCTGCAATGCGGGAAGCTGTAGCCGATTTCAAGCGTTTTGAAGCGGAGGAAACTTCCGTCTCTCAACCAGAATGAGCTGCTTTCCATATTGTTCGCCACATCAGTTTTTCTGACGCCGAGGCGCGGATATGCTGCATTCGGATCCGGATTTTCCACGCTCCAGTGGTTTTCATGAATGAATGTCATCATGTTGCGCTCTCCGTATGATGTATCGGATACGAACGGAGCGATACCGTTTATCATGATGGTACGCTGGGCAGAGCCGTTGAAGAACACTCCGAAGTCTAAATTTTTCCACGTGATATTGAGTCCGAATCCGTACTGGATGCGAGGAAGGTCTCCGTATTCGGAAAGGATGACCATGTCGTCAGGGGAGATGAGTCCGTCGCCGTTGACGTCCCTGTATTTGATGTCGCCCGGCATCACCGTGCCTCCGAAGTTTTGGGTTGCATGCGATGCAATATCCTCTTCGTCGACAAACAGCCCGTCGGCGATGTATCCCTTATACAGGTTCATCGAGTGTCCGGTCTCTTTTTGCCATACGTAAGGGTAGTCAGGCTCGTCCTTGTAGACGTATTTGTTATGGTTGTATGTGAAATTGCCTCTGAGGTCAATGATGAGATCCTTGGTGAGTTCCCTTCTCCAGTTGAGGCTGAGTTCGAAACCGGTGTTGTCCACCTTGCCGATATTGCTCCACGGGGTGGCGCCTGCATAACCCATGATCGCAGGCCAGGATGCCCTTTCCATAAGGATATTGTATCTCTGGTCGTAGAACCAGTCGAACGTGATGTTGACCTGTTCGAAAAGCTGCAGGTCGAGTCCGACATCCAATTTTCTGACCCTCTCCCATCCTGCATTAGGCACGGCGTATGAGTTCACTACCGGTCCGGAGTAGTAGTTTTCGCCGAGATATCCCGTGTGGTATCCGCCTCCGTCAGTCAGGGATACATTATCGATGTACAGAAAGTGCGGGCCTTCCGTTCCTGTCTCGTCGCTGCCCACAAGACCGTATGACGCCCTGATCTTGAAGTAGTCGACTACATTTGCTATCGGCTGCCAGAATTTTTCGCTGCTTGCCACCCAGCCGACTGATACGGCGGGGAAAAATTCAAACCTGTCTTTTTTAGAAAGCCGTTCAGTTCCGTTGTAGCCGAAATTGGCTTCAATCAGATATTTGTGCGCATAGTCGTATGTGAAACGTCCGGAGAAACCCTGGTTTCTGTTCGGCAGGATTTCACTGCGGTATTCTCTCTGCATGTACATCAACATTCCGGATACATAGTGTTTGCCTCCGAACACTCTCGAATAGTCGATTCTGGCGTCGATGTAGAGAGTGTTGTCGGTCTCCCGCGCGATTTCGCTTTCCTGAATGTACTCCTGGCCGCTGTTGCCTATTCTGTCTAAAATAAGGTCGTCTTCAGTCGAAGCCGCATTCGCGAGATAATAGAACGGCTCCATTGTCCTTGTATAATAAGTCTGGCCCCATGCCTTGAAATTGACGAGTGCTGTTGCGGAAAGCCCCTCGGTGATGAAGTCGAAGTCCTGGCTTATTTTCAAAGTTGTATTAAGGGTGCTGTAGTTGGTCTCCATGAATGATTCCAGCATCTTGGCATACGGGTTTACGTACGTGTGCTCACCCTGTGTCAGCCAGGCATTTCCGAAGCGTATGTGCGAGTCTCCCTCTTCTGCCGGATAGGTGGCCGGGAACTTGACCGGATTCGCCTGATAGCAGTATTGGAAAAGGTCGCTGACAGTGTAGCCAGGACCTTTGTGCCGGCCGATCTGTGCATTTATCCTCAGGTCTATTTTCGTGGTCTTCGTCACATCGTATCCGATGTTGTTCTGGAATATATAATCCCAGTTGTTGATGTTGTTGTTGAAAGAGTACACCTTGGGGATGTTCAGCATTCCGGTGTCATGGTTTGCCTGAAGGCTCATGTAGTAGGTCACCCTGGAGCCGCCTCCGGAGATGTTTACGTTCGCCCTTTGGTTCATGGTCATTTTCTTGAACATCAGGTTGTACCAGTCGACATTGGGTGCAAGATATGGCGAAGTCCCGCTTTCGGTAAGCGCTATCAGTTCGTCCGAGTATTGCGGAGTAGCTGAAGGAGTCCTGCTCATCTGAGCAGAATTGTATTCTCTCATCCATGTCGGTCCGTCCACGTAGTTGACAAGTTTCGTAGGCATGAGGAAAGAATTTTCGAGCGATACGTTGATTCTTGCCTTCGAATTGGCTTCGCCGCTTTTCGTAGTCACTATCATTACTCCGTTCGCTCCCCTCGCTCCGTAAATGGCTGTGGCGGATGCGTCTTTGAGGATTGAAAAACTTTCGATGGTTTCCGCCGGGATTCTGTTCAGGTCCGATGAAGATATTTCTACACCGTCGAGAAGGATGAGCGGAGTAGCTCTTCCGCCGAATGTGCCCACTCCGCGGATGTAGAATTCGGATGCTTGTCCCGGTTCACCCGTGTTGGTTACGGAAATCACTCCGGCGAGCTTTCCTGCAAAATTGCTTGTGAGTGATGCGCTTGGTGCTTTGAGGATATTCCCGTCAATGGCTGTAATGGAGCCTGTGACGGATACTTTCTTTTGTGTCCCGGCGCCGATCACAATGGATTCTCCGAGCATTTCATTGTCTACGTTCATCTGGAGGTTTACGATACCCTGGTCAGTGATGTACAGCTCCTCTGTCCTGAAACCCATGCAGCTGAATTCGAGCGTGGCATTGTTTCCCGACACTTCGATGGAATACCGGCCGTCAAGATCGGTGACAGCGTACGTGTCGCTCCCTTTTATGAGAACTGTAGCTCCGGCGATCGGACTGCCGTCATCCTGGGAGGTTACTGTTCCCGTTATAGTACGTACCCCACCCCTTGCCGTTTTCTTTTCAGAATTATTTCCCTGTGAAGAAATTTTGCTGAGTACGATTTCGTGGCCTTCCATCTGCCATGTGATTCCCGTGTTTCTGAATAGCGTTTCGAGCACGAAATCTATGTCTCCGTCGATGTCCAGATTTTTCGGAGCTGTTCTGGTCAGGTCAGCATCATTGTAGAAAAAAGTGTAGTCGCTGTTCTCTTCGATTTGTCTGATTGCGTCAAGCAGTGTCAGATTCTGACCTTGAACTTTTATCTGGGCCGCGGCTTGATGGGCGGGCGACAGAATTGTCAGAGACAGCAGCAGAAATCCTGCTATCAGATAGCGGATTCCTGCAAATCTTGTAATTTGTTCCATTAGTAAAATAGTGTTAGTGGCATTGTTGTTTATAATAATTGTTGATAGTGAATAGTGATTTATTGTGCGTACAGTGTGTATGTCATGCCGTCGGAACTGTATTTCATATCCAAGCTGAAGCAGATTTTTGCCAGGATGTCGTCGATGCTTTCGTCATACCGTATTTGTCCTGACAACCTTTCACCAGACTTTTCGTTATTCTGTATTATTATGTCTTTTTTATGCAGTTTACCGACAAAGTCGAGCAGTTCCGTTACAGGGACTTTCCGGAAGCAGTATTTCCCATCGTTCCAGTTTATGCTTTCCGGAACAGTATCCATTGTTATTTTTCCGTTTGCCCTGTCGTATGTGAGCATCTGCGACGGTCCCATTTCGATTTTGTTTTCACCTTTCTTCGGGCAGAAGTCTATGGATCCGTTGTACAGTATGACGATATCGTTTTCCGCATCCCTCCTGTCTACGTGGAAGCATGTGCCGGTGACTTCGATTACGGCTTCCCCGAAATGTACCCGGAACTGGGAGCCTTCATGCTTTTTCACTTCGAAAGTCGCGCTGCCGTCTATCCATACATTCCTGTCTTCGAGGAAATTTTCGGAAAATTTTATGGCGCTTCCTTTTTCGATATAAACGGATGAACTGTCGGCAAGAATGTATTTTTCCCCGCTGTCCGAGGCAACGACATATTCCGCCCTGTTGTCCGGTAAATGATTGAGCATCATGATGGAAGATATTGCGATGACCGCAATGGCGGCTGCCGCCGGAATGAAAATTTTCCGTTGCCACGATATTTTCCACTTTATGCGTTTCCACACTTTTTGTTTCATCTCCGGTGCTTGAACGGAAGTGTATTCTTGCGGCTCGTTCCAATCTTTTTCGAGAAGTCTGTCGAAAAGGGCTTGTCTGCGGGAATTGTCCATATTTTTTCCTTTTTACATAAATAAATACACTTGACACGGGGCGTTTACTACATGGACTGGTGCGTTTTGTAGGGATTTTTTCGCGTTTTTGTTTTTTTGGGAATGATGGAATATATTTGTGAAATTTTATCGGGTTATGGACAGTGTCGTTTATAGATTCAGCCGAGGAGACAAAGATGCTTTCGAGATGATATATGATAAATATTGGAACAAGGTATATCATTTCGCCCGGCTTTGGCTGAAAGATGATTATGAGGTCGAAGAAATAATTCAGGAGACATTCATAAAGTTGTGGGAATTGAGAGGAAGGATAGATCCAGAGCGGAATATGGACGGACTCCTGTTCATCATTATCCGTAATCTTATTTTTAACCGGAAAAGACATTCCTTGAATGAGGAGCTATATAAAAGATATCTTACGGCCACGGAAGAGTCGCTGGATGACATGCAGGAGAAAATCGAGGCAAAAGACACGGAAAGCTATATCAGTAATCTTGTGCAGCTCCTGCCCCCTCAGCAGAAACTGACTTTCCTCCTAAGCAGACGGGATGGGCTCAGCAATGCTGAAATTGCGAAGAAACTCAACATATCACAAAGAGGCGTGGAGCGGAATCTGTATCTCGCCATGAGGTTTATCAGGAAAAACCTTCCATTGTTCATTATTTTTCTGCGATCTCCGATTTATTTGCAATAGGGATTTTTCAGTTCGACAGCCAAATCCAGTTACGGAGACCCCGTTTGCCAAGAGGAAAGATCGGACACCGGTATTGAAAACCTCACCATGGCCTGAGTTTCGTTTGTCCGGTCAATGTAAATAAGTACCTTTGCAGGCTGTTTTTGACAAAGTTTACTGAAAAATGGGAAAACACTCTGCAAAAGAATGGATTGTGGCCGTGAGGCCGTGGTCGTTCCCGGCTTCGGCAATGCCGGTGATCGTTTCGTTGGGATATCTTTTCACGACATACCAGGACGTGAACTGGACTAACGGTCTGTGGGCTTTGGTTAATATTATAGTGTTTCATGCTGCCGGGAATACCTGGAGCGACTGGTTCGACTACAGGAAAGGCGTCGATGCGGAAGATACGTTCGGGGTCAGGACCCTGACTTCCGGCATGTTCTCTCCGAAAGAAATCATGCTGCTCTCACTCTCTCTGCTGACTGTCGCAGTGGCCGGAGGCCTCGGTCTGTGGCTGAGGACAGGAATGCCGCTGCTGTATGTCGGAATCGGAGGCGCGTTATGCTCGCTGCTTTATCCTTTTTTGAAATACAACGCTTTGGGCGATCTTGTCATCTTCATTGCCTATGCGCTCCTGCCGATGCTTGGAACGGTCTATGCCGGAGCTGCCGCAGTCGATCCGGACGTACTCTTTCTGGCTGTGCCTGTCGGCTCCATAACGGTAGCTATTCTTCACTGCAACAATCTTCGTGACATCGGCACCGACAGAAGAGCCGATATCCGTACTTTCGCCATGGAAATCGGAGGCAGGGCATCGGTCCTGATATATTGCGCCGAAGTCCTTCTGCCGTTTGTCTGGCTGACTGTCTGTGCAATATGCGGAGTGATACCGTGGTGGACCATGACAGCCTGGGGAGCGCTTGTCCCGGCCATGAAGAACGCCGGTACCTGCATACGGTATCTGAAAGACGGGACTTCCGCCATTTCCGGATTGGATGAGACTACGGCCAAACTCCAGATGGTATTCAGTTTCCTGCTGACTGCGGGCCTCGTCATTTCCGGGATAGTGTCATGAAACTGACGTTTTCCATAATAACTGCGGCCTGTCTCTGGGCCGTAATGTTTTCTCCGCTGACCGCTCCTTACGTCGATTTCTGGCTGACGATGTCTCTTTCGGCTGTAATATTGACTGGATTGGCGACAGTATTCAATCCGGGATGGCGGAAAACCCTGGACTGGAGTTTCGGGAATATGGCGCTCGGCCTTGCCGTCGCAATATTCTTGTGGTGTGTATTCTGGACCGGAGACAAAATCTCGTCCATGCTTTTCGACTTTGCCCGTCCGCAGGTGGATGCCGTCTACGGCATAAAGGCAGGCGCCTCCCCATGGCTTCTTTCGGCCTTGCTGCTTTTTCTGATCGGTCCTGCCGAGGAGATATTCTGGAGAGGCTATGTCCAGAAGACGTTATCATTGCGTTTAGGCGCAAACAAGGGCTTTATCATCGCCACGGCACTTTATGCTGCGGTCCATATTCCTTCCTGCAACTTCATGCTCGTGATGGCGTCGCTTGTCGTCGGTATCGTCTGGGGCCTGCTCTATCGCTTTTTCCCTGACCGTTTCACTGCGATTGTCGTTTCACACGCACTTTGGGATGCGGCTGTATTCGTCTGGCTGCCACTTTGAAAAGGAGTGTCCGCAGAATGCCGGCATTGCCGGTGTCCGGCAACAATAATTGTTGACAATAATGTTGATAATTAAAAATTTATCAGTATATTTGCAACCCCAAATTTTGGGGAAAGGAAACATAAATTAAAGATTAACAATCATTTATGCCTACAATTCAACAAT
>CALUQC010000007.1 GCA_944322805.1 uncultured Bacteroidales bacterium | reverse complement strand
CTACAGGCTGACACCGGTTTATATGGTGGGGATACTCGACTTCACGCTGGACCATCCGGCCGGGAACGGGACGGGAGAGGCAGGAATGGAGGAGAAGCTGATCTACCGGTATTCGTTAAGGGAGAGTGAGACGGGCGAGGAGATGACGGAAAACCTGCGTTTCGTGTTTGTGGAGTTGGGGACATTCCGCAAGAGCGAGAGCGAGCTGAGAGGAATGCTTGACAAGTGGATGTATGTACTGAAGAATCTTTCACGGTTGATTGACAGGCCGGCAGCTCTGCAGGAGCGGATATTCGGTAAGATATTCGAGACGGCTGAGATATCGGCGTTCACGAAGGAGGAAAGAAACCAATACGAGAACAATATGATGACAGAAAACGACAGAAAGAATGCCCTGGATTACGCCAGACAGGAAGGTTTGGCGGAAGGCGAGCGTAAAGGTCTGGAGAAAGGCCGTCAGGAAGGATTGGAAGAGGGCGAAAAGAAAGGTTTGGAGAAAGGTCTTGCGGCAGCGGCTGCCGGGATGAAGAAGATGGGAATGCCGGTAGAGGCCATCATGCAGGTCACAGGGCTGTCGGAAGCCGCCATTGCTGCCTTGTAGGAGTGCAAATCACACTGTCCCATATCATTGCTGCCGGACATACTGTGACGGAGAGCAGCCGAACATTTCCTTGAAATATTTCGAAAGATATTTCGGAGTATTGAATCCCACGAGGTCGGAAAGCTCGGACAGGGAAATGCCTGGCCGTTCTGTCAGAATCTTTGCCGCACGTTTCACGCGGACCGAGCGGATGAACTCCGACGGGGTCATGCCGACTAAGGACTGGAGTTTGCGGTAAAGATTCATCCGGTGCATGTTCACATCGGAAGAAAGTTCCTCGACGGAATATTCCGAATTGTCCATGTTCTTCTCTATCGACTCCATTATTTTTGACATCAGCTTTTCGTCAATGGGCGTCATGGTGACTTCGGACGGGTTTACATCCACCGCTTTGGAGAACGATGTTATCCTGCCCTGACGCTCTTCTATAAGGTTACGGATTCTCGCCTCCAGGATATCCATATGGAAAGGCTTGGTCAGATACGCATTTGCTCCCGTCTCATAGCCCTCGAGCCTTATATCGTCGGAAGTCCGGGCGGTCAGCAGTATCACCGGTATGTGGGAAGTCTCGATATTGCCCTTGATTTTCCGCGTGACCTCGAATCCGTCCATTCCCGGCATCATCACGTCGCATACCAGTACGTCGGGCTGGAGCGTGCGTATCTGCCTTATGCAGGACTCCCCGTCCGCGGCCGTCACGACATTGTACTGCCGGGCGAGTTCAGATTTGAGATATGACAGGAAGTCGGCATTGTCATCCACGATCATTACGGTATGGCGGGCCGCAGGCTTTTTCCCCGTATCAGGCTTTCCGGTATCAGGTTTTCCATTATCCGCATCCGCCGGTCCATCATTTTCCGGAAGATACTGCATCCTTGACTCTGCCGGTGCCGCCACTTCCTGGCCGGCCGCCACATCGCCGGGCCGTATTTTCAGATCCATCGGAATCCATACGCTGAACACTGTGCCCTGTCCCACCTCGGAGCTTACGGCCACCCGCCCCGAATGCATCTCGGCATATTGTTTTACCAGACTCAGGCCTATGCCAGAGCCGGTGGTCATCTCCGCATTCCCGCTCTGGTAAAACCTGTCGAAAATATGCTCCATGTCACTCTGCGGGATTCCCGAGCCGGTGTCGGAAACGTCTATTCGCAGCATCGGCCCTCCGTTTTCCTCCGCAGAAGACAGTTTCATGGATACGTACCCGCCCGAAGGCGTGAACTTCATGGCATTGGACAGGAGGTTGTTCATGATTTTGGACATCTGGGACTTGTCGAAAGCCATCATCGTGCGTGTCAGCCCGTTTTCGAATTCGAGACTTATGTTTTTCCTTTGCGCCATGCCTTTGAACGACTCTGCCGTTTCTACCGCGAACGCCCCTATGTCGCCCATGACCGGGTGCAGTTTCTCGCCTCCCATCTCCAATTTTCTGAAATCAAGCAGATGATTCACCAATGAGAGAAGCTCGCGTGCATTGTGGTGCATTGTTTCCAGCCGGGGATAGAGTTTCGAATCCTTCATTTCCTTCATTATGCTTTCCAACGGCAGAAGTATCAGGGAAAGCGGGGTCCTGAGTTCGTGGGAAATGTTGGTGAAGAAGCGGAACTTCATCTGGTCCAGCTCCTCTTTCTGTTTTTGCAGCTGCATTTTCCTGTCCATGAGAATCTGTTCGTTCTTGCGTTTCAGGTATGCGTATATGGCTGCCGCACCGCCACCGAATATAATCAGGACATACAGGATGTACGCCATGGTGCTTTTCCAGAAAGGCGGATGTACGGTAATGCTGATTTCGGCAGGGAGCCGGCTCCAGTCGGTCCCGTTGTCGGCTGCGTACACCTTGAATACGTAGTCACCCGGTTTCAGAAAAGTGTACGTGGCCTTGCCCGGGCTTTGCGAGTGGAGCTCGTTCCAGGACTTGTCAGAGTTTACCAGTATATACCGGTAGGACGTATGCGTGGGGTTGATATAGTTGAGGTTGGAAAAATAGAATGTCACCGGCGACTCGTCGTGTTTCAGGTCAATATGCGGCCGCGGACGTCCCGTATTGCCGGAGGCACCCGGAAACTTGTCCTCTCCCGCATGGCTTTCCGCAGTCAGCACATCCCCGTGCTCCACTCTCCGTCCGGCCACGATGATGTCGGAAATCTGCGGCGAGATGTCGAAAGTGTCCTGATAGAGCCTGTCCGGATGAACGCAGGTGATGCCGTGGGCCCCTCCGAAAAAAATCGTCCCGTCGGAATGCTCGAGGACGGAATTCTGGAAGAAGGCCCCAGCCGTAGCCCCGTCATCCTCTCCGAAATTCGAGACGGAAAAGATATATCCGTCATCTTTCCTTACAGGCTTGATCCGGGAGATGGAGTTGAAGGTGGACGCCCAGATATTGCCGAGACCGTCGGCCGTCAGGCTGATGATATTGTCGTTCGGCAGGCCGGATTCCACTCCCAAGGTACGGATGGCCCCTGTCACGGGGTCCGTAATCGAGAGCCCGTCCGAGGTGGCTATCCACAGAAGTCCCCGGGAGTCCCTGACCGCCTGGTTGCTCTGCGTATGGCACCGCACGGAATTCTGTCCGGCGTGCACCTTGTCCTCTGCCGGGGAATACAGGAAACGCCCGTTGTCTCCTGAAAACAGCAGCAGCCCGTCTCCGTGATCACATATGTCCCTGACAATCATGAATCGGGACACTTCCGGATGCCTGTCCCGCAGCATCTCTATCGTGCCTCTGTCAGTGTCGAACTTGCCGACGCCTCCGTAGACCGAAATCCAGAAATTTCCGAGATGGTCCTCATGGAAGGCCCTGACACAGTTAAGATTCGGTTTCCCGGTATAGTATGACAGTTCTGCCGTGGAAGTCCACGGAAAGGAATAATGCCGTATGCGGTCTCCGTCTATGCAGAACGCGCCGTTGTAGAAAGTGCCGAGCCATATCCGGTCCCGGCTGTCACGGTAAAGGCTGATGCACAGTTCGTTGCGCAGCTCGGGATAAGGTATGGACATCGTGTCCGTCTCGGGGTCATAGCGCAGCAGCCCGTTGATGGTGCCGACCAGGACAGCCCCGTCCTTGTCCTCCGCCATGCATTTCACTCCCTCGTCCGGCATCTTTCCTCCGGTCAGTGTCGCGGAATTCACCGTATGCAGGTGGTATATGTCCTTGTGCCAGAACAGCAGCCCCTCCGCCAAGGTCGCAATCCATACCCCGCCCCTGCGGTCCACATATATTTTCGAAATGTCTGTATGCGGATAGATTTTCTTGCCGTTTGTCTGCAAAAGATAAGGAAAAGTTTTGACTTTCATGCCGTCGTCTTCTATGCGGCTTACTCCCGACCGCGCCGTGCCAACCCACAGGTCGTCGTGCCCGTCGATGGCGATTGTAGTGTAGAGGTCTTTCTCGCCCTTGAGCATATCCTCCATGCAGGTCATTTCACCGCTTTCCCTGTCGTAGTGGACGAGGCTCCTGTCGGTCATCACCCAGACATTGCCGTGCGAATCTGTTGCCATATCCATCCTGCTCGGCACATATCCTCCTTCCGCGTTTACCCTTACAGACCGCCTCATGGCCTTCATTGCCGTATCGTATTCGCTTAATATCCCGTTTATCGAGAGTATCCAGATGCTGTTTCCGGACTGGGCAAGCAGCAGCGGTCCCTGCACTTCCGCCGGCAGGAGCACGTTTTCTGCTTCGCAGGTCCCGCGGTCGCATCTGAAAAGCATTGCATCTTCCGTCGCGACCCAGTAGTTGTCCTCCGAGTCGATGAACATGTTCGAAATAGCCTCGTTTTCAAGCCCGAACGGAGCGAAACGCGGACTGATGTCGTACTCGAAACTGCGCGTGACTATGTTGAATATCCAGATATGGTCGCGTGACGTGCACCAGAGCAGGTTGGAAGTCTTGTCGTAATAGGCATTGTTCAGTCCGGTGTACTCGGTGTAGGGGATGTTTATCGGGTTGTATTTGTAGCTTTTGCAGGAAGCTCCGTTGTACAGGCTCAGCATCGTGGAGGTCTGGATGCACATCTGGCCGTCAGGCAGCATGGTCATGTTCCTGACGTTGTTGTCCGGCAGCCCGGTGGAGGTGTCGAGCATCCTGAACAGATAGTCTTCCCGCGGATAAGCGGCCGTGGTCATAGTGAGCAGCGCGAAAACGAAGGCTGCAAGTGTCTTATGCGGCATGGTACTGAATTGAAAGGTTTTGTAAAGATACGGATTTTTCAAAAAACATGAGTAAATCGGACCTGCCGGACGTATATATTATAAAATGACGATGGAAATGAAGGGAATAATATATGCTGCCGCAATCCTTTTTTCGGGTGCCGCAGCCGCGGCAACGGAAACGTACTGCCCCGCATCACCGGCGGACTGCCAGACCGCAGTACGGGAATTCGCGCTTGCCTCTCCGGACGGCAGGCAATCCGTGAAAATGACAATAGAAACTTGCCGGAATGAGGCATCAGCCGATAACGGCGGTCCGGAAACCCGCGTCTTTTACTCCACATTCTTCGACGGACGCCCGGTCATCCTGAGTTCCGGAATGGACCTGACTTTCGACAATGGTGTCTGGGAGCGGGCCATGGGCAGATTCATTGCTTCGAAAAGACACTGGCTCGGGAACTTCGAACTGACAGACACCACGATGACATACAGGGATACTGTATGGCACAACCGTTTCGGGGAGCGTTCGGCCGTCCGGGATGCTTTCAACGGCATCATCCTTCACTTCGCCAGGAATGACGGCTCGGGCTACCGGATAGATATCGAAATGCGGGCCTATGACGAGGGCATAGCATTCCGCTACCGTCTTCCGGAGCAGGACAATGCGTTCTACCAGAGAATCAAGGCGGACAATACGGAATTCACCTTTCCGGAAGGCAGCCGCGTATGGTACACTTCATGGGCTCAGGGTCCTTACGAGCCGAGACCTTTCGAAGGGTGGGAAGACGACTGCGAGCGCCCCGTGACGGTGATGGTAGGCGACAGCCTCTATGCGGCAGCGGGAGAAGCCGCTGTCATCGATTTCCCGCGTATGAAGCTGAAACTCAGCGACTCGAAACCGAACACCGTTGTCGCATCCCTGAATGATGACGGCACCGATGTCTTTACTCCTTACGACATGCCGTGGCGTGTAGTCATGGCAGCGGAAAGTCTCGGGCGGCTCGTGGAGAACAATGACATATTCCTGAATCTGAACGAAGCCTCTGCCATTGCTGACGACAGCTGGATCAGGCCCGGCAAAATCATGCGCGAAACCAGGCTTAATACTGAAAACGCATTGGCAGTCATAGACTTTTGCGCTGCGCACGGCATGCAGTATATTCTTTTCGATACCAAATGGTATGGCCCTGAATTCGATGTGAGAAGCGACGCCTCGAAAGTCGCCGCCGCGATAGATCTTCCGGAGGTCATAGCCTACGGCAGGGAAAAAGGCATCGGCATCTGGCTTTATGTGAACCAGCGCGCCCTGTACAGGCAGGCCGAGGAACTGTTCCCCCTCTTTGAAGAATGGGGAGTCGCCGGAGTCAAGTTCGGCTTTGTCCAGTTCTGCAGCCAGCATTGGGCGGACCGACTCCACAGATTGGTGCGATTGGCTGCCAAACATCACCTTATGGTGAACATACACGATGAATACAGACCTACCGGCTATTCCCGCACTTATCCTAACTTATTGACGCAGGAAGGACTGAGGGGAAATGAAGAATTTCCGTCAGCCGGGCACAATACGGTCCTTCCTTTTACGAGAATGCTTTGCGGAGCGGGAGATTACACGGTGTGCTACTTCGACCGGCGGCTGAAAAACACGCATGCGCATCAGCTGGCCCTTCCCGTAATCTTCTTCTCCCCATTGCAGACCCTCTACTGGTACGATACTCCGGCAGTCATAAAGGATGTGCCTGAACTGGAATTTTTCGACCGCGTCCCTGTGGTGTGGGATGACACCAAGGTCGTGGATGACAGTATCGGAAAACATATTGCCATTGCCAGGAGGTCCGGCGACGAATGGTTTGTCGGGGCCATAGCGGGCGACGAGGCGTGCAGAGTCGGAATCCCGACGTCGGGCTTTCTCGAAGAAGGCAGGAAATACATCGTCAGGACATATACGGACGACGATGATGCCGGGACCCCGACCAAGGTCCGCGTGGGGAAATACATGGTCTCCGGCGGCGATGTGCTGAGATTCGATTTCAAGGAAAGGGGAGGAGCCGCCCTGCACTTCGTTCCGGCTGGCAATGAAAACTCCAAAGGTGTGTCAAAACTCGGTAAAAGGACAATATTATGATGAAAATGCGTTTTCCCGGACCGGGCCTGCTGCCGGCTGCAATGTCATTGCTCCTCGTTTCGGCCCTTGCCTGCGGCAGGGTCGGCGGGAAATCAGGCAGTGCAGGTGAAATCCGGATTCATCCCGTGCCCCGTGAAATCTACTACGGCATGCACAACGATGATTTCACTGTCAGGGTACGTGTCCCGGGAGGCAGTTGGCAGGACCTTTACGAATACAAGGTGAAAGTGGACATGGACAGGCCGTCCGAGGCTTCCATGGTCTGCTTTGACTGCGACGGACCGGTAGAGGTAATGGTGAAAAAGAACAACGGTACGGTCCGCAGCGCGGATATCAGGCCTCTTTCCTGCGGCATAAAGGGCAGGCTCAGGGGCAATATCCTCACTTTTACCATGGACAGTCCGCGGAATCTGTCCGTAGAGTTCGACGGGGACAGGCACCGCAATCTGCATGTCTTCGCAAACCCGGTGGAAAAGGATGCTCCGGAAGAAGACTCCGTGGGTGTGATGTATTTCGGTGCCGGAGTGCATGTCCCTCCCGACGGGCAGGATGGTTTCAGGATACCGTCCGACACCCATGTTTACTTAGCTCCGGGAGCCGTGCTGAAAGGGACTCTCATATGTGATTCGGTACAGAACGTGACGGTCTCCGGCAGGGGAATGCTGCTTACGCCGCAGAGGGGCATCCAGGTCACTTATTCCGAAAACATAAGCGTGCGGGATATCATTGTGGTGAATCCCCGCCATTATACCCTCCTCGGAGGCCAGAGCCGGAATATATCCGTGGAAAACCTGCGTTCTTTCAGCTATCAGGGCTGGAGCGACGGCATAGACGTCATGAGCTGCACCGATGTTACGGTGGACAATGTCTTTCTCAGGAACTCGGATGACTGCATAGCGGTCTACGGCCCGCGGTGGGATTACCGCGGGGATTCGAGGAATATCACGGTGAAGAATTCGGTGCTTTGGGCGGACATCGCACACCCGATGAACATGGGTATCCACGGATATACGGGAGACGGGACCGGCAGCCGCATAGAAAATATCGTGTTCAGGAACATCGATGTCCTGGAGCATGACGAGGATGATCCGGAGTATCAGGGATGCATGGCGATATGCTGCGGAGACATGAACAGCATCAGCCATGTCCTGTATGAGGACATAAGGGTGGAACGCGTAGAAGAAGGACAGCTCTTCCACGTGGAGGTGGTGTTCAACGCCAAGTATTGCTCGGCTCCGGGGAACTTCGTGAAAGACGTGGTTTTCAGGAATATCGACTGCGCCGGCATCTCTGACCTGAATCCGTCGTCGGTAAAGGGCTATGACTCCGCCCGGAAGGTCTCGGGGGTGCGTTTTGAAAATGTCCGTATAGGAGGCAGGAAAATGAAGGATACCGGCGGAATGGTCATGAACGGATTCGTGGAAGACATAGCCGTGAAATGACGGCATGCTGTCCCGAACGAAAAAAATGTTACGATTATGAAGAAGATACTTGCAACGGCCGCATTCATTGCGATAAGCGCTTCCTTGTACGCCGGGATCGGCATCGAAATTCCCGAACTCGGCGAGGTTTATCCGCGGATGATAGACGGACCGGAATGCCGGAGCAGTATTTCAGCCCTGCTTGAAACGGAGGCCGGTTCCAAGGCAATGGACGGTCTTGTACGGAAAATGGAGCCATTCGTGCAGAGGCATGCCGCCGATCCGGAATGGATAGTGAGCCGGCTTCAGATGTACTGGGACAGCCATGCCGACGAGATTTATGTCAGGGGAGAGGAACTGGACCACGTGGCCGGACATGCTCCGGTGCCTACGGTGCGGTTTACGGCATCAAGGGGTACGCAAACTCAGTACAGACGGCCGAAACTCGAGGATGTCATGCCTTATCAGGATTCTCTCGGCCTGCTGATGCATGACAAGACGCAGCCCGGAGAGCCGTTGGTCTGGGCGGACCCGCGCAAGACCGGGAGGAACGTGGAGTCCATCAATTTGGAAATAATGAATCTGGCCCGGGATGCCGCTTTCCTGCACTGGTGGACAGGCGAAAAACCCTACGCGCAGTTCGCGGCCGACATTTTCGATACATACATGACCGGCCTGTACTACAGGGACGTGCCGACAGACCTGAATCACGGGCATCAGCAGACCCTTCTCGGCCTGACATCGTTTGAAGTCATACATGAAGACACTGTAATTCCGGCAGCGGAGTGTTATGATTTCCTGCATGACTATCTGGCTGAAAGGATGCCGGACAAACTGCATGTCTATGAAACGGCTTTCAGAAAATGGGCGGACTGTATCATTGCAGGAGGAGTCCCGCACAACAACTGGAATCTCATACAGGCGCAGTTCGTCCTGAGAATAGCTTTGATCCTGAGTCCTGACACGGACTGGGAGGACGGCCGCGGCAGGGAATGGTACCTGAATGAGATTCTGAACGGCGATTCCATCCGCCAGTGGTCTCCGGCAAAGCTGATAGAATTCGGATTCGACAGTGAAACGGGGATGTGGAAAGAGTCTCCGGGCTATTCGATGATGGTGATGTCAGAATGGGCCGGCTTCATCCGCTTGCTCGACACCGTGCTCGGAGTGGATTTGGTGGCAGCCTTTCCTGTCCTGTCCAGGGCTGTGAAGAACATCCCGCAGTATCTTTTCCCGAACGGCATCATCTGCGGCTGGGGAGATACGCATTGCGGTCCTCTGAAAACCGATTATTTCCCTGTGATGGTGGAAAATGCCAGGATTCACGGCAAGGCGGAGGACGAGGTTTACTTTACCGGCATGTACAAATGCTTCGTGCCGGAAGCGGATTCTTCGTCAGGGAAGGAACTGCGGCTTCCTGCCAAAGTCTCGACCTTTACCGCCATGAGACCGCCTGAAATAAATCAGGATGTGCCTGCCGGCACAATATCGGACTATGTAAGCCCCGTATTCTGGAGCGAAGGGGTGAGCTGGTTCGCCGCCAGGACGGGAATGGAGCCGGAAAAGAGCCTGATGGCAAGCATCTGCGGCTCGACGGGCAATCACATGCACGCCAACGGCATTTCCATGGAGCTGTACGGGAAGGGTTACATCATGGCTCCGGATATGGGGCGCGGCTCCGGATATACGGGTCTCGACTATGCTGAGTACTATTCGCAGTTCCCCGCCCACAACACCGTATGCGTCGACGGCATTTCCGCCTATCCGGTGATGCAGTCCCATCATGCCATATCGTTGGAAGGGTGTTATCCTGCTCCAGGGCACAAGGACGGCATCTATCCCGGTGTGATGTTCGGGGATTTTTCCTTTGTCGAGCCCGAAACGTTTGCAGACCAGAGACGACAGGTGCTGATAGTGAATACCGATCCGGAAAACGGCTATTACGTGGATATATTCCGTTCCCGCAGGCAGGACGGCAAGGACAGGATGCACGACTATTTCTATCACAACATAGGGCAGGAGTTCGAACTCTCGGTGCCTGTTGAGCCTACAGAGGAGCTGTCTTTCGCAGGCGGGCATCTGAATGCCTATTCTTACCTGTGGAACAAGTCTGCGGCCATGACTTCGGACGATGTGGAAGGAGTCTTTACGATGACCTGCCGGGACGGCTCTGAAGCCGGCATGAAGATGTGGATGCGTGGAGAGGAGGACAGGAAGGTGTTCAAGGCATATGCCCCGTATATCGACGCATTGAGCAGGATGCCCATGCCTTATGACATTAAGAATACTCCGTGCATGACATTCGTGGCGCGGCAGTACGGGGAAGCATGGACTCGCCCGTTCGTGGCCGTTTACGAGCCGTTTTCGGATGCCCTCCCTGGAGCTGTCGAGGCTGTGGAATTCCTGTCCTGCGGGAAAGGCTCTGATGCCGCGGGACTTTCGGTCAGAAAGACCGGCGGCCGCAACGATGTCATCATCAGTTCCGACAGGATGCAGGAATCGGAGTGCGGAGGACTGAGGTGCGAGGCTGTCGTGGCTGTGGGAAGTTCCTGTCCGGGTGAAGGTGCCGTTTCCGGCAACGGAGACAGCGACAGGCAGGTTTTCCTGCACGGGGGAACATATGCGGAATTCCGCGGGATCTCCATATCGATGAAGACGCCGGGTACGGCAGCCGTGACAGTAAGGGACGGAGCAGCCGGCTACATGTCGGACCGCAGCTGCATCGTGAAGATCGACGGCAGGAAATACCGTCTTCCGGCTTCGGATTTCACGGCCATTCCGCCTGCAGGAAAATCCATGAAATTCTGAGTATATTGCGACGGTTAACCGTAATTATTATCGAACATGAAGAAGATTGCAACGCTCATATTGGCCCAGGCCATCCTGATTCCGGCATTCCTGACGGACGCATTGCAGGCGAAGCCGGCAAAAGACACTTATACGAATCCGGTGCTCGCTTTCGACTATTCCGACCCCGATGTGGTCAGGACAGGCGACGATTACTGGATGACCGCCTCGTCGTTCAACTGTACTCCCGGACTCCCCATCCTTCATTCCAGGGACTTGGTGCACTGGGAGATAGTGAACTACGCCCTTGACAGGCTTGTGCCGGAAGATTATTTCAGTGTTCCGCGGCATGGGCAGGGTGTCTGGGCTCCGTGCATGAAGTTCCATGACGGCTGGTACTATATTTACTGGGGAGATCCGGATTTCGGGATATACATGGTGAAGGCGCAGGACCCTGCCGGGAAATGGTCTGAGCCTGTATTGGTAAAGGCAGGCAAGGGCCTCATAGATCCGTCGCCCCTCTGGGATGATGACGGGAAAGTGTATCTCGCGCATGCCTGGGCGGCAAGCAGGAGTGGGCTGAACAGCATCATCACCGTGTCGGAAATGAATTCCGAGGGGACTGCCTGCACAGGTGACGAGGTGATGGTTTTCGACGGAAACAGGGACGGACACCATACTGTAGAGGGCGCAAAAATCTATAAGAGAGACGGCTACTATTACATTTTCGCACCTGCAGGCGGTGTGGCGACGGGATGGCAGATAGTGATGCGTTCCAGGTCGGTCTATGGTCCGTATGAGGCAAGAAAAGTGATGGAACAGGGCGGGACGGATATCAACGGACCGCATCAGGGTGCGTGGGTGGATACACCTTCGGGCGAAAACTGGTTTATCCATTTCCAGGAAAAACAGCCTTACGGACGCATCGTGCACCTGAATCCTCTGACCTGGGATGACGAGGGCTGGTGCGTGATAGGCACTGATGAAGACGGAGACGGATGCGGAGAGCCGGTGAGGACCTGGACAAGGCCGGATCTGCCGTTGTCGGACAACTGTGCAATGGCTGTTGGCGACGAGTTCGATACCATTGGGCAGGGGTTGCAGTGGCAATGGCATGCAAATCCTCAAGACTGGTTCGGCTTCGGGAGCGGATACGGTTTTTTCAGGATATACGGGCACCGAGAGAATGTGCCGAACTTGTGGGGTGTGCCTAACCTGTACCTGCAGAAAATGCCTGCGGAGCCGTTTTCCGCCACCGTAAAGATGACATTCAATTCTAAAGGCGACGGGGACCGGGCCGGGCTTCTCGTGATGGGATTCGACTACGGCTGTGTCTCGGTGGCCAGAGCCGGGGAGACGGCCCTGATACAGTATGTGACTTGCCGCGATGCCGATAAGGGGACTGCCGAGGAGGTCGTGACTGTGGACGAAATGCCTTTGAAGGCGGTCGAAAGCGGTGCCACTCCCAAATACGTGACGGATATCTGGCTGAGGGTAAAGTCGGACGGGAACGGGCTCTGCCGGTTTTTCTACAGCACCGACGGACACTCCTTCAAGGCTGCCGGAGAGGCGTTTCATGCCCGTGAAGGCAGGTGGATAGGGGCGAAGACAGGATTTTTCTGTTCGAGCTTCGGGACCGGAAAGGACCGCGGCTGGATAGATATAGATTATATAAGATTCGAATAGGATATTGCCGGGACCGGCAATGAAATTTTGATGATGATGAAGAAAATACTTGCAGCAGCGGCGGCGGTTTCCGTTGCGTTCGGTTGTACGCGGGTTGCGGACGGACAGTCTGCCGGTACGGATGAAATGTTGGACTATTGTGCAGTGCAGACTGAGCGGACTCTTGCACAAATCGGCTCCGCAGGATACGGCATGTCGCCGAGGAATATCGCTCCGGGAGACAGTACATGGACACTTTGTCCGGTCAGCAAGGAATTGTGGACAGAAGGTTTCTGGCCGGGAGTGCTTTGGTACGACTACGAGTACACGGGAGACGAAAGGATAAGGGCTGCTGCAGAAGGCTATACCGGGGCTCTCGAATTTATCAGCGGGATTCCGGCATACGACCATGATTTGGGTTTCATTGTTTTCTGCAGCTATGGCAACGGTTACCGTCTGACAGGCAATCCCGCATACAGGGACGTGATTCTCGCTGCCGCCGACAGGCTTGCTTCACTTTACAATCCCGCCGCCGGCACCATCCTTTCCTGGCCGCGCGAGATGGAAAGCCTCGGAGGGCACAACACCATCATGGACAACATGATAAATCTCGAGATGCTGTTCTGGGCCGCCGAGAACGGCGGCAGGCCGGAATATGCGGAAATAGCCCGTTCCCACGCCGACATGACGATGAAGTACAATTTCCGTCCGGACAGCACTTCCTATCATGTGGCGGTCTACGACCCTTCGACCGGAAAACATATCAGAAGTTGCACCCATCAGGGTTATTCCGATGATTCGATGTGGGCGCGCGGCCAGGCATGGGGCATTTACGGCTATACGATGTGCTACAGATTCACGGGAGACAGGAAATATTTGGATTTTGCCTGCCGGATTACCGACAAGTACCTTTCGCTGCTTCCGGAGGATATGGTGCCTTACTGGGATTTCGATGACCCGGAGATTCCGGACGTGTCGCGTGACGCTTCCGCCGCAGCCATAGTAGCTTCCGCCCTTGTCGAGCTTTCAGGCTATGCCGGTGGCGAAAAAGGCGCCGGCTACCTCGCTTCCGCCCGGAAGATGGTGAATTCTCTGTACGAAAACTACCGCGGCGGCGATTCCTGCCCGGCTTTCCTGCTGCATTCCACCGGACATCGCCCTGCCGGCTCCGAAATCGACTATTCCATCATCTACGCCGACTACTATTTCATCGAAGCCCTCCTCCGCCTGTCCGGCTCCTCCCTCTGAACCCACCCCTCCTTCTGTCCACCCTCTAAGTCTGCCCCTTCTGTCCACTATCCGATGTCGGACTCTCCGTCTTTGTCACCTCGAGTGTTCCTCATTTTTTGCTTAAATAGAACCGGTAAGTATAACAATTTTGACAAAAATCATTATTATTTGCCGATTTTGTTATATTTTTGCAGCGATATACCGAGAGAATATATGACCATAGCCAATCAGATATTGGATTATGCAATGAAGAAGGACGGTCTTATCAAAAGACGCGATCTTATAAAAACATTGTGTTCAGGTACAAATGGCGTATCTGTCAAATCTCTTGTTGTCATCTTGAGCCGTATGCTTACCGACCGGATGATTACAAGGGTCTCTTATGGAACATACCGTGTTCTTGATGAAAAAAGAAGGTTCATTTATACCCCGGACGAAACGGAGCACAATCTTAGCCGACATATAAAGGAACATTATCCTTTTGTAGATTACTGTATATGGAGATCAACTGTATTTACTCCACTGATGCAGCACGTGCCTTCATCCAGCATTATCCTTGTCGATGTGGAAAGGGTTGCGATGGAATCTGTTTTCCATTCACTGCAAGGACTTGACATGAAACAGCGGATTCTTCTCAATCCCACAAGACAAGAATGTATGAGATACATTACAAACGATGAGACAATTATTGTGCGACCATTGGTAAAAGAGGCCCCCTTGACAGAAGTTGACGGATGCCCTGTACCTGTGATGGAGAAGATGTTGGTAGATGCCGTAAGTGACAAGGAACTGCTGTTCACGCAAGGTAATGAACTGTACACGATATACGCTAATGCTTTCTCCGATTACTTCATCAATGAAAACCGTCTCTTGCGTTACGCGTCAAGACGGAACAGAAAAGATAAGGTAGGCCTGATTTTGAAAAATATACAATGATACACCCGGAAAGTAGAACATTGGCATGGATAGAAACCGTAGCTAAAGAGAACAATGTACGCGATATTGCCCTTGTTGAAAAGACTATCAGGGCTTTTTCGTTGCTGGAAGCCCTTGTCCGCTCCGAGTGTCCATTTTTGTTCAAGGGAGGCTCGTCTCTATTGCTCCATTTTGACAGCAGCAGGCGACTCTCGATAGATATAGATGTAATCTGTCCTCCCGAAACCCGAATAGAGGATTATCTTGAAAAATATTCCGATGAATACGGATTCGGCAATGTGGAATTGGTTCAACGCATATCCCGCACGGATGCCCCAAAACAACACGCCAAGTTTTTCTATGAGGTATCTTATCCGGCAGGAGGCAGACAAGATAAAATCCTGTTGGATGTATTGTTTGAGGAAATTCATTATGTAAATGTGGTGGAAGCACCTATCCAAAGTCGTTTTCTGAAACAAAAGGGAGAGCCAGTCAAGGTAAAGCTACCCAGTAAGGAAGATTTGTTGGGAGACAAACTTACTGCCTTTGCTCCGCATACTACGGGGATTCCTTTTTTCAAAGGCAGGAAAAACTGTTCGATGGAAATATGTAAACAACTGTTCGACATCGCTACCTTGTTTGACAGCATATCCGATTTGACGGTTACAACGGAAACATTCCAACGATTTGTTTCAACTGAATTGCAATATCGGCAAAGTGATACAAACGACCTGCAGGCTGTTTTACGCGACATTTATGATACGGCACTCTGTATTATACAGAGAGGACAATACAAGCCGGACGAATTTGAATTACTGCAGGATGGCATCAAAAGGGTGAGGGGGTTTATACACAGCGAGGTGTATAGTATTGAAAGTGCAATAAATAATGCGGCCAAGGCAGCCTATCTGTCAAAACTCATCGAGAAAGGTATAACGGAGGTCAAACACTATAATCCTGAAGAAGTCAGTGCGTTAGCCGATGCTGTCATTCAATCTCCTTTACCTACAAAACTCAATAAACTGAAGAAATCGAATACTGAGGCCTTTTTCTATTTGAATGAAATACAGAAATTATAGCTCATTCCCTCATTTCTTTATGCTATATCGGGTATACTTTATTCTCAGGTCACTATTTTATACCTAATATGGTATAATTATGAGAAAAACAGTAGATCCACATACATGCAACTGCTCAGCGAAAGGATAGGCAGGATAAACGGTTAGTTCTTCCTCTGCCCTCCGGGCGAAATCACTTTTCTGCATAGGATATACTGAACACATCAATATCGCCATCCGAATCCGTCCTGTAAAC
>CALUQC010000006.1 GCA_944322805.1 uncultured Bacteroidales bacterium | reverse complement strand
TCACGAAAAGGGTCAATTGGCGACCTCACACAAAAACTTAATCCTCACCAACCTCACCTCAAACTCATCATAATCCTGCCCGAGATCATTCATTGCATCCTGAAGGGAATCGGAAGCAGCTTCCTCCTTGAAATAATCATAGATTTCATCCACGATATCGTCATCGACGGTCTGGCTGATATAGTAGTTGATATCCAATTTGGTACCGGCAGCCACGATGGTCTCTATTTCGGTAAGAAGTTCGTCCATTTCAAGACCTTTGGCAGCCGCGATGTCTTCCAGGGAAAGTTTTCTGTCTATGCCCTGGATGATGTAGAGTTTGTTTGCGGAGGAAGGATTTCCCATTGACTTCACCACGAAGTCATCCGGACGCTCTATTTCGTTTTCCTCCACGTATTTGGATATCAGTGAAATAAATTCGCCTCCGTATTTCCGGGCCTTGCCCTCTCCCACGCCCTGGCAGTTTTTCAGATCCTCTATGGAAACGGGATATGTGATGGACATGTCTTCAAGCGCCGGATCGCCGAAAATAATCCACGGCTGAAGATGCAGTTTTTTCGAGAGGTCGGAACGGAGCTTTTTCAGCATTTCCAGAAGCACCTGATCCCCGCCTCCGCCGGCCTTGACTCCCTGTACAGGCATATCCTCGTCATCATCCTCACCTTCGGCGAACTGCCGCTCGCCTGTCAGCATTATGGTGTACGGATGTTCGCGGAATTCCCGGCCTGTGTCAGTGACACCAATCAGCCCGTACGATTCGATGTCCTTTTCAAGGAAATGACGGACAATGCCCTGATGTATGATATCGCACCAGAAACGCACGGAGTGGTCGCGTCCGGCTCCGAAAAGTTCCAGCTTGTCCTGCTCGTAGGACTTGATAAGGGCGTTGGACTCCCCTGCGAGAATATTTGCGAGATGCTCGGTCTTGAAGTGCTCCGGCATAGATTCTATCAGTTCTATTATGAGGCACATTTCCTCCTGCCCGTCGAACTGCTTCTTAGGATTCAGGCAGTTGTCGCAGGCGCCGCAGTTGTCCCGGGTGTAGTCTTCGCCGAAATAGTTCATCAGCAGCTTTCTGCGGCACTGGTTGGACTCGGCGTACGCCATGGTCTCGAGAAGGAGCTGCTTGCCTATCTCCTGTTCGGCCACCGGCTTCCCCTGCATGAATTTCTCGAGTTTCAGAATATCCTTGTAGCTGTAGAACGCGATGCACTTGCCTTCTCCCCCGTCACGGCCGGCACGCCCCGTCTCCTGATAATATCCCTCCAGGCTTTTCGGAATGTCGTAATGTATCACGAAACGCACGTCCGGCTTGTCTATGCCCATGCCGAAAGCGATAGTCGCCACTATGACGTCTATCTCCTCCATCAGGAACTTGTCCTGGTTTTCCGCCCTGGTCCTGGCATCGAGTCCGGCATGATAAGGAAGAGCCTTTATCCCGTTGATGTTCAGCAGTTCAGCCAGTTCTTCCACTTTTTTACGGCTCAGGCAGTATATGATGCCGGATTTTCCCGGATTCTGCCGTATGAATCTGATGATGTCGCGCTTCGGATCCGACTTGTCGCGGATTTCGTAATACAGGTTGGGCCTGTTGAACGAAGACTTGAAGACCTTTGCATCCTGAATCCCGAGATTTTTCAGGATATCGCTCTGCACCTTGGGCGTCGCTGTCGCCGTCAAGGCTATAATAGGAGCCGGACCTATCGCATCTATTATGCTCCTTATCCGCCTGTATTCCGGCCGGAAATCATGCCCCCATTCGGAAATGCAGTGCGCCTCGTCGACCGCGTAGAACGAAATTCGTATCTCCTTGAGCATATCGGTATTTTCCGCCTTGGTCAGCGACTCCGGAGCTACATAGAGTAGCTTGGTGGCGCCGGACAGCAGATCCTCCCGGACTTCATTCAGCTGGGCCTTCGACAGGGAAGAATTCAGGAAATGAGCAATGCCGTCGTTTCCCGACACGAATCCCCTGATGGCGTCGACCTGGTTTTTCATAAGGGCGATAAGCGGCGATATGACGATGGCGGTACCGTCCATGACCAATGCCGGCAGCTGATAGCAAAGCGACTTGCCCCCACCCGTCGGCATCAGGACAAAGGCATCTTTCCCGGACACAAGATGTTCTATTATTTTTTCCTGGTCTCCCTTGAAAGAATCGAAGCCGAAGAATTCCTTGAGTTTCGAGTGTAAAGTTTTCGAGTCGATTGCCATAGCCGTTGGGATTTAGTTCTACTAAGTTATAAAAAAATTCGTAATCTGAAATAAAATTACGATATTTGCAAAGATGTGTCGGGGAAAGAAGACGCATCGGAAACAGAACGGAAATAACGATAAAATTTCAAGATAGACAATGAAAACATTAAAATTCATTTCAGCAGCAGCCGTCGTTGCAGCAATGATGGCCGGTTGTAACTCAGCGCCAAAGAGTATCACTGTGGAAAAAGACGGGGAGACCAAAACCATTTCCCTTCCGGATGCGGCTCTTACCGACTCCGTAAGCTACCTTGTAGGTATCAATTTCGGATATTTCATCAAGGCGAACAACTTCGGTGAAGATCTCGATTATGCAAAGGTAAAGAAGGGCATGATGGACTTCATCAAGGCGGAAGGCCAGATGAATTCTCCGGAGTTCAACGCCCAGTTCGACATCAACCCGGACCAGATGAACCAGCTTTTCAACAAGTTCATTTCGGCAAGGCACGAATTCGAAGCTGAAAGCAACAAGGCTGCCGGCGAGGCGTTCCTCAAGGAAAATGCACTCAAGGACGGCGTCATCACTACGGAAAGCGGCCTTCAGTATCAGATAGTCGAGGCAGGAAACGATGTCAAGCCAGGTGAAAAGGATACGGTTTACGTACACTATACCGGGACACTTATCGACGGCACCGAATTCGATGCTTCCGACCCTGAGAAGGATCCTGTACGCATGATGATGAACAGGGTCATCAAAGGATGGACCGAAGGTCTTCAGCTGATCGGAGAAGGCGGCAAGATCAAGCTCTTCATTCCTGCCGAACTTGGATACGGACAGCGTGGGACAGGCAGCATCAAACCTAATTCTACCCTGATCTTCGATGTCGAACTCGTCAAAGTGAACAAAGTAGCCGAAGAAGAAAAAACTGAAGACAAAAAATAATTATCATGGCTTTGGAAATCGAAGGTAAAATCATAAGGAAACTTGGCGTTCAAAGCGGCACTTCCGCAAGGGGTGACTGGTCCAAACAGGAATTCGTAGTAGAATATCAGGAAGGGAACTTCCCGTCCCAGGTATGCTTCAACGTATGGGGACCGGACAAGGTGAAGGATCTCGAAAAGTACCAGATCGGAGACAAGGTGAAGGTTTCCTTCAATATCAACAGCCGGGAGTACAACAACAGGTGGTACACCGACCTCCGTGCATGGAAAATCGAGACCGAGGCACCGGCACCTGAAAACTACACTACGGGATTCGCCCCTACCGGAGTGGAAGGCTCCGGGAACACCTATTCCCCGAATCCGGCGGAAGCGGCCAGTACGGGTCACGGTTTCGTAGGCGAAGGAAGCAACGACCAGGCGGAAGACGATTTGCCGTTCTGATATACGTTACGGGACCGGCATCCAAAATAAAGGCGCAGTGCTCTACGATGAAATTCAGGAATTCCTGGCAAGCAACGGGATTGAGGGCACCGCTGTAAGGGCAGCTGGAAAAACGCTTATCGGAATAGAATACAGGACAGCCGGCAGGATAAGGAAACTCTTTATCCTGCCGGCTGAAATTATTGCAACCGGTCCGGAAGAAGCCGAAAGGGAATATTCGGAGAGGATTCGTGCCAAAAGGGTGCTGCAGGAAAGTTTCGGAAACGTGAATACGGTGACTGTCGCCGAAGACAGATGGAGGAGCAGGCCCGACCTCTACCGGACACGGATCCTGGCTCATTGCGGAAGATTCGAATCCGTATTTGCAAGAAACTGCAAGGCCATAAGGACGGACAAGGCCACGGCCGGCGCATTCCTGGAGGAGAATCACAATTACGGCTCCGCACGATGCAGGTACTACTACCGGCTTGAAGACATGAAGCACGGGCGTACCGTAGGGGCTGCGGCATTTTCGAACGCAAGGAGATGGGTCAAGGATGGAGCGGTGATAAGATCCTACGAATGGGTAAGATACGCTTCGGCAAACGGGATAAGGGTAGCCGGAGGAATGGGTAAAATCCTGTCCTCATTCATAGAGGATGTCCGTCCGGATGATATCATGAGCTATGCCGACCTGGAGTGGTCCGACGGAGAGGTGTACCGGAAACTCGGATTCCGGGCAGAAGGGATGAAAGCGCCCGTACTGTTCCGGATAGATTCTTCGGACTGGAGCAGGCTCAGGGCGGATGCGGGTGCAAACGGATTTCCCCCGGACATGCACGCGGAAGGGCTCTGGTACATGAACGAGGGAAGTATTAAATACAGGATGAAAATTACCGATTCTTCGACGAATTTATATTGCTCAGTACCAGAGAATTCGTCGAAGAACAGGTAAGGATTTCTTCGAAATCCGAGTTTCTCAAACCTCAGTCGCTGTGGCGACAGCCCCTTTTCAAGGGGCGCCACCCCCACCGCCCCCTCGCCGGGGGCCCGTCGCAGAACTTTCATTCTGCTCCTCAGCGGAAGTTCGATGAATTTCAAAATTGAAATTCATCGAACCCATACTGAAAAATTACCGGTTATCAGGAATGAATCCGGAGAGGAGCATAAGGTCGCACATGACGATGGCAGACATTGCCTCCACCACGACGGGGGTCCTCAGGGCAAAGCAGACATCATGACGCCCGGGAATCTCGAGGGTGGACATGCTGCCGGTAGTAAAATCATAGGTCGACTGGGGCCTGCGTATGCTGGAAGTCGGCTTGAACGCCACGCGGAAGACTATCGGATTCCCGTTTGAAAGCCCGCCGTTGACACCGCCCGCACCGTTTTTCTGACATTGTCCGGTATCGGACACTATGGGGTCGTTATGCTCGGAGCCCTTCATCCTCGATGCCTGGAATCCGTCTCCGAATTCGATGCCGCGGACACCAGGAATCGAAAATACGGCATGGGAAAGCAATGATTCCACAGAATCGAAGAAAGGCTCCCCCACCCCGACAGGTATTCCGTCTATGGAACACCGCACTATTCCGCCGAGCGAATCCCCGTCCCTTATGGCGCTGTCCAAAGCCTCCTGCCATTTGTCCGGACCGCCGGAGATACCACCTACCTCAGTCAGTTCGGCATTGATGCATACGTCATCAATGGCTTTTTTTGCCACCACACCGGCAGCCACGACAGGCAGGGTGAGCCGCCCGGAAAAATGTCCGCCTCCGCGGGGGTCGTTGAAGTTGTTCCATTTCACCCCGGCTGCAAAATCAGCATGGCCGGGACGCGGCATTTCCTTGAAAATCTCGTAGTCGGAAGAGCGGGTATTGTTGTTCCTGAACAGTACCGTCAGCGGCGCTCCGGTAGTCATGCCTCCGAACACGCCGCTCACGATATCCGGCCTGTCGTCCTCAATGCGGGGAGTCGTGCCCTTCGCACCGCTCTTGCGCCGCAGTATGTCTTCCGTAAAATCCTGTTCGGACAGCGGTATACCCGCCGGGACACCGTCCATGACGACACCTACGGCCCGGCCGTGGGACTCTCCGAAAATCGAAACCTTGAATTTGTGACCGAAAGTATTCATGTGTATTAAATATTCATGTGTATTAATTTCTCAAGCCTGTGTTATTTGATTCCACAACGAAAGGAATGTCGGGAACGATTTGGATACGCAGTCCGTATCATCGACGGTTATCGGGCCGTCAGCTCCGAGTTCCGCGACCTTGAGCGCCATGACCATCCTGTGATCATGGCTCGAAGTATATTCTCCGCCCTTTAGAAGGCGTCCCGTCAACAGGCGGGAAGACAGGGAATGCCCCTCGATGACAAGGGCATTGTCCGAAATTTCGGACACCACACCCATCTGTCCGAGCATCCGGGATATGGCTTTTCCCCTGTCGCTTTCCTTGTGCGCCAGCCTGTCCACTCCGGAAATCCTGCTCGTCCCCTGGCAAAAGGCAGCCAGAACGGCAATTATCGGAAACAGGTCCGGGCAGTTGGATGCATCCGTTTCGAAGGCCGTGAGAGGTGAACGCTGCACCGTGACCGGCCCCGTGCTGCCTCCTGTCTGGGAAAGGCAGGCACCCGCCTCCATAAGGATGTCCATAATCGAGAGATCCGCCTGCAGGGACTTCGTGTCGAGCCCCTCTACCGTGACTTTCCCGAAAACGGCTCCGGCCACAAGCAGGTTGGCGGCAGAACTCCAGTCGCCCTCTATCGCGAAATCCGCCGCATGATATCTCTGTCCCGGGCGCACCTTGAACTCAATGCCAGTACAGCAGGACCAGTCTCCTCCGGATGCGGCGAAAGCCTGGCCACCGAACATTTCGTTCCTGACCTGTACTCCGAATTTCCGCATCACGTCTATGGTAATGAACATGTAAGGTATACTTTTCGGCTCCGTCACCGTAACGGAGGAATATTTTTCACCGAGAGGAAGCGACATCAGCAGCCCCGATATCAGCTGGGAGCCGTATTTCCCGGATATCTCAGCTTTTCCGCACCGCATCGGACCGGACACCTCCACAGGCACCCGGCAGTCTCCGGTACGGCTCCGCAGGCCGACTCCGAAAGCGGACATCATCTCGTCGGCACCCTTGAGAGGCCTTTCGAGCAAGGTTTTCTCTCCGGTGATTTCGACCGGAGACGTATCGAGCATGGACATAAGCGGTATCATAAGGCGGGTAAGCAGGCCGGATTCGCCGGTATGCAGATGCTGCATGGAAATACATCCGGGAGCAGCCGCAATACCTTTTATTTCAAGGACGGACCCGTCTGTCCTTACCTCGGCTCCGATGGCTTCGGCCACGGAAACGGCCGATTCGTTGTCTCCGCAGACGGAATAGCCGGACAGGCGGGATACCCCGTCGGCAAGTGCTGCCGCAATGATCGCCCTCTGCGCAAAACTTTTGGATGAAGGAATGGCTGCCTTGGCATTCAGGAAACGTCTCCCTGCGTAAAGGGATGCAGCCATGGCAGATGCCGTCCACTGTCCCGGCGCCGCGCTGTCGTCCTCGGCCAGTGCGGCATAAGTATATGGAGCTCCTGCAGCAAGGCATTTCATCCTCGAGTCCATGCCGGCCTCCCCCATTGCAAATGCTATCAGTCCGGAAGGCTCGTATTCCCCGTACAGGGCCAACACCCTCTCCGCATCCCGGGCATCGGCGGCCGTAGTCACGATTTTCACGATGTCCGCACCGTTCCGCCGGCATTTTTCCACCATGTCCTTCAAAGAGTCATATGAGCCCGTCCCCCCGAAATCATGCCATGACTTGATGAACGTGCTGCCGTACTCCAGCGCACAGGCTCTCACCCTTTTGGACATGTACCTGGGTGCTTCTATCTCCACATCCACATACCTCGCCCCGGCACGCACGGCCCGGCACAGCCTGTCCCCGCATATGGAGGCCGCCTCGGACTCTGACATTCCGGGATTGGCAGCCATGACTTCGGAGACACGGCAGGTAGCCACCGTAGGAGTGTCGGACTCGAAGCATTCGTCGATCTGGTCTTCGGTCAGGCTGCATCTGTCGAGACGTATCTCGGCCATCTCCATTCTGTCGAGAAGCCCGGCTATCTGCTGCCAGGACTTGTTTTGTATTACCGTACAAATCATGTCGTTCCAAATATATGATTAACGTCATTTCGACGAATTTATGTTGCTCAGTACCAAGGAATTCGTCGAACAGTCGTTAAGGATTTCTGCGAAATCCTATTTTCTTAAACCCCAGTCGCTATAGCGACAGCCCCTTTTCAAGGGGCGCCACCCCCTACCGCCTCCTCGCCGGGGGCCCGTCGCAGGACTCGTCCTGCTCCTCAGCGGAAGTTCGATGATTTTCAATAAATTAAAATTCATCGAACTCACGTTATGATTACAAACTGCGGACTGCGGCGGACAGTTCCATGTCGCATATCCGCACATCGCCGACAGCGGCCGGCAGGACGAAATGCACGATTCCGTTTTCAGCCTTCTTGTCCCTTCCCATGGCCTCGACCAGCTGTGGTACCGGATAAGGACAGGTCGAAGGCAGCCCTGCCTTGGAAAAATCTTTTTTCAGACTCTTGGCAAACCCCGGAGCCGCAATACCGGTCCGTTCCGCCAGCTCCGCCGCCATTGCCATACCGATGGCAACAGCCTCCCCATGCGTAATATCGTCGCCCGAAAGCCGCGCATTCTTTTCTATCGCATGGGCGAAAGTGTGCCCCAGATTCAACTTCCTGCGCTCTCCTGTCTCGAACTGGTCCCGCGTCACCACACCGGCCTTTACGGCCGCGGCAGAATGTATCAGGGAAAGCAGGACATCCATGTGTCCGGCCATGTAGGCATCCCTGTTGTCCGCGTCCTCAAGTCCCGACAGGAACTCCACCGCCATCGCGTAATTCCCCCCGTCCTCTATGATAAAGGACTTCACAAGCTCGGCAGCACCCGAAAGGAAATCCCTGTGCGGCAATGTCTTCAGCACATCGGCACAGATATAGGTAAATTCGGGCTGTCTGATGACCCCGAGCATGTTCTTGTACGAGTCGAAGTTAACGCCTGTCTTGCCGCCGATGGCTGCATCCACCTGGGACAGAAGGGTGGTAGGCACATACGCGAAACGAACGCCGCGCTTGTACACGGATGCCGCGAAGCCTGCCATGTCGGTAGTGATTCCGCCTCCTACTGCCAGGATAAAGGCATTGCGGTCGGCCCCCTGTCTGAGAAGCCAGTCCGCCATGGCCAATACCGAGTCCATGGTCTTGTCTTCCTCCGTTGCCTTCAAAGTGTATTTCCCGCAGAAGCGGATATTGCTCCGGCAGGAAGCACCGGAATCTTCTCCGCCCGTCAGGGCAATGATTTCATCCGCGAATCTCTCCACATTGGCGTCAGCCACCACATACACCGGCAACGGTCCCCCGGCGCAGGCATCCAGCGCCTTTACAATATCTCCGAAATCTTGTCCGAATGCTATGCGGCTGACGGGGATGCCGCGGTCATAAATAAAAATGTCGTCCATATGGGGATAATAAAGTCCGTTTAACAAAGATAATAAGAAACAAGCTAAATTCCGGCAAAAAACCGGACAGTTTCCGATTCATTTCGAATATTTCCCCGGAAAGCGGAACAATATGGCGAGAACGGCACAGATTCCCATCATGAAAGGATAATACATGCAGCCGATAATGGACAGGGAAGAAGCTCCGGAAAGCCCGGATGCCATGAGTATCTGCGCCCCGTACGGAATCACGCCCTGGATAAAGCATGAAAAAGTATCGAGGATGCTGGCTGTCTTGCGGGGGTCGAGCCCGAATCTGGAAGCGATGTCTCGGGCAATGCGTCCGGTCGTGATAATGGCTATCGTGTTGTTGGCCGTGCACAGGTTCGCTATGCTGACCAAGGCCGCTATGCTGAATTCCGCTCCCCTTTTGCCGGAAATCCGCCGGGTAAGCCCGGAAATTATGAAATCAAGGCCTCCGTTGTACCTGATGATTTCGAGCATACCACCGGCAAGCATGGTCACTATGATCAGTTCTCCCATGGAGCCGAGGCCTGCACCTGCCGACGACAGCCATTCCACCCAGGTGAATTCTCCATATGCGAAACCGATGACGGCATTGGACAGTATGCCTATCATCAGGACTGTGGCCACATTTATCCCGACCATGGCCAGGCCTATGACCAAAAGATACGGAATCAGTTTCACCCCGTCGACAGGCCCTGCAGGTACATCCGCATCGAAAGAAAGGCCGTGGACTATATATATTGCGGTGACAATGAGGGCCGCAGGGGCGACGATGCCGATGTTGACGCGGAATTTGTCCTTCATCGAACAGCCCTGGGTGCGCGTAGCCGCAATGGTGGTATCCGAGATAAAGGAAAGGTTGTCTCCGAAAAATGCGCCTCCGGCAATGATGGCCGTCACGAAAGGCATGTCCATGCCCGTTCCGGCAGCGATTCCGGAAGCCATGGGTACAAGGGCGACAATGGTACCTACGCTGGTGCCGATCGCCATGGATATGAAGCAGGACGCAAGGAAAAGCCCGGCATAGATGAATTTGCCCGGCAGGATGCTGAGGGTGAAGTTTACGGCGGCATCGATGGCGCCCATGTCCTTGGCCGTTCCTGCGAATGCACCGGCAAGTATGAAAATCCATATCATCAGCAGGACGTTCCTGTTCCCAGCCCCCTCCGAGAAAATCGCGATTTTCCTGTCAGTGCTGTCTGCCGGCGTGATGACAATGGCGTATGCGGAAGCTATGAGGAATGCCGCCGCAATGGGCACCTTGTAGAAATCGGCCGCAATGACGGAAGATATGAGGTAGATGCAAAGAAAGAGCAGCAGCGGGCTGAGCGCAAGCCACCCGTTCATGGTTTTCGGCTCCCGGCCGGACTTTTTCATGGACGAAAGGCGGCGTCCGACCTTTAGCGATATTTCCCTGAGGTATTTTTCCGGAATTATTCCCATAACGAGATTTTTGATTTGCAAAAATACGGTATTTCAGTCAGAAACTGTTTTGAAATTTTTCAATATAAATCAAAACTGTTTCTTATCTTTGTCTTTTAACTTTAACTTATATGACTACAACATTCAAATCTCTCGCGATTGTCGCGGGTCTTTTCTTCGTAGCCGAAGCATGCGAGACAACTCCTGACGGAGGCGAAAAATCCGAAGTGCAGCTTTCCCTGTCTGCAAATTCGATGAAGTTCGACGAAAATAATCTGCAGAACAACACTTTCACCGTATCTTCCAATGTCTCCTGGTACGCCGAGGGCGACAAGCAGTCCCTCAAGTTCGAGCCGGAGGA
>CALUQC010000005.1 GCA_944322805.1 uncultured Bacteroidales bacterium | reverse complement strand
GCCCCTTTTCAAGGGGCGCCACCCCCATTCGCCCCCTCGCTGGGGGCCCGTCGCAGGACTTACGTCCTGCTCCTCAGCGGAAGTTCGATGATTTTCAATAAATTAAAATTCATCGAACTCACGTTATGTTATTTCGTCCCGTAGGGACCGAGCCATAGGCTCGCAATCCCCCTATAGGGGGTGCAGGGGGTTTGGATGGGTCTCATGACCCTGTGCCTCAAGGCACAGGGTCATACCCGCTTCCTCCCCAGGGATGGCAGCGCAGCAGACGTTTGACTGTCAGGTAAAATCCCTTGAACGGTCCATACTTCCTGAACGCCTCCAATGCGTATTGCGAACACGTTGGTGTAAACCTGCATGCTGACGGTGTATATGGAGATATGCACTTTCTGTAGAACAATATCAGCATGACGAACGGGAATATGGCGATCTTTTTAAGAATCGCCCTTGCTTTTTCTGATTTCATGTCCGATATCTTTCAAAATAGCCCTGACGGCAGCAAAGATTTCACCGCTTTCCGCGATTTCCTTGCTGTTGTATATGAACAGCATGTCCGCTCCGGCTCCTTCCGGCAATATTCCTTTCTGCAGCCTGTAGCTTTCCCGGATTCTCCTTTTAATGATATTGCGCCTGACAGCCCTTTTGAACAGCTTTTTGGGAACCGAAACCATCATTCTTCCGTATCCGAGTCCGTTATCCGCCGTAAAACAGTACCGGATAATCCCCTGATTGCGGAATTTTCCTTTGGACAACAATGCTGCTATGTCTTTTTTCCCGTGCAGCCGTTCATTCTTGGTCAAGGAAAAAGGATGCGCAGGGGAAGTCATTTCCCCGCTTTTTCCAAATACAGTTCTATTGCCTTGGCCACCGAAGGCGCCGTGGCTGTAGGTGCCGATATCTCGATTTCTATTCCGGCGTCAGCCATGGCCTTGACCACTGATTTCCCGTACGACACGAATTTGATGTCACCCTGCCGGAAATCCGGAAAATTCTCGTAGAGCGACTTGACATCCGACGGATTGTAAAGGACTATCATGTCGTAGTTTGCAAGCGCAAGTCCTTTCAGGTCGCGTGAAACCGATTTGACAAATATGGCGCTCTTGAACTCTAATTTGTTCTCTTCGAATACTTTGGTGATATCGTTGTTGGTCGAATCCGATGTGGCTATGAGGAACTTCTCCGCTTTGTGTTTCGTCCCGATCTGTGCGATGAGGGATGCAGGAGTCCCGTCCCCGAAGAAAATTCTCCGTTTGCGGTAGATGATATGCTTCTGCAGGTACATGGCTACGGCTTCGGTCGTGCAGAAATATTTCATTGTCTCCGGAATCTTGACCCGAAGTTCGTTACACAGGTGGAAAAACGCATCGATGGTCGACCTTGCCGAGAAAACGATTGCAGTGTAGTCGAGTATGTTTATTCTCTGTCCTCTGAATTCCCTCGATGAAAGCGGCTCTATCGAGAAAAAAGGGACAAAATCAAACTCGACCCCATATTTCGCAGTTATCTCCGCATAGGGAGAGTTCGCTTTTGGCGGCTGCTGTGAAATAAGAATGTTCCTGACTGTCATATCAAAAAAGTGTTGCCGAAGTCACCAAAATACCTGTCGGCAAAATTTCAAGGACGCAAAGATATAAAAATGCGGTTAAAAACGAGCAACAGTTGCTGAAAATTTGAAGTTTCCGGACAATGGAGACGGCGTAGACTCCGAGCATGACATACAGCAGGACGGTGCGGCAGGTATCTGCGGAAATGCCGGCAAATGAGCAGATTCCTCCGGCAGCCAGGACGGCGGCGGACATTATGCAGAAAAAACTGAAGGACGATCTGTTCGCAGCCTTGAATGTCTTTTCCGGGACCTTTGTCCTCCGGACCATGACGGCAGCCAGCATTCTCAGCAGGCAGTACCCGGCGAATATCCCGCAGATACATCCGAAATATGCCGCCGGCTGAAGGCCGCCGAGAAACAGGGGGTCATACAGACGGAATTCCGCAGCGCACAGGCAGAACGGCACGGTCAGGAAAACGGCGACAATATTCCTGTCGCCGCTCAGTCTCATGCTGTCTTCGAGATTCAGGCATTCCTTCCATCTGACAAGGCAGCCTATAAGAGACGGAATCACGTTGACGATTTTTTTCAGGAGCAATATTCCTGCGACAACACATACGGCGGAGGTTATTTGCAACAAATCCATAATCGGCGCATTTTACATCTTCGCGAATCCTGAATTCCTCCTTTTCTGTCAGCCCTTTCTTTTGGCCCTGTACCCCATCTCCATAAGAAGTGCGGTCACCTTGTCCCTGACATCGCCCTGTATGGTGATTTCACCGTCTTTGGCACTGCCGCCTACTCCGCACTTGATTTTCAGCGTCCTGCCGAGTTCTGCAAGGTCCTCGCGGCTGCCGGTGAAGCCTGTCACTAACGTTACCTGTTTCCCGCCTCTGTTGCGCTTGTCCAAAGATACGGCCAATTTCTGCTCTCCGGGCGGCAGGGTCGGAACTTCCTCCTCCTGTTCGTTCTCGTATTTGAAATCCGGGTTGGTCGAGTACACTACTCCAAGCCGCTTTTTCCAGTCGTTGTTTGCCATGTCGTTTAATTAAACGTCAGTTTGACGAATTACTGTCGTCGTTTCGGATAATAAAAAAAGGCTGTGCCAAATCCGATTTTGGTACAGCCCTTCCGCTCTTTCCTTTGTCGGGGTACTGTGACTCGAACACAGGACCCTCTGGTCCCAAACCAGATGCGCTAGCCAACTGCGCCACACCCCGAAATCCCCTTTTTCTGAATGGGACTGCAAATATACGCCGTTTTTTTTATTTTTCCAATATTTTTCAGAATTTATACTCCATTCTGGACACTATGCGCACCACATCCTTTCTCAGACCCTCGACCGTCAGTCCGGCATCCGTCTGCTCGAACGTGATTCTGTCTTCATATCTTCTCGACAGCTTTGCTCCGGCACTTTTTTGCCTGAAAGTCATTTTGCCGACACTTTCATGCTCGACGACATATCCGAAACCTTTCATCAGTTCGATGATCTGGACCCTGCATCCGCTCAGATTGCCGTGGATCTTGGGTACGGTCCTGACATATGTCACTTTCGGATATACGGCGGAAATCAGTACAAGGATGCCGAATATCTGCCACAGCGACTTGTATCCGTCGCGGAACATGGTCTCTATGTTCAGTTCGGTCATCCCGCTGATGACGAAAACCGCTATGATGATGACGAAAATCAGCAGGAAATACAGGAAAGTTTTGAGCGAACGTATGAAATATCTCATTTTAAGTCTTTTTTGGTATGTTCATAATAGGCAAATATAATTATATTTGTAAAATATTGCGAAACAGCCGAAACTAATTAAACAGAATAAGTCATGGAAGAGAAAACCCCGAATCTGCCAGTCCGCGAAAATCAGAATGAGCAGACGCTTAAAAAGACAATGTATGTATTGGTGGCAGTGGCAGTGATTCTGGCACTCGTGCTGGCATACGTATGGTATCAGAAAAGCTCTCTCGTCGGTGAGCTGAACGTGGAAAAGGAAGCTCTCACCGAGCAGATGATAGCTTTGCAGAACGATTATGCCACATTGTCCTCCGACAATGACAGGATAAACGCACAGCTGGATTCTTCACGGGAAGAAGTGTCCCAGCTTATAGAGCGCATAAAGAAGACGGAAGCCACCAACAGGGCGATGATCCGCAAATATGAAAAGGAACTCGGCACGCTGCGCAGCATCATGCGTAACTATATCGTGCAGATAGACTCCCTCAATACGCTGAATCACAAGCTGACTGCGGACGCTGCGGCCGCACGCAGGGAGGCAGCCGAGACCCGCAGGCAGTCCGAGGAGCTCAGCAAGGCTGTGGAGAGCCTTTCCGGACAGGTGGCTGTAGGGTCCGTTCTCAAGGGCCGCGCCATAAGGATGGATGCATACAATGCTTCGGACAAGATAACCGACAGGAGCAGCAGGGTGGTACGGCTTATGACTACTTTGAGCCTTGTGGAAAACGAACTTGCCCCTAAGGGTCCGGTAAGAGTATATATCAGGGTAAAGGGTCCGGACGGCATCCTCCTGACAGGGGAAGACCAGAGGACTTTTGATTTCAACGGAGAGCCGCTTATCTGCTCAGCTTCACGCGAGGTCGATTATCAGGGCAGCGAAGTGGAGCTCAGCATTTATCTGAACGGCATATCAGACTATGTAAAGGGCATTTATACGGTGGAAGCCTATACCGAAAACAATCTTCTCGGGTCGGCTGAACTCATGCTCCGATAGCCTTTGTCCGGAAATGATTTATGTCCATGTCCCTTTCTGCAGGAGTTTCTGCATTTATTGCGACTTTTATTCGGAGATTCCGTGCGGAGACGGCTTGTTCGGAGATTTCGCGGCTGCGCTCGGCCGGGAGATAAGGCATCGGGCAGGTGCGTCGGGACTTGGATCCGGGCGGTCCCGGGACGGCCTCATGGCAGACCGGAACTCCGTCCATACTTTATATATAGGTGGCGGTACCCCATCGGTGCTGCCGCTTTCCGTTTTATCCGCAATACTGAATGATTTGGCGGCGGCAGGAGTAGATACGGATTTTGAAGAATTCACTGTCGAGGCCAATCCCGACGACATTGTGCGGAACGGGCCGGGATATGCGGAGGGTCTGGCCGCTCTTGGAGTGAACAGGATAAGCATGGGCGTACAGTCTTTCGACGACGGTCTGCTGAAATGGATGAACAGGCGGCATGATTCCGGGACTGCGGTCGAGGCTTGCCGCCTGTTGCGCCGGGCCGGCATGGGCAACATAAGCATTGACTTGATTTTCGGCGCTTCACCGCTGAGTGACAGCATGTGGAAGAAAACGCTCGAGCAGCTTTTGACATTGCCCGGAGGGCAGCCGGAACATGTTTCCGCATATCAGCTTACTGTCGAGCCCGGAAGTATTCTCGGGGAAATGGCGGCAGCCGGCAGATATTCGGAAGCCGCCGAAGAACAATGTCTGGGACAATACGCATATTTGTGCAGCGTATTGCGGGACGCCGGTTATGAACATTATGAAATATCGAATTTCTCTCTTCCGGGATACAGGGCCGTACATAATTCGGCATACTGGTCAGGGTGCTCATATGCCGGTTTCGGTCCCGGGGCGCATTCTTACGATGCGGTACGCAGGGAAAGGAGCTGGAATGAGCCTTCTCTGAAAAATTATCTCGCTGCTCCGATCCCGGGATCCGGCGGAAGCGAAGTCCTGACGGACGGACAGGCGGCGATGGAGAGGATAATGCTTTCGCTGAGGACGGCTGCCGGTATTCCGGAGAACGAACTAAGGCATCTTGCCGTCCGTAATGCCGTGGACAAAATGCTGTCTGAGGGAAATCTTGTCCGGCTTCCTGACGGGAATGTGCGGATTCCGGAAGACAGGTTTTTTATTTCCGATACCATAATTTCTGAAATCGTATGACAAACGTATATTCTGAACGCATGGAAATGCTGAGGTCGATGATGTCGGCCGGCGGATGGGATGCCGTCGTAGTGCTTTCCTCGGATCCCCACAACAGCGAATACACGGCTTCGAGATGGAAGCAGGTGGAATGGCTGACCGGATTTACGGGAGAGGCGGGTGATATAGCCGTTACCCGCGAGCATGCCGGCCTGTGGACCGATTCCCGTTTTTTCATCCAGGCTGCCGAACAGCTGGAAGGTACGGGAGTGGAACTTCACAAGACAAGGGTGCCCGGGGCGGAAAGCATTCCGGAGTGGCTTGCCGGCAAGGCGGAAGTTGTGGCAGTGGACGGATTATGCTGTACAGAAGAATTTGTGGAGGAATTAAGGCGTGCTCTCGGAGCGGACGGCGCCGGATGCCGGATCGTGAGTGTGCCCGACATGCTTTCCTCCATATGGAGGGACAGGCCTCCGATACCGTCGACTCCTGTCATTACCCTGTCCGAGGAGACGGCTGGAAAATCCCGTTACGACAAACTGACGGATTTGCGGAAATTCCTGCTCCTGAACGGCTGTGACGGGATTGTAATTCCTGCTTTGGATGAGATAGCATGGCTGCTGAATGTCCGCGGAGAGGATATCGAGTACAACCCTTACGTGATATCCTATCTGTTCGTGTCCCAGACCGAGGCCATCTGGTTCGCCAGAAAAGATGATGAAGCATATGACCAGGACACGGCTGACAGCTACAAGGAACTCGAGGCGGACGGAGTGACCGTTATGCCTTATGCCGGTATCCAGGACGTGCTGCCGGAGATTCTGAAAGCTGAAGATGCTTCTGTTTTTCTCGACCTGTCATCCGCAGGACATGCTCTTTATGAAACTTTGGCGGATATGGTCGGAGAGGACAATGTCGTCAAGGGCAAGTCTCCCGTAAAGTTGTGGAAAGCCGTGAAAAATGATGTGGAAATAGCCGGGATGCGGGAGGCGTTTTTCGAAGACGGAATTGCCATGGAAAAATTCCTTTTCTGGCTCGAAACGGAGGTGGCGTCCGGCCGCAGCATCGACGAATGGACGGCATCGGAGAAACTTTCGGCTTTGCGTGCGGAGATTCCGGGCTACAGGGGCGACAGTTTTGCGAATATCTCCGCTTACGGACCGAATGCTGCGCTTCCCCATTACTCAACTCCCGGGCATGGCTCTGCCGAAATCAGGCCGCGGGGGCTTTATCTTGTGGATTCCGGAGGCCAGTATATTTTCGGAACAACCGATATTACGAGGACTGTCCCGATGGGGGAATGCACATATCTTGAAAAGGAGGACTATACGCTCGTGTTGAAGGGAATGATAGCCCTTTCAATGGCGGTATTCCCGAAAGGCACGGCCGGATGCCAGATAGATGTGCTGGCCCGGAATCCGCTCTGGCGCGGCCTCCGCAATTTCGGGCATGGGACAGGACACGGAATCGGATTCTATCTCGGTGTCCATGAAGGCCCTCAGGATATCAGGCAGAATTTCAATCCCCAGCCTCTGCTTCCGGGAATGATAACGTCGAACGAGCCCGGAATGTACAGGGAAGGGATGCACGGAGTGCGGCATGAGAATATCCTGCTGTGCAGGGAGTTGTGTGCCAATGAATTCGGCGGATGGCTGACATTCGAGACACTGACACTGTGCCATATCGAAACCTCGGCCGTAATCAGGGAGCTTATGTCCGCGGATGAAGCGGACTGGCTGAATTCGTACAACAGGCATGTCTTCGAGACGCTTTCCCCGCGCCTTGATGCCGGGACCGCGGCATGGCTCCGTTCCAAGACGCTCCCGATATGATTCCCAACAGCTGCCGTTGTTCCTGATGGATTTTACCCGAGGAAAGTTAACTTTCTGTAGTTAACAGTAAAATTTTCAATCATGAACAGGAAAACAATCAGAGAAATTGCGGCAGCATGGAAAGAGTACAAGCGGCCGTATGTGAAAAGGTCCACGTTGGCAGCGTATCTGCTGATTCTGGACAAGCATATTCTGCCTGACTTCGGAGACGCGGCGGAATTGGAAGATGATGCAATCCAGGCATTCGTGCTGAGGAAGCTCGACAGCGGACTGTGCGTCAAATCGGTCAAGGATATTTTAGTGGTGCTGAAAATGCTGATGAGATTCGGCGTGAAAAACCGGTGGATGGACTATTGTGACTGGGACATAAAATATCCGGCCGAGAAGCAGGAGCGCGGTATGGAAATACTTACAGTTTCGAATCACAGGAAAATCCTCAAGTATGTCCAGGATCATTTTTCGTTCCTGGGGCTCGGCATCTTCATGAGCCTGACCACGGGGATGAGGATAGGGGAAATCTGCGGGCTGAAATGGAAGGACATCGACGTAAACGGCGGCATCATAACCATCGCCCGTACCATAGAGAGGATTTACATTGTGGAAGACGGCGCCCGGTATTCGGAGCTTGTCATCAATACTCCGAAAACCAGGAATTCCTGCCGGGAAATACCGATGAGCAGGGATCTGATATCGATGGTAAAACCCTTGAAAAAGGTTTTCAATGAAAATTTCTACGTGCTTGCCAATTCGGACCGGCCGATTGAGCCGCGGACATACCGCAATCATTACAAACGCTTTATGGACCGGCTTGATATCCCGGCACTGAAATATCACGGGCTGAGGCACAGTTTTGCCACGCGATGCATCGAAGCGGGATGCGACTACAAGACCGTCAGTGCACTTCTGGGTCATTCCAACATATCCACCACGATGGACCTGTATGTCCATCCGGACATGGCGCAGAAGAAAAGATGTATCGAAAAGGTGGTCAAGTCCTTGTCGAAATAATGAAAAGGGCGGCTGAAAAGGTATTTCCCAGGCATTGCATCCGATTCGGGAATCCGCTTTCCAGCCACCCAGGTTACTGCTATTCGGCGAGATTTTTCGCGATTTCCTCGTCGGTCAGCGTGTAGTCCGTCAGATTGCCTGCGAGATACTGGTCATAAGACGCCATATCCACAAGTCCATGTCCGGAAAGGTTGAAAAGGATGACCTTGCTTTCTCCGCTTTCCTTGCATTTCAGAGCCTCGTTTATGGTCGCGGCTATGGCATGGCAGGATTCCGGAGCCGGTATGATACCTTCGGCCTTCGCAAACAGGCAGCCTGCCTTGAATGATTCGAGCTGCTGGATATCCACGGCCTCCATAAGTCCGTCCTTAAGCAGCTGCGATACTATGACTCCTGCGCCATGATACCTCAGTCCGCCTGCATGGATGTTTGCCGGCCTGAATTTATGTCCGAGCGTGAACATCGGCAGCAGAGGGGTATATCCGGTTTCGTCTCCGAAATCGTATTCGAACTTGCCCTTGGTAAGTTTCGGGCAGGAAGCCGGCTCGGCTGCGATGAAGCGTGTCTTTTTCCCTTCAAGGATCTTGTGTCTCATGAACGGGAACGCGATACCGCCGAAGTTTGAGCCTCCGCCGAAGCATGCTATGACCATGTCAGGGTATTCCCCCGCCATCTCCATCTGTTTTTCCGCTTCAAGCCCTATGACGGTCTGGTGCAGCGAGACATGGCTGAGGACGGACCCGAGCGTGTATTTGCAGTTCGGTGTCATCTGGGCCAGTTCTACGGCTTCCGAAATGGCGGTGCCGAGCGAACCCTGATGATTCGGGTCCTTGGTCAGGATATCCTTGCCTGCGCGCGTAGTCATGGACGGGGAAGGGATGACCTGTGCTCCGAAAACCTGCATTATGCTGCGTCTGTACGGTTTCTGCTCGTAGCTTATCTTTACCTGATAAACTGCGGCTTCCAGTCCGAACAGTTTTGCGGCATACGACAGGGCGGCGCCCCATTGCCCGGCACCCGTTTCTGTCGTGACGTTCGTCACTCCCTCCTCCTTGCAGTAGTAGGCCTGTGCGAGTGCGGAATTCAGTTTGTGAGAGCCGACCGGGCTCACGCTTTCGTTCTTGAAATATATATGGGCAGGTGTATCCAATGCTTTTTCAAGTCCGTAGGCCCTTACAAGGGGAGTTGATCTGTAATAGGCATACATTTCACGGACTTTGTCAGGGATATCGATCCATCGGTCGGTCTGGTTGAGCTCTTGTCTGCTAAGTTCCTTTGCAAACAGGGGAAAGAGGTCTTCCGGAGTCAACGGCTGCTTCGTGGCCGGGTTGAGCAGCGGCATGGGTTTGTTGATCATGTCCGCCTGAATGTTGTACCATTGTTTGGGTAGGTCTGCCTCGCTCAGAAAATAACGTTTCTGTTTCATAGCTTTGATTTGATTAATAAGTTTGTTTTATATAATGAAAAACAGGAGGGACGGTCAAAATTTCTTTTGGCCGTCCCTCCTTTAAGTCTGTATGATTTTCCTGTTATGCCGCCTGCGCCATGATGAATGCATTGATTGCAGTAGCGGTGAATCCGATGAAAATCAGTGTTGCAAAAACGTATGCAATGACTTTAAGTCGTTTCAGCCAGATATTGTTGTTCCAGCCTATGGTCTGGAATGCGCTCCAGAATCCGTGTGACAGATGGAACCACAGAGCTCCGAACCAGATGATGTAAAGCACGAGCACCCACCATCGTCCGAATGTAGTGGTCAGAAGGATGTACGGATCGGTAGCTTCCTGTCCCATGAATTCCTTGAGCTGCATTTCATCCCAGAAGTGAGTGAGATGGAATGCTATGAAGCCCAATACGATAATGCCGAGCACTATCATGTTCTTGGATGCCCAGGAATCGGTCCTGGCCTTGCTGTTTACCTTATATCTGAAATATCCCCCGCGAGTGTCGAGATTGTGCAGGGTAAGAATGATGGCATAGATGATATGGATAATGAAACCGAGAGCGAGCACAGGCACCATTATGGTAACGATCGGAAGAGACATGAATTCGCATCCCTTTGCGAAAAGACCGTCCGCTGACCCGAAATTCCCCGTAAGGGAATCTATTATCGAGAAAGAGTTGATGGTGAGATGAAGCAAGAGAAAGATGATGAGAAACAGACCTGTAATACTCATTATGAGTTTCTTGCCGATCGATGATGTAAAAATGTTTGCCATATCAGTATCCTAAATGTTCGTTTTGGTTTCAGTTGTGCAAAGATATATTCTTTCTTGCAAGTTTCATAATAAAATGATATTTTTGTTTGCCTGAATTTTACGGTGAAATGCGGGCATGACAAATCCTGGGAACTTATGTTATATAAAAGAGTATTGCTGAAACTCAGCGGAGAAAGCCTCGGCGGACCTGCCGGGAAAGGTATCGATGAGGGCCGTCTGTCGGAGTATGCGGGCGAGATAGCCGATGCGGTGAAGTCCGGCCTGCAGGTGTCCATAGTGATAGGCGGGGGCAATATTTTCAGGGGCCTTTCCGGGGCAGGAAAAGGTTTCGACAGGGTGAACGGGGACAAGATGGGCATGTTGGCCACGGTCATAAATTCACTCGGACTTGCCATGGCCATACGTTCGGCAGGCGTTGAGGCGGAAGTCTTTACGGCGACGCCGATGATGCCGGTGGCCAGATATTACATGAGGGACGATGCCGTGGCGTTCATGGAAAAAGGCGGCGTTTCACTTATTGCGGGAGGTACCGGCAACCCGTTCTTTACCACGGACTCCGGAGCAGCCCTGCGTGCCCTCGAAATCGGTGCCGACGCCCTTCTGAAGGGTACGAGGGTCGACGGCGTGTACAATGCAGACCCGGAGAAGGATCCTGCGGCGGTCAAATATGACGAGCTGACATTCGACAAGGCTTTGGAAGATCATCTGAAGGTGATGGACCAGACCGCCTTTGCCCTGTGCCGTGAAGGGAACATGCCCATAATCGTGTTCGACATGAACGGGAAGGGGAATCTGAAAAGACTGATAAGCGGGGAAAAAATCGGGACTTTAGTGCATGTGTAATGATTAAATATGGACAACTATGATAGATAAAGCCAAAGAAATCGTATCTGCTGCAAAGGCAAAGATGTCTGATGCAGTGAAATTCCTTGAAGAGGATGTGAAGACTTACCGTGCCGGCAAAGCCAATCCGTCGATTTTCAACAATGTCGTCGTGGATTATTACGGCACTTCCACTCCGGTCCCGCAGGTTGCGTCAGTGACAGCTCCGGATGCGAAGACGATTGTAATACAGCCGTGGGAAAAGAAGATGATTCCAGTCATCGAAAAGGCGATAATGGATGCCAATATCGGTCTTACTCCTCAGAACAACGGCGAGAGCATCCGCTGCACTGTACCTCCGCTCACCGAAGACAGGAGAAAGGAACTTCTGAAAAAGGTGAAGTCAGCCGGCGAGAATACCAAGGTCGTCATCAGAAACGCCCGCAGGGATGCTATCGAGGCTTTGAAGAAGACCCAGAAGGAAGGCCTTCCGGAAGATATGGAAAAGGATTTCGAACAGAATGTGCAGAAGGATACGGATGCTTCCGTAAAGAAGGTGGATGAAATAGTTTCTGCAAAGGAAAAGGAAATCCTGACTGTCTGACTTTCCTTTTTGAGAATTGAATATTTGAAACCGGACTCCATCAGGAGTACGAATAAAATAAGGGCGGGTCTGACTTTAGACCCGCCCTTATTTACGTTTTGGCATACCCGGTTTTCTTTTTCAGGACTACCCGGCTGCACAGTCATTCCCCGTAAAGGTAACGTCTCTGCTCCTCGGTGAGCGTGTCGATTTCGCAATCCCAGCTGGCCAGTTCTCTGCGGGCGACCTCGAGATCTATTGATTCCGGCACATCGTTTACCATGTTTCCCGGAGTTCTCGATATCTTTTCCCTGTTTTTTACAAGATATTCGGCACTGAGCGCCTGTATGGCGAAGGACATGTCCATGATTTCCGCAGGATGTCCGTCACCTGCGGCGAGATTTACAAGTCGGCCTTCCGCTATGACATAAATGGTGTTCCCGTTGCCGAGCCTGTAGCCCATGATGTTCTGACGCGCCTCTCCGGCTTCTTCGGCCATTTCTTTCAGTGCCGCGACATCTACTTCCACATCGAAATGTCCGGCATTGCAACAGATAGCTCCGTCTTTCATTTTCAGGAAATCAGGTCCGGTTATTACTCCTTTGCACCCCGTCACAGTTATGAAAATATCTCCGTATTCTGCCGCGGAAGACATTTTCATTACCCTGAAACCGTCCATTACGGCTTCCATTGCCTTTATCGGGTCCACTTCGGTAACGATTACCTTTGCTCCGGCCCCCTTTGCCCTCATTGCCACACCTTTTCCGCACCATCCGTATCCGGCTACGACTACGGTTTTTCCTGCCACTATCAGGTTGGTCGTCCTGTTGATGCCTGTCCATACGGACTGCCCGGTACCGTATCTGTTGTCGAAAAGATGCTTGCAGGCGGCATTGTTGACCAACATCATCGGGAACATGAGTGTCTGCGCCCTGTTCATAGACTGCAAGCGCAGAATCCCCGTGGTAGTCTCCTCGCAGCCTCCGATGACATCAGGGACCAAATGCTGGAATTCCGAGTGCATGAGCGAAACGAGGTCGCCTCCGTCATCTATTATAATATTGGGTCCGGCTTCTATGACTTTTCTGATATGTCTCTTGTAGTCTTCCGAAGTGGCTCCGTACCATGCAAATACATTCAGCCCTTCTTTTACGAGCGCAGCCGCGATATCATCCTGGGTGGACAGCGGGTTGCTTCCCGTGACATACATTTCCGCCCCGCCTGCGGCAAGGACTTCGCACAGATAGGCTGTCTTGGCCTCCAAATGTACCGAAAGGGCGATTTTCAGGCCTTTGAACGGCTTTGTTTCGGAAAATTCCTTTTCCAGTCCGTTCAGCAGAGGCATATGGTGCTTTACCCAGTCGATTTTCAGTTTCCCCTCCTGCCAGAGGCTTGCGTTTCTTATTTCCGTTGCCATGCCGATTTTACGTTAAGTCACAAATTCATAAATTCGGACACAAAGATAATATAAAAGGAAAATTTACCTATTTTTGCAGAATATTTCCTAAAATCATTCAGTTGAATCTAAAATAAGGACAAAATGGGACTTCTTAACGGAAAAGTTGCCGTCATCACAGGTGCGGCAAGAGGTATCGGAAAGGCTATCGCATTGAAATATGCATCGGAAGGTGCCGACATAGCATTTACTGATCTTGCGATCAATGAAGCAGCCGAGGCTACTGTAAAGGAAATCGAGGCTTATGGAGTGAAAGTCAAGGCTTATGCATCCAATGCCGCTGATTTTGAGGAAACTCACAAGGTGATTTCCGAGATACTGTCGGAATTCGGACATATCGACATACTTGTGAACAACGCAGGTATCACGAAAGACGGCCTGATGATGAGGATGGAAGAAAAGCAGTGGGACGCCGTCATTGCGGTAAACCTCAAATCCGCTTTCAATTTCATACATGCGGTGACTCCGATCATGGCAAAACAGCGGGGCGGAAGCATTATCAACATGTCTTCGGTCGTAGGCGTATCCGGCAATGCCGGACAGTGCAATTATTCCGCTTCCAAGGCTGGACTGATCGGGCTTGCGAAATCCATCGCCAAGGAGATGGGACCTCGCGGAATACGTGCGAACTGTATCGCTCCGGGCTTTATCATCACGGACATGACGGCTGCCCTGCCTGAGAAAATCCGTCAGGAATGGGAGAAGCAGATTCCTCTCCGCAGGGGCGGTACTCCGGAGGACGTGGCCAACGTGGCTTTGTTCCTGGCTTCCGACCTTTCTTCGTATGTCAGCGGACAAGTTATCCACTGCTGCGGCGCGATGAACTGCTAAAAAGAGAAAAAATTTCTGTAAAAAGAGAAAAAGTCGTCCGGTTTTTCTGTTTTTGAAGGTCCGGGAAAATCCGGATCCGTATATTCGGGGAAAAATGGATGACCTGAAATACTGGCTGTCGAGTCTTGCGGATCTTGCGCTGCCGAGATACTGCATAGTCTGCGGCCGCAAACTTGAAACAAGGGAAAGGCATCTGTGCATATATTGCTCGGCTGACTTTCCCTTTACCCGTTTCTGGATGTCCGGGCATAATGAGATGGCGGACAGGTACAATGCCATGATCAGCCGGGACATGGACAGCGGGGAATGCACCCTGGCATATGAGGAGTATTCCCGTGCCACGGCATTGTTCTTCTATCATGCCGAGGCGGGATACAGGAAGATTCCCCAGGCCCTCAAATATGGCGGGAGAATCACGGCGGGAAGATATTTTGCAAGGATTCTGGCCGGGACGCTCTTTTCTTCGGATATTTTCGCGGATGTGGACATGGTGGTCCCGGTCCCGCTGCACCGCCGCAGGATGCGGGAGCGCGGATATAATCAGGCAGAGGTTATTGCCCGCGAAATCGCCGTGTACGGCGGCATTGAGGAACGGGCGGATCTGCTGGTGCGGAGAAAATACACGCAGACACAGACGAGGCTTTCGCCCGAAGACAAGAGGACCAATGTAAGGGGAGCGTTCGAAGTGGAGGAGAAGGTGGCGGAGAAATGCGCTCCCTCGCATGTCCTTGTCGTGGATGATGTTTTCACTACAGGGGCGACGGTCACGGCCTGCCATCATGCCTTGCGGCGTTATTTCGGCTTCGGGCTCAGGATAAGTGCGGCGACTCTCGGATTCGTGAACAGCGGGTAGCCGGCGCATGAAAAGCGTCTTTCCCGGTCCGGTTACCAGAAAAACGAGGAGGACAGGCCGAGTACCACGGAATGGACGAAGCGCCCTTCCGCAGTGAACATGGAGGTCCTGTAATGTGCGAATGCCTTGAATTTGAAGTTTTCGCCTGAGGCAACGGCGATTCCGCCGCCGGCCGAGAACGCCGGCCCTCCTTTTATTCCGAGCGGGGAGGTGACGGACCTGTTGCCCGGCAGGGCATAACCGCACAGGATTCTTGCATCGGTTTCGAGAATCTTTGCGAACGGCCGTCTCCAGTATCCGCCGACGAGAAAGCCGTATGAGTTGAATGACAGCCCGTTATCGGTGGAGTATGATGTGATGCCGATGTCTGCCGCGATGCCTGCGGCTCCTTTCAGTTTTTCGTTTGCGGCTATCGGGACGGAGGCTTCTATGCCTGAGACGGCGCCGCCGGGGAGGAGATTGCAGTTTGTGCCGCTGTAGTCCGGTCTGTTGTTTCCGGATGCGGCTTGTGCGGCATCTGCATATGTCAGGGGTGGTTTTCCGAGTATGAAACCGTATCCGAAATACAGTCCGATGTCGTAATATTTCCTGCCGGTTTCGAATCCGAATGACGGGGCCGACCATGCCGGACTCAGATATTTGTCCTTGAATATCAGGCCGGCTATGAAATATCCTAATTTGACCGAGGCCACCCCGATGACAGCTCCGGCTATGACATCGGAAGCCCAGTGCCTGTCGTTTATGATTCTGGAAATGCCTGTGGCGGAAGCGATTGCGTATCCTCCGAAGCTGAACCAGGGGCTTCGCCAGCCGTATTCCTCATGCAACATGGCCGCTATCATGAAGCTTGTGGCCGTGTGTCCCGAGGGGAAGGAGTTGCTCGAGGTGCCGTCGGGCCGGGGTCTTGCTGCGGAGTATTTTATCCCGTTGACTGCAATCGTCATGATGGCTGCCGAAAATGCATCCGAAACTGCCATGCGTCCCCAGGAAGTGCGGCTTTCGTATCCTCCGGCTTTCAATCCGAGCAGTACGGCAGCGGGAGCATATTGCAGGTAGTCGTCGGCAGTATAATGTACGTTGCCTGCGGCATTGTATCTCATCGCCCTGATGCTGGCGTCAAAGGAGGGAAGCCCGGACTGTGCGCGGACAGGAGCGGATGAAAGCAGTATGCAGCCCGACAGAAGTGCTGCCGAAAGGCTTCGCATAAGGATTCTTGTGACAGACTGGAGCGACATTCTCAGGGATGGTTGACTGATAAATTTCAAGACAGCTTCTTATAAAGGAAAGGCAAATAAAGGAATTTTTGAAAAATTTCAAAACGGTTTCCTGTTAAAAATTTCAGGCAGCTCCGTGTTTTTGCCAAAAATAGAGTAATTTTGTCCGATAGCGGAAAGAAACTGTTTTGAAAATTTTCGGTAAAATATGAGGATAGCGTTTGACGGGAAAAAGGCTGCGCGGAACAGGGCCGGACTCGGGAATTACAGCAGATTCGTGATCAAGGCTATGGCCAGGCGGTTTCCGGACTGCAGGATGGACGTGTATGTCAGCAGCAGGAAAAAGAACGAACTTTTGGACGAGCTGACAGTGTATCCGAACGTGTCCTTGTGCTATCCGACGCATCCGGTCCTGAAGTTCTTTCCGGGATTGTGGGAGAAGTTCGGGATTCCATATGAATTGAAAAAGTCCGGAGCCGATATTTATCATGGCTTGGGGAATGAATTGCCTGTCAATATCAGGAAAGCCCGGCATACCGCATCGGTGGTGACTATCCACGATTTGATTTTTCTTTTTTTTCCGTCCACATATTCGTGGGTCGACAGGCACTTGTATAATATGCGTTTCAGGTCCGCCTGCAGGAAGGCTGACAGAATCATTGCGGTGAGCGAGTGTACGGCGCGGGATATCGTCAAATACTATTTCATCCCGAAAGACAGGATTTCCGTGGCGTATCAGGGGTGCGACCCGCGTTTCAGGGAGAAATGTTCCGTAGAGGCGAAGGAGAAGGTGAGGGAGAGGCTCGGTCTGCCGGATAAATATATTCTGAGTGTTGGGACTGTCGAGGAAAGGAAAAATACTGCCCTGATAGTCAGGGCAATGCGTGAGATTCCTGATGTGGACCTCGTTATTGTCGGCAAGAGGACCGCGTATGCGGACCATGTGGAGCAGACTGCGGAGGAGTGCGGTGTGAGGTCCCGGCTTCACATATTGAGCGGCGTGAGAACTGAGGATCTGCCGGCGGTTTATCAGATGGCGGAAGTGTTCGTCTACCCGTCGAGGTATGAAGGCTTCGGGATTCCCGTACTGGAAGCGCTCTG
>CALUQC010000004.1 GCA_944322805.1 uncultured Bacteroidales bacterium | reverse complement strand
ATGGGAAAATTCGAGTGGAGAAGTGCTGAGCGAAATGCTGACAGGATATCCCGATACGGCCAGATAGTCGCTTGCCCGGTAGGCTTCCAGGGTGCTCTGGTCCGCCCGGACGATGACCTCGGGCATTCCGCCTTCACGGTACGGATACCAGGCGTCTATGCTCACATCCTTGTTGTTTTTCCAGTAGAACGGCTCCATGCCGTCGGCAGAAAGGACTCCGGATGCAGCATCGGAAATGATATACCTCTTTTCCTGTCCGTCGAGCCGGACAAGGAACGTTTCACCTCCCTGCCAGATGTTTCCGTCCGCACCGATGCCCCAGTCCGCGGCGGAAGCCGAAAAGGACATGGCAATGCCGGACGGAAAGCCGGTGTCGGTCCTGCCGGGTTCAGGTGTGCAGGAGACAGCGCAGGCAAGCGCGGCAATGAAAAAGAATGCGGCGCGGGAGTTCTTTGTTTCCAAAAGTGTTTTCATATCAGAATCGGTGTATTGAGAACCTGTAGGTCCCGTTTTTTCGTAATTTGCTATCTGTCAGGACAAGCCTGTAGATTTTACTGCCCCATACCTTCGACAGTTTCGGATCTTCCAGGGGGATTTCCTCGACGATGGGTTTCATCTCCGACGGGTATTCGAGAACGAGCCGTCCGTCCCCGGCGGCAATTCCCGCCTTTTCCTTCGAGGAAATGTCAGGCCTGCCGGCAAGCATGAAAACTATCCTGTTCGGCTGTTCCGGATTCTCGACAGTGAATGAATCTTCGATGGTAAACTTCCCTTCCTTCATCGAGTAGGTCCTTGTCCACCTGTCCGCAGACGCTCCGGGATAGGCGCCGGCAATATCGAGGGAGAATCTCCTTTTGCCGGGGCTGCAGGAAACATCTTCCGCCCTGTACTCATACCCGGGCTTCTGTGCTTTGCCGTTTATTTCCGGCACACTGTGATAGCTGCTCTGCATGGTCCATATGGAATAACGCTCGCTGCTGAATGTCTGCCGGGTGTAGGTGCCGACCCCGACATCAATGAAAGCCGGCTTGGAATCGAGGTAAAGGATGAACGAGCCTATATCGTTGTGATTGTGGCTTTCGTTGTTGTGCCCGCCCTTCATGGCCGCGAACATGCCGGTGGAATCGGCAAAATAGCATACCTGCGTCTCCGGATACCACACGGCCCCGGCAGGCTCATGCCCGGCAGACGATGTCCTGATTTCCCGGTCCACGGAAATTGCCTGCAAGGTCCTGTATGTGTCTCCCCTGTCCAAAGGAATCACAGCCCCGTTTATCGTACGCAGATATTCCGCAAAATCCTTCAGCTCCCTGCTGTCCACAGCCTTTCCGTACCGGTATATCAGATGCGGCTCTCCGCCGTATCTCGGCGAAGCATCTGCAAAATTGACGACCCAGCCTCCGCCTATGTATGTACGACAGATGTATTCTCCCATATTGCGTATCAAAGGCTCGTCGAAAACGGATATTCTGCCGGCTGTTCCGGCCTCGAGCAGCTGCAGATAGTCGAGCACTTTGCCGGCGGCGTGCGTCCAGTAGGTCGAACCTTCCTCGCAGGCCCCGTCCGAATGGACGAAATTCAGGAATTTGTCGACCGACAGGATGCTCTTCCACACGGCTTCCGCCAGGATGTCAGGATCGTCCTCGAGCAGGAGGAAGCATTGCAGGGCATTCGAATTGCACCACGGATTCCAGTTGTTTATCACGTCGCCCGGCTCGTATTCCTTTTTCGCCATCCACCACTCGTCGTTTTCCATATATGCGTCCAGCGCCCTTTCCTGGAGGACATCCCTCAGTCTCAGGGAAATGACAGGGTCTATTCTGTCGAATTCCTCCCTGAAGAACCAGTAGACCCAGGACAGCATGGAAGCATAGTCCCCCGCGGCAAGGTCGAATACCGGATGCCTGTAGTCCGGAAGGATACATTTCGGCTTCTGGTATTTCAGATGGGCGGACACGGCCCAGGTGGTCATCTCGCAGCTGTAGAACACGCCGTTCACCAGCTGATCGATGAAGCGGCCCTTTCCCTCCGCAAGCTCGGCAAGCATCAGGATGTTTATGTTTCTCCTGTTTTCAAAATACGGAGTTTCCATCACCGAGATGTTCCCGCTCCTGACATATTCAAGATAGTCCGTAGCCTTGATCAGGTGCCAGTCATAGTCGAGGAGCTTCTCGCCTTCGCGCACCAGTACGTTCCGGAGCGAATCCCCGAGAAATTCATTCCAGCCGCTTCTGTCCCCGTATTCCGGATACGTGACCCAGGACCTGTCCGTCACCACGCATTCCCGGATGTTCTCCATGCTGACTGCTTTCCTGCCGATAATGTTCCTTTCGGTATAGGCCCCGGCAGAAAGGCCGGCGCACAACAACACAAGGCAGAAGAAATATTTTATTCTTGAAAATGACGACATGGCTTACTGCTCCTTTTCTTTGTAATAACGGATATAGTCCACTTCCATCCTGGCCGGGAAAATCGTTTCGTCCACGCCCCATGAGCCGCCCCATGAGCCGCCGACAGCCACGTTCAGTATCAGGAAGAAAGACTGGTCGAAAGGCCAGTGGTCGTAAGATTCTTCCATTTTCGCGTATGACAGGACGAGAGTGTTGTCGAAAAAAAAGTCTATCTGCGTCTCTGTCCAGACCACGGAGTAAAGATGGAATTCGGTGTCGAGGGTAGGCGAGGATATGGTATTCTGCCTCTGGTATTGCTCCATGCCGTCCTGGGAATTCTGATTGTGGACAGTCGCCCATATCATGTCGTGATTCACATTGTCGCCCCAGACGTATTCCATGAGGTCCATTTCCGCATAGACTCCTCCGAAATCGTTGTACACAGGCCTCATCCAGATAGCCGGCCAAACGCCCCTTCCTCTCGGGATTCTGGCGGACACGTCGAGACGCCCGAACTTGAAGCCTACCTTTCCCTTTGTAGTGACTGAGGCCGACGAATGCGTGAACTCGTAAGCCGCGCCGTTGTACTCTCCGGTATGGACATCGTTGAACGCTTCGATTATGAGCTTTCCGTCCTCAACCCTCGAATATTTAGTATTCGCGACCTTGTAGTCCTGCTTTTCGTTATTCCTCATGTATCCCTCCTCATATACCCAGGTATCGTCCGCAGGGAGTCCTTCATAGTCGAATTCCTCGCTCCAGACCAGTTCGAAATCCCCGTAGGAAGACGGCCTGTCCTCGGGAGGCGGGGCATACGCGTTATCTTCCTTATCGCATCCGCAGCACAGCAGAGGCGCCGCAAAGATGCAGGCAATCAATTTCTCAAGTATCAGTTTCGATTCAATCATGGTATTGTAGTTATTTCAGTTTTTCGTATCTCGTCAATGCTTCCAAATAGTAATAGTCCGCGTACACGAGCGGTACATCCACATCCTCGCCTTCAGGCATGCTGCCCACGGAGTGTTTCAGGAGAAATCCGCCGTTGGTCCCGGCTCCTGCCAGGTATTCCCCGGAGGAAAGAGTTTCGAGAATATGCTCCCCCGCCTTGAAATACCGGTCCGGGTCGGAAGAATACTCTGAAAGCTCCATAAATGCCGAAGCGGCAATGGCGGCAGCCGAGGCGTCACGCGGCACTGTACTGTATTTCAGGGAATCGTACTGCCAGTCAGGTACATATCCCCGGCGTCCCGCATTGAAATCCCAGTACGGGATGCCGTCCTTCGGAAGATCCGGATGGCCGAGCCAGAATGAAGCCGCCTTTTCGGCAGTCTCGAGGAACTCCTTCTTTCCGGACTCCCTGTATGCCATCGTGAAGCCGTATATGGCCCACGCCTGGCCTCTCGCCCATGCGGAATTGTCTGAAAAGCCCTGGCAGGACCCTTTGGACAGTGCCTCTCCGGTCGTCTTGTCGAAATCCACCACCTCGTAGCAGCTTCCGTCTTCCCGGATATGGCATTCCATCGTTTTCAGGGCATGCCTGTCGGCTATCGCTGCATATCCGGCATCTCCGGTCAGTTCGGAAGCCCGGTACAACAGTTCGAGATTTGCCATGTTGCTTATGACGACAGGGAAAAACCACTCGTCGCCGTTCCACGATTTCTTGTAATTCCAGGATTTTATGCATCCGACAGTCCCGTCGTACCTTCCGCTCAGCGAATTGGCCGCTTCCACCAGCACTTCCGCATATTTCCTGTCATGCGTCAGCCGGTAGGCATTCCCGAAGCTGCTCATGGTCAGGAATCCGATATCGTGGTCCCCCGTGAACTTTTTCAGCGGCTCGAGATTTCCGGTCCATTCCGCAGCCGTATTTTTCCATACCGTCCTGCCGGTATGCTCGTACAGATACCACAGGCAGCCAGGGAAAAAACCCTCGGTCCAGTCTGTCATCTGCGTACAGTACAGGGTCCCGTTTCTGAGCGAATGCGGGAATTCGGTATGGCTTCCGAGCGCCTCCACCTGTCCGCCCATCTGTTTTTCTGCCGTACGGAAAGCCCTGTCGGCCATGGACAGATGCTCCCTTTCACGGATATTGAAGGAAGAACAGGCCAGTGCGCAGACTGCGGCCGCTATTATGCTCACGTATCTCATCATGGCTCTACCAGTTCGGATTCTGGATAAGGTTTCCGTTCTTGTATATCTCCGTATTCGATATCGGATAGAAGTACATACAGTCATCCACCTGCCTCGTCTCGTACAGGGACTTTTCATAAAAGAAAGTGTTCTGCTGCCTCGTCACGTCCACCTTGTAGATTTTAGTCGTTTCCCCGAGATCCTTCCATCTTCTGATATCCCAGAAACGGTGGCCTTCGAATGCCAGTTCCACCCGCCTCTCGTTCTTGAGACGTTTCAGGAAGTCTTCCTTGGTCATATCGGAAGGGTAAGGCGGCATGTTCACGTCGGATCTGGCCCTCAGGGCGTTGACCGCATCAATGGCGCTCATCGGGAATTCGGAATCGGAGTATACAGGGGAATCGAAGGCATTGGCCATGGCCTCGGCATAGTTCAACAGAATTTCCCCGTAACGGAAAAGTATCCAGTTGTGATGCCTTGCGGTGGACGTGCTTCCGGCATCGAAACTTATCTCGTTGTTCAGATATTTTTTCAGATAATATCCCGTGACCGTGGCATTGTTTATCGGAAGCCCGTTCGAGCCGCCTTCATATATTTCGAGATTGTTTTTCGGCCAGGGCATGTCGTTGTAGGCCACGGTCATGGCCAGCCGCGGGTCCCTGTTCTCGTACGGAGCTGCCTTCATGCTTTCGTCAGACCAGTCGAATCCGCTCCCGTCCGTCATCTCGTAGGATTCCACGAGATTCTCGGTAGGGCAGGTGGATGTCTGGCCTCCGGTGACTCCGATAGGGAAATTGTATCTTTCGAAATTTCCGTTTTCACCCACGGGCCGGGCAAGAATCACTTCCGGACAGGTGTGATTGTCCGCCCCGAAAAGACTCGAGTATGGGGAGAGGGAATATCCGAGTTCGGAGGCATTGCCGATAATATCGTATGCCGCCCTTGCCGCCTCTTTCCACTTTGCCTTGTTGTCGGCGGTATAGAGAGGGCTTGCCATGTAGAGCGTCATGCGGGAGCGCAGGGCCAGGGCGGCGCCGCGGGTCACACGTCCGATTTCATTGTTGTAGAATCCGGAGGCGTAACTTTCCGGAAGACGGCCTTTTTCACCGAGATATTCGCATTCGTCCACGATGAACCGGGCCACATCGTCGAAGGACGACTGTTTCAGGTCATTCACCTGATCCGGCTCGAGGACTTCCATCACTAACGGGACATTCCTGTAACGGCGTATCAGTTCGAAATAGAAATAGGCTCTCAGGAAACGGACTTCATTCTCGTAATATTGGTATTCCTTCATCCAGTTCTCGTATTCGTCGCTGTTTTCCCACTCCTCGAACGTAAGTCCGGTACCTTCCGCCAGGAACCGGTTGGCATTGCGGATGCCTTCGTAATATGTGGCCCACACGTCATCCACCGTATGGTCCGGTCCCCAGGTGCCGTCTATGAAACGGTAGATGCCGGATGTCCTGTAGACATGGACGGCGTCATCCGTAGCAGCCTCCAGCATGGCTCCGTCGATGTTGCAGAATCCGTTCGGGAGGAAGCCGTACACATTGGTGACCATCTGTTTGGTACGTTCATAGCTTTCGAATATCTCATCTTTCGAATAGATGGATGACTCGTCGCAGTCGAGGAAGTTGCAGCCGGCAAGAAGAGCCGCGGAAAATACTGCAAGACCGTATTTCAAAATCATTTTTCTCATAACCGAATCCATTTTAGAAACTGAGATTTATTCCGAATGAACACCGGGTCATCAAAGGATGTCCGTCATCGACGTTCTCGGGATCCATCGGCTCCATACTGTGCCAGGAGAAAAGGTCGTGTGCGCGGGCGAAAACCTGCAGGCCCTTGAGCACCCCGGTCTTCTCGAGGACCTTTTCCGGCAGACGGTAGCTCAGTTCGAGCGTGCGCAGCTTGAGGAAAGAGGCATCGGCCACCCAGAGCGTATTGTTATTGTAGTTGTTGGCTGATCCGGCATATGTCAGGCGGGGATATTTCGCATCCGGATTTTCCGGCGTCCAGCGGTTTCTGTAATAATGTGCAGACACCGTATTGTTGTTTATCAACGGTCTGTAGACGCTGTTTACCGAAAGGATGGCGCTGTAGTTTCCGGCTCCCTGGAACAGTGCGTAAAGCCCTATGCCCCTGTACTCGGCTCCTATCCAGAACGAATAGTATATTTCCGGACATACATTGTTGTAGCCGATGGCCTTCATGTCGTTTTCATCTATCCTGAGGTCTCCGTTCAGGTCCTCGAACATCAGGTCTCCGGGATAGACTTCGGAAAGGTACTGCTTTACTTCCCTGTTGGCTATCTCTTCCTGACTCTGATATATGCCTTCGACCACATATCCGTAAATCTGGTTTACCGGACGGCCGGTGCGTCTCTGGTAGTCATACGGGCGGTACTGTTCGTTCATGGAAATAATCCGGCTTCTGACATACGAGAAATTGCCTCCGGCACAATAGGAAAAGTCCCCTATCCTGTCGCTCCAGTTCAGGGATGCCTCCGTACCGTAGTTGTCGATGACCCCGTTGTTCACCTTGGGAACGCTTATGCCCAGCACGGAGGATGTGACGCCGGCAGCATCCATGAGGATGTCGGTCCTGTGGTCGTAGAATACGTCGGCGCTGAAAGTCAGTTTGTTGAAAATGCCGAAATCCAGTCCGAAGTCCGCTTTGTGGGATTTTTCATATGTGAGTCCCCTGACTCCGAGGACCGTTTCTTCCAGTCCGGACAGTCTGGACAGCGTTTCTCCGAAATAGTAGGAATTGCCGGAGCCGTACTGGTTGCGGTACAGGTTGAGTCCGTAATCCGCCCTGCCGGATATACCGTACGAAGCCCTGATTTTAAGGATGTCGACCACCCGGCTGTCTTTCATGAAAGGCTCCTCGGAAAGCAGCCACGCTACACCTGCCGCCGGGAATATCCCCCACCTTCTGCCCGGCTCGAGCACGCTCGAAGCCGTACCTGAAATGGAAAAGTCCAGGATATAGCGGTCCTTGAACGCATAGTGCACCTGGCCGACGATGTCCATGAATGCTCTCGAGGCATTCTGGGTGTTTACGGTATTCTTGTCCATGGAATACATGAGGATGCTTTGGAGCTTGTGGCCGGTCCATTGCCTGTCGTAATTCAGGCGGGCTTCGAAATTGAAATGGTTGGAAGATTCCGTCACGCCTTTTCCGAAAGAGAGGGTGCCTTCATTGCGGAGCATGGAATATCTCTGCGTTCCGCCCGTCATGTCCATGGTCGCCGCTTCATAAGCGAAATTCTTCGTATTGCTGTCCTGATAGGTGGTATAGTTGTCGATGGCAGCCCTTACTCCGGCGGAAAGCCCCTTCGCAATGAAGCCGAGATCCTGTTCGAGTTCAAGGTCGGCAAAAAGGACCCGTTCCTGGGCACGGACATAGCCCGAGCCGGCAATAAGTGCGACAGGGTTGTTGGAATATACTGTCGTCCCGCCATAAATGTCATGCGCGGTCTTGACCGGGAATGCTCCGGAAGGCACCTTGTACAGGGCGGAGAAAATCGCGTCCGCAGTCTGTCCCGGCCTGTTCTGCTCCGAGAAACTTCCGAACATGTTCAGCCGTGCACGCGTGGTCTTGCTGACCGCGATGTCAAGGTTGGTCCTGATGTTCATTTTCGAATACTTGAACTGGGAGGAATAGCCTTCATTTGTATTCACCGGCTTCAATATGCCGTTGTCGTTCATGTAATTCAGCTGGGTGTAGTATTTCACCGTCTTGCCTCCGCCGTGGGCTGACAGGGACACGTCGTTCCCGTAGGAGTGGTCTCTCACGGATTCCTTCCACCAGTCCACGTCGGGATAGAAGTCGGGATATGTGCCGTTGTAGAATGCCCTCAGTTCGGCATCGGTATATCTCGGGCGTGACCCGTCGTTCGTCAGGCCTTCATTCAGGGCGTGCGCAAAAGTATATCCGTTCACCAGCACCGGGATGTTCCGGGGCGTTCCCATATTGAACTGGTAGGAAAAGTCTATCCGGGGTGCACCCGATTCACCTCTTTTTGTAGTGACCAGGATAACTCCGTTCGCGCCTCTCATGCCGTACAGGCTCGTGGACACGGCGTCTTTCAGCACTGTCACGGACTCAATGTCCCTGCCGCTTATCTTGTCCAAAGAGCGTTCGAAGCCGTCCACGAGAATCAGAGGGGTTGCCGTTCCGGATGTACCAATGCCCCTGACATAGAGAGTGGCTCCGTCATCCCAGGAGTTCCCGGCATTCTGCAGGACCTGCAGTCCGGGGATAAGCCCGTAGAGAAGGTTGGACGGGTTGATGGCCGTCTTGTGGGACAATTCCTGCTCCCCTGCGGAAGACACGGCGGCGGAAGCCTCCTTCACGGCCACTTCGACACCTCGTCCATACTCTGTCCGGGGCGCGGACGTACTGTCCGGCGTCATGGCCGACACCAGCATTCCGGAAAGGATTGCCGTCGGAAATAACAATATCATGTGTTTCTTCATATCCATTCGATTCTTTTGTTGCAAATGACATTATTCCCATCCCGGATTCTGGATCAGTCCGTAGCCCTTGTTCACTTCGTCGGACGGGAAAGCGCTGAGATAATTGGCCGGAGAAAATCCTCCCGGCTTCTGCCATGCCCGTTCTTCCAGCTGATACGGCACGCAGCGGTACTCCCCGGTGTTCTTGTTCCTGTACAGCCTGATACCGTGGAGATGCTTGGAAAAAATATCAGCCCTTTTCCAGCGTATCAGGTCGAAGAAGCGGACTTCCTCCCAGCCGAATTCGCAGGCCCTTTCCCTGAGCAGGGCTTCCCTCAATTCTTCCTTGGTCATGTCCGCGAGAGGCGGAAGACCAACCCTGGCGCGCACCGCATTTACGTACCTGTACGCCTCGTCGGTACGGTCGAGTTCGTTCAGGGCTTCCGCATATGACAGATATATTTCCGCAAGGCGCAAAACAGGCCAGATGCAACGCCTTCCGTTGTAAAGGGAGCCGGCGCGGTCGAGGGCGAATTTGTATAGTCCGAATCCGTTCTCAAGACTTATGGCGTCGAACGGCCATGAGCCGATATGGAATCCTTTCGGATAATTGACAGGATCGGCCGGGTCTTCGATAAATGTTTCCACCGGAGTGCCCCTATAGTCGTCTCCGTCCAGGAGAATGGTCTCGGCAAGGCGCGGATCCCTGTTTACAAACGGATTGGTACCGTACAGATCCCAGTCGAAGTCGCTGCCGTCAGCCATCGGAAACATTTCGAAATATTCCTTGGTCGGGCAGAAGCCTCCCCAGCGGATGCTCTGCATTATAAGCTCCTCCTGATTCATCATGTAGTAGTTCCTGTGCGACTCGATAAGCATTTCAGTGCTTCCCCTCTGGTAATACGCCTCCCTGAATGCCTCACGGTAGCTCGCAGTGGAATAGTCGCCCATTTCCACCAGCTTGTAGTATCCGTTTTCCTCTATCTTCCTGAAGAATTCCCCGGCAGCATCGGCCGCGTCCTGCCAGCGCCCGGCATCGTAGTTACCGTACCATGTAAGGAACTTCGAAGCGGCTTCCCCCGGATAGTAAGGCTCGTCGGAGTTGAAAAGCGGGCTTGCCGCAAAGAGCAGCACCCTGACTTTCAGGCCGTATGCGGATGCCTTGGTCATTCTTCCCGCCCAGTTCGAAAGTTCGGAGGCAGGTATGTTCCACGGCAGGTCTTCGCAGGCTATGGCATCGTCGCAGAGTTTCACTATGAATTTCACGGTTTCCTCCACCGTGCTTCTGACAGGAAGGTTTTCTTCTTCGATGTCTATGCTGTGGTCCAAAAGCGGAAGGCCTCCGTAGTGGCGGAACATGTCAGCATAGAAGACGGCCACGAGTATTTTCGCTTCCGCTTTCAGCCTGTTCTTCTCGGCATCGGACATGTCCGGCACCCTGTCCACGTTCTCATAAAACAGCCAGGCATGCCTGATTCCGTCCCAGGCTCCGAATTCCGTAAAACGGTATTTGCTCACCACCGAAGTGCTTATATTGCCGTTTTCTATGTCGGCGCTGTATCTTCCCGGATAATAGACCTGCCTTTCTCCGGAATCATTCACGGCAGTGTGCGCGAGGTCCGTCAGACCTTCAATGGTACCTTTGTTCATCACGGTCTTCCTGCCGGTTATGGGAAGTCCGAACGGGAGCTTGTCATAGCTGTTCCACAGCACGCGGCGTGCGTATTCGGCATTCGAAAAGACCGTATCTATGGTAATGTCCACACTCGGCGGTTTCTGCAGGAACGAATCTCCCAGGTCGAAATCTTCGCAGGACAGGGCAGTCATGGAAACTGCGGCTGCCAATATGTAAAGGAATATTCTTTTCATATGTTTCTCCTTTTGTCAAAAACCAAGTTTCAATCCGAAATTCACTACCTTGACCAGAGGATAGTCTCCGTTATAAGTGTCTGTCTGCTCCGGGTCCAGGATTTTCAGCCTGTCGAAAGTGAGCAGATTGAAGCCGGAAACATATATCCTGAACTGGCTGAGACGCATTTTTTCTATGACCCTGGCCGGCAGTGAATAACCTATCTCCATGTTTTTGAGCCTTATGTATGAGGCGTCCCTGAGCCAGAGATCCGAGTCCTCGTAGTTGTGTCTCTTGTTCTCGAAGGATATCCTCGGCTCTTTCGAATCATCTCCTTTCTCCGGAGTCCACTGGTTGTCGATATGATACTGGAGAAGTGACTGGGTGTTCATTTCCCCGAACGGGATTCTCCAGATCTGCTCCAGCATGCGGGATGTTTTGGTCGCCGCCGTCCATGTCATGCTGAGGTCGAAGCCCTTGTATGAAAATCCGAGATTCAGTCCGCCCGTAAGCAGAGGATAAACCGGATAGCCTATGGCGGATTTGTCCCTGTAGTCTATCTTCATATCGTGATTCAGGTCCTTGTATTTCACGTCTCCGGCCTTGAACGACATGCCGTCTCCATAGTCCGGCATGGTCTTTCCCTTTTCCGTCTCGTATCTTGCCGCTTCCTCCTCGGTAAAGAATCCGTCGGCCTGATATCCGAAATAAGTACCGACCGGCTTTCCGGTAGCCATCATCCAGTCATACTCCTGCGGGATTTCATCCTGGTAGACGATAGTGTTTTTAGCATACGAGAGATTCAGGCCTACGTAATAGAAAAAGTCTTTCGCCCTGTCTTCCCATTTCACGCTGATTTCATAACCCTTGTTGTCCACCTTGCCGAGATTCATTGTAGGGAGCTGCATGGCAAGATAGCTCGGACGGGTCTTCTGGGCTATGAGGATATTCCTCCTGTGCTCGATGAAATAATCGAACGAGGCTTTCAGCCTGTGATCGAACATCTGGAGGTCCACTCCGTAATTCTGCTTGGCGGCAGTCTCCCAGGTAAGATTGGGGTTTCCTATCTTGGCCTCTGCCGCCACCGGAACGTTGGAGGAATTTCCGGTACCGAAGTTATAACCCTTTCCGTCGCCCGTTATGGACCATGAATCGGGAAGATACAGGAATCTCGCATTATCTCCGGTGTTGTCGTTTCCCACAATACCGTAGGAAGCCCTGAGTTTCAGGTAGCTGAGCCACGGTTTGAGAGGCTCCATGAAATCTTCTTCCGTAATGATCCAGCCTATGGAGCCGGCAGGGAAAAGGCCGAAACGCTTCCCCGGCGCGAAATTCTCGGAGCCGTTGTAGCCGACGCTGAAATCCGCCATGTAGCGGGTATCGTAGTCGTATGTCAGCCTTCCGACAAAGCCGACATATGCGCGGGGAATCCCCTGATATGTTCCGGCAGGATAATATTTCATGGACTGGTTGTACATCGCGAGGGCAGATACATGATGATGTCCGAAGTCCCTCGAATAGTTCAGGGCCGCTTCCACATACCAGTCACGGGACAGTCCGTATGATTCCGAATAAGACAGAGTGGTCTTTTCCTGGGTCTTTGCGATAAAGACATTGTTGTCGGGGTCCAGCCCGGCTTCATAAATGTCGCCCCAGCCTTCACGTGTCTTTGTCTGCGTCACTCCGCTGTTGTATGATGCCTTCAGGGACAGGTTAAGGCCCTTGGTGAGGAAATCCAGCTTCTGCTCCAGTATGAAGTCGAAATTCAGGGTGTTTCCGAGGGCAAGCCTGTAACCGCGGCCGTAGATGTTCTGGAGCGGGTCCGTGGAGGTAAATCCTGACGGAAGCAGGGCCGGATCCACCTTTACGTATTTTCCGTCCATGATTCCGGCCGAATTGAAGGGAACGGTATTGTATATCTCCTGGAAAAACTTGCCGAGATCGGTGCTCGTGGCATTGTTGTAGTTCGGAGTGCGCTGGTTGCTCAGTATTCCTCCGAGGTTGATTTTCATCAGGGTGGTCTTAGTGATATCCACATCGAGATTGATGCGGTAATTGTACCGGTTGTACCTGTAATTGCTGTTGTAGTCGGTCTCGTACACCCTGTACAGTCCTTCCTGAGTATATGCGCCGAGCGACACGAAATACCTGATGGTCCTGGTACCGCCTGACATGGTGAAGTTGTGCTGGGTCTGAAGGGCAGCCTTTCTGAGCATAAGCCCGGCCCAGTCGGTGTCGGGATAAATGTACGGTGACGAATGTGTCCTGTAGCCCTCTATCATGGCCGGAGTAAAGGGAAGGTCGTCTTCCGGGGTCCCGCTTTCAAGTGCGGCACGGTTGTAGGTCATGGCGTAATCGTAGCTTCCGGCAAATTCAGGAATCCTGGTCGGAATCTGCACTGCATAGGATGTCGATACATTGATTTTCACCTTTCCCTCCTCACCGCGCCTGGTCGTGACCAATATCACTCCGTTCGCACCGCGGACTCCGAAGACCGCCGTTGCGGACGCATCCTTCAGGACCGTAATATCGGCTATCTCGTTGGGATCGAGCTGCGAAAAAGAGCGTTCCACCCCGTCCACGAGAACCAGGGGCGAGGAAAGGTCGGCAGACAGGGAACCCACACCCCTGACATAAAGGGCGGCATCATCTTCACCAGGCTGGCCCTTCGACTGTACGCTCGCGAGTCCGGAAATCTTGCCGCTCAGTGCGTTCGTTATGCTTCCGGTAGGCGTCTTCATCACTTCGCTGCTGTTCACGGAGGAAATGGCTCCCGTCACCGTCACTTTCTTGACAGTACCGTAAGCCACGACCTGGACCTCATCCAGGAGTTCGGAGTCCGTCTCGAGCATTATGGTCATATGGCTTTCTCCATGCCAGGCGACCTCCTTATCCTTATAGCCCAAAAAGGAAACGACGAGCACCGCTCCCTTTGAAAGGCCGATGGAAAATTTTCCGTCCGCATCCGTAACCGTTCCGACGAGAAGATTCTTGACCTTGATGGCGGCACCGGCCACCGGACCGTATTCATCTGTAACGACACCGGACACCTGTTCCTCGCTTTGCTGCAAAGTCTCATGCAAGGCGTGGCCCTCCGCTCCGGCAGTCCACGAAAACATGAGAAGCAATGCGACTGCAAGCAAACACATTCTATTTTTCATGAGTTCAGTGTTAATTAATTGTTCAACGGCAAAGTAAGCGCTTGCACGGAATCTCCGGACCATAAATAATCCGGATATGGTACAGAGGCCGTCCCCTGTACAAAATGTGCATGTTCAAGGATAAAAAGTGTACATCGTCCCGGGGCTCCGGTACGCTCAGACCTGGCTTTTCCGGCAGTTTTTCCTGTACTGCTGTGGCGCGGCATTATAGAATGCCTTGAAACAACGGCTGAAATAACGCGGCGAAGAGAAGCCGAGAGCATACGAGATTTCGGAAATATTGGCATCCTGCGTCTCCGCCAGCATTCTCGCGGCTTCCTCCATTTTCAGATTCAGGGTAAATTCATTCGGAGTAGTGCCCAGGACCGACTTGAAAAACGAGAACATCCTGGTGCGGCTCATATTCAGGCCGGAGGCGAGGTCATCCATGCTGAAATCCGAATTGTCGAAATTCTGCCTGATTATGGCCGCAGCCTTTTCCATCATATCCCTGTCGGAAGATTTCAACCCTTCCGATGCGGATGTCCTGACAGGTCTGGCTTCCATGCGTCCGAGCATGAGTTTCCTGTTCCTCACGAGATTTTCGCACCTGGCCAGAAGGAGCTTCACGTTGAACGGCTTGCAGATATAGTCATCGGCGCCGTACATGTATCCCATGACCTGCTCCTCCATGGAATCGCTGGCTGTCAGAAGCACCACCGGAATGTAGCTGAGTTCGAGATTGGTCTTGATTCTGCGGCAGAGTTCCTTTCCGGAGATTCCGGGCATCATCAGATCGCTCACGACAAGATCCGGAAGAATCTCCGCCGTCATTGCCAGACCTTCCCGGCCGTCGGCAGCCTTGAATACCCTGTATGACGGCGAGAATATCTGTTCCAGCATTTCCAGCATTTCAGCGTCGTCATCGACTATCAGGACCGTCGGGATTCCCTCCCCGTCTTCATGGGTTTCCCCCGGCTCAGGGACTTCCGGCCCGGCCTCCGACTGCATCATGAGAGCGTAACTGTTGTCGACGGAATACCCGGTCTTCGCATGTTCCAGTTCCTCACGGGTGAAATGGTCGTTGCCGGACAAGATGCCGAGAGTGAACACGCTGCCTTTTCCAGGCTCTCCGGCCACTTCGAGGCTTCCCTTGTGCGCCTTCACTATTTCCATGGAAAGGGCCAGTCCTATGCCGGTGCCGGCTACCGAATATTCGTCCCCGGACCGGTAGAAACGTTCGAAAATATGCTTTCTGTCCTCCTCCGGTATTCCGCGTCCGGAATCGGAAACCGACACTTCCGCCATACGCAGAGTTTTCCTTATCCGGACTTCTATGCGGCCTCCGTCAGGCGTGTACTTGAAGGCGTTCGACAGCAGATTCGATATGACTTTCTGCATCTGGACAGGGTCGAGCCAGACCTCGACATGCTTTTCAAGTGACTCGAAAGTATAGGTGATGCGTCTCGAACGGGCGTACTCCTCGAAAGTCTGCCATATGCCGTATATGAAATCCACCATATCCACCTGCTCCACCTTGAGTTTCAGGAAGCCCTGCTCCTGTTTGCGGAAATCCAGCAGCTCGGATATCAGCCGCTTGAGGCGCTCGGCATTGGCACGTATCTTTTCCAGCCTCCGGGTCACCTGAGGGGAAAACGGCTCGGACTGAAGCAGGCTCTCGATCTGTCCGGTAATCAGTGTCAGCGGTGTTTTGAATTCATGGGAGACATCCGTAAAAAAGCGGAGCTTCACCTTGTTCAGTTCCTCTATCCTGGACTTTTCCTCCTTTTCCTTTCTGAGCGTATCCTCCCAGGCCTTCCTGTTCCGCCTTGTCCTGTACACCGCAAAGACGAGCAGCGAAAAAGCGGCCAGATACAGCAGCCAGGCCCACCATCTGCCGTAAAACGGCTTTTCTATCAGTACGGACAGTTCCCCGGAAAGTTCATCATCCGTCATACCGACACCGGTGCGGACCTTCAGGACATATTTCCCGGGAGGGAGGTTGGTATAATTCAGACTGTTTGCCGCTGTCGAGTTCCACCCGGAATCGAAACCTTCCAGCCTGTAGAAATATTTGCCGTCATTCCTGCGGGAGACGTAATCCGGGACAGCGAAGGAAATATTCAGATTGTTCCGGAAAGAAGCCAGCCTGAGTTCTCCGGTAAAAGGCAGGGAATTGGTCAGGATGCCGGTCCCGTCTCCGGGAAATACTCTTGCACCGTTTACGTACAGTTCGGAAAAATAGAAGCTGCCGTCCTGCAAATCCTGCTTGTAGAGGTCGCTTTCGTCGAATGACACCATCCCGTTCATGCCTCCCACGAAAATCCTGTTGTCCAAACACTCGTACATGCCGCCGCCCTCGCCCGCGGAAAACACGTCGGTCTTGCCGATACGGCTTCCGAGCCCCGTGAACGGAGAATACAGCGTAAGCCCGCCATCGGTGGTAATCAGGATGCGGTTTCTCGATGTCTCCATGAGATTGTAGCAGTAATTGCTCGTGAGATTGTTTTTCTCACGGCTGAGCGTTTTGAAGGAGGCTGTTTCATAGTCATAGACTTTCACCCCCTGCCCGAGAGTCGCCATGTAGACAAGTCCGCTCGCGCTTTCATGAATCCTGGTGACCCTGCAGGACACTCCGGAACTGTCCGTCTGCATCCGTTCCGGCTTTCCGCGCCTGTTCAGGTCCATGCGCAGAAGTCCGGTCCTGTCGGCCATCCACATCATGCCCCGGGAATCGATATCGAATGTCAGGACAGGCCCGTAGGCAAGCAGCCGTTCGAATTTGTCCGTATCCGGGTCGAGAATCCACAGTCCGTTCCTCGCGGACACATATAGCTTTCCGTCATGGAAAAGCATGTGGTAAATGATGTTGCCGGGGCCGTCGCCTTCCCTGCCGGAATAATTGTGGAATTTCCCCGTACCGCAGTCATACCTGCTCATGCCGCCAGTGTGCGTGCCTATGTACAGGACGTCGCGGCTGCCGTCGTACGCGACTGTCTTTATATTGTCGTGAAGTACGGAATTCGGATCGGAAGCCCTGAAATGCCTGAATTTTCCCGTCTTCATGTCGAGGCAGTTCAGACCTCCCCCGTCGGTGCATATCCACAGCCTCCTGTGTTTATCCTCAAGCATCTGCCCTATGATAGGATAGTTCAGGCAGTCGTCCCGGTCTTCGTCCACGCCGTAGTATGTAAAGATGTCCCGGGAAGGATTCACATAGTTCACGCCGCCGTAGTATGTGCCCACCCACATCGTGTTGTGCCGGTCCCTGTAAAGGGAAAAGACAGACGGATGCGACAATGTGCCCGGAAGAGAGCCTTCGGCCTTGATGAGCCGGTATTTTCCCGTGTATGGATTGTATATCTGGAGCCCCTCGAACGTTCCGAACCAGATATTCTGGTCCTCGTCCTCCGCGAACTCGCGGATCTGGCTGCTGGCCACCTTGTCTTTCCCGTAGGGCTCCTGGCGGAGCACACCGTCCCGCCTTATCGAATAAAGGCCGTCCATCCTCGAGGCTATCCACATCTCGCCTCGGCTGCTTTTGAACAGGCTGTATATTTCGATGCCGGGCAGTATCTCCCGCAGCTGTCCGCCATTTTCCGACAGGAACAGGCCTTTCGGCGTGCCTGCCCACAGCTTCCTGTCCTCCACAAGCAGGCAATATACCTCCGGAAGCCCGAGTTCCATCACGAATTTCTCGGAGCGGGAGTCCGCATCATACATGAAAAGCGAATCGCGGACAGTGTACCAGGCATTGCCTCCGAACGAGGACAAGGCTCCCACTCCCCCGGACCGAACCATGTCAAACGTTTCCTTCCTGATATCGTATTTTACGAGGGAATGTTCCGACCGGATAAAGACATCCCCGTTCCGGTCTCCGACAATCCGGCTGACTTCATCGGCCGTCAGATAACGGCTCCCGTCTTCCTGTTTCCCTGCCGTTTCCGGCCTGAATGAACGGACCGTATTTCCGTCATACAGATATACTCCCTCCCTTGTACCGAACCACATTCTGCCGAGAGTGTCTTCATGAATCGCAAGCACGGCAGGCTGGTCCAGGCCCTCGGCAGGCCCTATTTTCCTGAAATACTGGGCATGAAGCCCCTGTTCGCACAAGAAAAGCGGCAGAATCAGCAGAAGATATGTTTTAGCGTAATTATGCAAGTGCAATATAACTGTGGTATTATAATGCAAAAATATGCAATTATGTAAAACTGACAAAGCGCAGACCCCACTTTTTGTTCTACAGTGAAGTCTGCGCCCTTGTCTGCCGCAGCGGCAAAACCTTACCTGATATCCATGCTCCCTGCTATTCCGAGCTGCAAGCCGCGAAGTTCCGCAATACCCCTCATGCGGCCGTAATAGGAATAACCCGGGTTGGTCTTGCGGTTAAGGTCATCACACATCTGATGCCCGTGGTCAGGACGGACCGGAATGGAAACCTTGCGGCGCTGCTGCACCTCGAGCAATGCCTTCATCATGCCGTACATGTCTACGTCCCCTTCGAGATGGTTGGCTTCATGGAAATTGCCTTCGGCATCCCTTTTCGTACTTCTGAGATGCACGAATCCCACCCGGTCGCCGAACTCGTACATCATCGACACCATGTCGTTGTCCGCACGGACACCCAAAGAGCCTGTACACAGGCACAGCCCGTTCGATACGTTAGGCACAGCTTCCACGAGCTTCCTGAAATCTTCCGCAGTGGACAGGATGCGCGGCAGGCCCAGTATCGGATAAGGAGGGTCATCCGGATGAATCACCATCTCCACGCCGCACTCGTCCGCCACGGGACATATCTCGCGCAGGAAATAAATCAGATTCCGGCGGAGCTGCTCCGCATCCACGCCGTCATACCGTGCGAGAGCCTCCCGGAACTGGTCGAGGGTGAAGCTCTCCTCGCTGCCCGGAAGCCCGGCTATGATGTTGCGGGTGACAAGCTCTTTTTCAGCCTCATCCATCTGCTCGTAACGAGCCTTTGCCCTTGCCTTTTCCTCCTCGGTGTACTCTTTCTCAGCACCCTTGCGCTGCAGGATGAACAGGTCGAAAGCCATGAATGCCGCTTTCTCGAAACGAAGCCCCCGCGAGCCGTCCGGCATTTCATAGGCCAGGTCCGTCCTCGTCCAGTCGAGTACAGGCATGAAATTGTATGTGACGCACTTGATGCCGCATGACGCAAGATTGCGTATGGACTGCTTGTAATTGTCGATATATTTCTGGAAATCGCCGGTCTGGGTCTTGATATGTTCGTGGACAGGAACGCTCTCCACCACACTCCAGGTCAGCCCGGCATCGGAAATCATCTGCTGACGCTTTTTTATTTCGTCCACTGTCCACACCTCTCCGTTCGGGATATGATGCAGCGCATGGACTATGTCCGTAACTCCGGCCTGTTTGATAAAATCGAGGGTGACAGGGTCATTGGGGCCGTACCAACGCCAGCTTTCTTTCATTAGATACATTTTCTTCTGTTTTATGGTGCATCGCATGACGATGCAACGGGTGTATATATTAACTTCAGATCGAGAATGCGTCGAAACCGCCGTCCACCACGGCCACAGTTCCGGTCACTGCACTCGATGCGTCGGAAGCCAGCCAGTGCAGAGTGCCGAGCAGCTCCTCAGGCTCGAGGAACCTGTTGATAGGAGTATGTGCGAGGATAGTGTGGGAACGCGGAGTCAGGCTTCCGTCAGGATTGGTCAGCAAGGTCCTGTTCTGGTTGGTCAGCAGGAAACCCGGAGCAATGGCGTTTACCCTGATGCCCTCCCCGAACTTCATGGCCAGTTCGGCACAGAGATACTTCGTCCAGTTGGCTACCGCAGCCTTGGCCACGCCATAGCCGGCGACCCTCGTAAGAGGCCTGAGTGCTGATTCGCTCGCGAAATTGATGATGGAACCGCTCTTCTGCTCCGCCATTGCCTTAGCGAACACCATTGTAGGGATGATGGTCCCGAACAGATTCAGTTCCGTCACCTTTTTCACCGCATCCACGTCGAGATCGAATATCGTCTTGTCGGGAGGTACGGTAGCGGAAGCCATATTGCCTCCTGCCGCATTCAGGAGTATGTCAATACGTCCGTAACGCTCCATTATCCGGGAATAATTTTCCTCAAGGACAGCCTTGTCGAGCACGTTGGTAGGGAAAAAGACAGCCTCGCCCCCCTCGGCTTCGATTTCAGAGATGATTCCGGCAGCCGTTTCGGAAGTACGCTCCAAATCGAGCAACACTACCTTAGCCCCCTGGGAGGCAAAATACTTCACGATGGAAGCCCCAAGGACCCCGCAGGCCCCCGTCATCACGGCCACCTTACCTTTAATGTCAAATAAGTTCTTCATATACAAACTATTATTTTAATGTTACCAATTCTCGTGTACGTGCACAAAAATACGAATTATTTTGCATTTTTCAATAAAAAGGCCAATATTTGTTCAACAGATTGATTAAAACCACAGAAAAACAGCCGGAACGGCAGTCAAAACACCATAAAAAGCGAAATAAACTTATGGCCAAACAAGTCAAGATAAAGGATATAGCGGAAAAGGCAGGGGTGTCGCGCGGCACGGTCGACAGGATTCTGCACAACAGGGGCAACGTCTCGGAGTCAAGCAGGAAAGCTGTGGAATCCGTACTCGCCGAGAACAACTACAGATTCAACATACATACGTCGGCCGTCTCGCTGAAAAAGGGATTCAGATTAGTCATTTCCACTCCTGAAGCCGCCCCCGGAGAATACTGGGATACGGTCGGGAAAGGAATCAGCCATGCACTGGACGAATACTCGGACATCTCCATCGAATGCACCTATGTATATTACAACCAGTTCGACATCTTTTCCTGCCGCAAGGCATTCGACACCGTTGCCGACAGTCACGCCGACGCGGTGATAATAGGCGCCACTTTCGCCTCCGAAACGAAAATCCTGTGCGGGCTCCTGGACAAGGCCGGCATACCGTATGCCTTCATCGACTCCGTCATTGAGAAAACGAATCCGGTAGCCACATATTCTTCGGACCAGAATGCCTGCGGACGGATGATAGGCAGGCTGCTCGACCTTTTTACACCAGAGGGTGCGGAACTCGCCATTTTCAGTTCCCGGAGAATCGGAAACGAAAGGGCGAACAACTCCATGAGGAGGATGGCCGGGATGAAAGAATATTTCCGCGACACGGGCAGCTGCAGGACCATCAAGGAGTCCAAACTCTCGGTCCTCGATCCGGAGGAGTCGAAAAGGGACGTCATCGAATTCATGGAGAAAAATCCGAAAGTCAAAGGGATAGCCGTCCTGAATTCGCGGGGATACATAGTGTCCGATGCCCTCGCCGGAGTCTCGGGCAATGATATCAGCATAGTGTCCTTCGACCTGACGGTCAACAATTCTCGCTGCATTAAGAACGGCACCATCTCCGCCGTAATATGCCAGAGACCGGAAATGCAGGGCTTCCATGCCGTAAAAGCCATCATCAGGACCCTCCTGTACAATCCTGTGGAGAAAAACATCCGGCACCTGATGCCGGTGGACATCATCATACGTGAAAACATAGACGACTACAAGGAGATTTTCACGGAATAATACTATCTTCGCAGCCAAAACAGAAAAAAGCTATGGAATCTGCGGCATTTCTTTTCGATTTGGACGGAGTCATTTTCGATACGGAAGGGCAATATACCGTATTCTGGGATAAAATCGGAGCCGACTATCTCGGCGATCCGCATCTGGCTGCAAAACTGAAAGGCGAAACCATAGCCCATTCCCTGCTGACATGTTTTCCGGACGACGAGGCTGAAAGAGAGGAAGTCAGGGAAAAGCTGTATGCTTTCGAGGAACGGATGAAATACGAATACATTCCGGGCGCTTTCGATTTCCTGACCATGCTGAAAGACCGGGGATATCCGACAGCCATCGTCACGAGTTCGAACAGGGACAAGATGGGCAAAGTCTACAAGGCCCATCCCGAACTGCCCTCCATGTTCGGACACATCCTTACCGGAGACGACTTCGCACGGTCCAAACCCGACCCGGAATGCTACATTCTCGGGATGGAAAAATGCGGAAGCACTCCCGGCAACACCTTTATTTTCGAAGATTCCTTCAACGGCCTGAAATCGGCACGCAGTTCAGGCGGCCATGTCATCGGACTGGCTACGACAAACGGCCGGGAGGATATAGCCCCGTATTCCGACCTCGTCATAGACAATTTTCTCGGACTCGATCCCGACAGCCTCATGGCTGATATCCTCCGCAGCAAATAACAGCATTTGCAGGACGCCCTGCACGCAGTTCCGAAACAGGCAGCCAATTCATCCCGTCATTCCGGCCGGATGGCGCAGCTGCGAACGGGGAAACCTCATCCCCCCACCACGACCCTTTCGATCCGCCGCGGCACCGATGTAAAAATCTCGTAAGGAATCGTTCCCAGGATGGATGCAAGTTCGGAAGCCGTCGGATCCTCGCCGAAAACGGTCACGGTATCCCCCACTTCCGCCTCCACGCCCGTGATGTCGAGCATGCACATGTCCATGCAGATGTTGCCTATGGTAGGGACCCTGTGCCCGTTCAGGGAAAACGTGGCCGCTCCCCTGCCCAATCTGCGGTCCACTCCGTCGGCATAGCCTACCGGAATCGTGGCTATCACCGTCCCTGCTGGAGCAATCTGCCCGTACCTACCGTACCCTATCGGACCGTCCTCAGGCATAAGGTGCTTTATCTGCAATATCTTGCACTTGAAAGAGGCGACAGTGGCCAGTTTTACATCCGGCAATGCGCTTATCCCGTAGATTCCTATTCCGAGACGGACCATGTCGAACTGATAATCGGGAAATCTCTCTATGCCCGCGGAATTCAGGATATGGAACATCGGCCTGTAGCCCAAAGACTGCACAAGCAGTTCGGCATTGGTCCTGAACATGGAAATCTGCCCTAAGGTAAAGCCGTCATACTGCGGCTCGTCGGCTGCGGAAAGATGAGAATATATGGATTTTACCCTGACATATCCGCAGTCTTTCAGGAAATCAGTCAAGGCTGACAGCTCACTGGTCATAAAACCGAGGCGATGCATTCCGGTATCGAGCTTGATATGTATCGGATAGTCCTTTATACCCCTGTCTCTCAGCACTTTGCAGAATTCCTGAAGTGCAGTGAGATTCGGGATTCCAGGCTCTAAGGAATTGTCGATGATTTCGTTGAAAAAATCGGTGCCCGCCGTCAGGACGAGTATCGGAGTCGAAATGCCCGCATTGCGCAGCTCCATGCCTTCCACCGGATACGCCACGGCTAAATAGTCGGCGCCAGCCTTCTCCATCAAAGAAGCAAACTCCACCGCCCCGTGGCCGTATGCATTGGCTTTCACCAGCACCAACAGTTTCGTAGAGGGCAGCAGGCGCGACCTGAAATACCGATAGTTCTGCAGGCAATTTGAAAGATTTATCTCAAGTCTCGAAAAATCATTTTCTCTCATATGATTTTCATTTATCGGAAAACGGCTGCAAAAATATCAAATTATTCCGAAAAGACGAGTAGTAAAACCCGAAAACAAATGGCACGAACTGCGCTCCCTGCCGGCCGGCATTTTGCCGCTTTGCTACAAAGCAGCAATGACCGCCTCGGGCAGCCCTGTCAAATTTAACAATGATTTCAACGGGATGCCCGAGACTTTTCTCCGGCAGAATCCCGGCCGGACAGAAGGGGCATTCCCGAAGACGAAGATGGGGCATGTAAAGAGAAAAAGACGTCGGGGCGCACTTTTTGCATATAAGTGGCTCCGCCCGATTTGCCGACAAAAACGCATTTCGGACTGACAAGGTGTCAATATAATTTTTCAAAAAGGAAATCATGAGTATCTGGTTCATACTAATACTGATAATGGTCCTCAGCCTCATAGTGCAGGGGATGCTGAACAGCAAATTCGGCAAATATTCGAAAGTTCCTACCGGGAACGGGATGACAGGAGCGGAAATCGCGATGAAAATGCTGAATGACAACGGCATCTACGATGTCAAGGTAGTGCCTACCGGCGGCATGCTTACCGATTTCTACAATCCTGCCATAAAGACGGTCGCACTGAGCGAAGGCGTTTACTCGAATGCTTCGATTGCCGCTGCTGCGGTAGCCGCACACGAATGCGGACATGCCATACAGCACGCAAAAGGCTATGCGCCTCTCAAATTCAGGACTGCATTGGTGCCGATAGTAAATTTCGCCTCCAACATAGTACAGTGGATTCTCCTGCTCGGAGTGCTGCTCATGGGCGTATTCCCCGGACTGCTGTGGTTCGGAATAGCGTTGTTCGCCATGACCACGCTTTTCAGTTTCGTCACGCTTCCGGTGGAAATCAATGCGAGCGCAAGGGCCGTATCCTGGCTTTCCAACGCGGGAATCACAAACGCCGAAACGCAGCCGATGGCCATAGACGCCCTCAAATGGGCGGCCTACACCTATGTCATTGCCGCTATCGGCTCACTTGCTACACTATTATATTATATAGGACTTGCCAGAAGGGACTGAGAAAGAAAATTAAAGGATTTCCTGAAATTTTCAAAACAGTTTCTAAAACAGGGTCGGATGGTTTTCATCAAGTTCCTTGAGGACCTTTTCCATTATGGCCTGGCGGAACAGAACGGATTTGGTATTGACTTTGAAACGGCTGCAATATTCGGATATTGCAGCCATTTCTTTATCATTCAGGTAGATTACCTGCCTGTTTTTCCTGATCAGGGACTCCTTTTCCCGTCTGAGGAAATCCGGGTCTACTCTTTGTTTAGACTTGTTTTTCTTCAATTTCTGAAATTTTTCCAAAGATAAGAAACTGTTTTGAAATGGCGGCCAAAAGATTTTTCGAAAAATTCAGAACTGTTTCTAAAAAAAGTCGTATATTCGCGGCAATTATGAATTCGAGGACAAACATATCAGTATTTGCACTGACCGGGGCAAAGGTCCGACGGGGATCAGCTGCCGTGTCCGTTCTTGTCCGAATATAGGAGGGCGTACATTCCGGAAACCCTCATTTTCCCAAAGCACGAATACATACATGAAAGCATTAATTGCAATTGACAATCGAGGTTTGTCTTGCCGTTAGGGGCTTTATTGTTTCCCAGTATAATAAAATCAGTCAATAACATAAACAGAAATGGAAATCGATGTTGTAGTGGCGAATAACGGCCACGCAAAATACGCTCAGGAGATTTGCGACGAGATGTTCATCTCGGCACAGGAACGAGGAACCGGAATAGCACGGCGTACTCCCGAGTACATAATCGAGAAGATGAGAGCGGGGAAAGCCGTAATAGCCGTTGCCAGAAACGGCCGGTTTGCAGGTTTTTCATACATCGAGACATGGGAAGGGAAAAAATACGTGGCCAATTCGGGACTTATAGTCGCGCATGCCTTCAGAGGAATCGGTCTTGCCACGCGGATAAAGCAGAGAATATTCAGGCTGTCACGTGAAAAATACCCTGATGCCAAGATATTCAGCATCACGACAGGGGCGGCAGTCATGAAGATGAACTACGAAATCGGATTCCGTCCGGTGCCTTTCGGCGAGCTTACCCATGATCCGGAATTCTGGAAAGGATGCCAGGGCTGCAAGAATTTTCCCATCCTGCAGAACAACAACTACAAGATGTGCCTGTGTACGGGCCTGCTGTTCGACCCGGCGGAGCATATTGCAGTGCAGGATGCCGGCATAAGACAGACCATGTAACCGGAGCGCGGCACAAGGCCGGAGACATTGCACCGACAGGTGCACACGAAAAATCAATCAAATCCACAATATCATGAACAACAAAGTCGTACTTGCTTTCAGCGGAGGTCTTGACACCTCTTTCTGCGTCCCTTATCTCAAGAATGAAAAAGGGCTCGAAGTCCACACCGTCATGGTCAATACAGGCGGTTTCTCGAAAGAGGAAGAAAAAAACATCGAAGAAAGGGCTCTCAAACTCGGGGCTGCTTCCCACACCAACATAGATGCCGTGGACACTTACTACCGGCACGGAATCAAATACCTTATCTACGGCAACATACTGAAAAATGCGACTTACCCTCTGTCCGTAAGTTCGGAACGGGTATTCCAGGCTCTCGAAGTCCTGAAACTCGTAAAGAAACTCGGAGCCGGATATGTGGCTCACGGAAGTACGGGAGCAGGGAACGACCAGGTAAGATTCGACATAGTATTCGAAATCCTGGCTCCGGAAGTGAAGGTCATCGCCCCTATCAGGGAGCTGTCCATCACACGGCAGGAGGAAATAAAGTATCTCCAGGAACACGGCTACGAGTCTTCCTGGGAAAAGTCCAAATATTCCATCAACCAGGGGCTGTGGGGTACGAGCATCGGCGGTGTGGAGACGCTTTCTTCCGACGGATACCTGCCTGAGGAAGCCTATCCTACGAAAGTCACCAAAAGCGCTCCGGAACATCTGAAAATAGGCTTCGAGGCCGGAGAGCCGGTATCGGTGAACGGTGAAAGGATGTCTCCGGTGGATGTCATCAGGAAAGTCAGGGATCTGGCCGGACCATTCGGAATCGGGCGTGACATCCATGTGGGCGATACCATCATAGGCATCAAGGGGCGTGTAGCTTTCGAGGCCGCTGCGCCGCTGATTATAATCAAGGCACATCATCTGCTTGAAAAACACGTACTTACCAAAGGACAGCTCTACTGGAAAGATCAGATAGCAGGCTGGTACGGACAGCAGATGCACGAGGCCATGTACCTCGACCCAGTGCTCAGGGACATGGAGGCCATGATGGACCATATGGAAAAAGTGGTGACAGGAGAAGTCGAAGTGGCTCTGATGCCTTATCATTTCGCCGTGCTCGGATGCACGAGCGCGCACGACCTGATGAGTTCGAAGTTCGGCTCTTACGGTGAAATAAACAAGTCGTACACGGGTGCAGACGTGGTAGGATTCACGAAAGTGCTTGCCAACCCGCTGAAAATATACTACAACGTGAACGGGGAACATGCCGAAGATATTATAAAACAGGCCGAAAAATGAAAATAAAAGCGGCAATAGCTGGAGGTACGGGATACACCGGAGGAGAACTGTTCAGGATTCTCCTCCATCATCCCGACGTGGAAATAGTGGCGGCTACCACCACATCGTCCGAAGGGACTCCGGTATGCGAAGTGCACAGGGACCTCATCGGAGAGACGGATCTTAAATTCGGAAAGGAAGTCGGCAAGCCTGATGTGCTGTTTCTCTGTCTCGGACACGGGCTGTCGCGGGAATTCCTGGATACGCACGATATCGGGGATTCATGCAGGGTCATAGACCTCGGCAACGATTTCAGGCTCGACGGAGACTATGCCGGAAGACATTTCATATACGGTCTGTGCGAATGCGGCAAGGACAATATCCGCCAGGCGCACGACATTGCGAATCCAGGGTGCTTCGCAACGGCCATTCAGCTTGCCCTGCTGCCTTTAGCCGGCCAGGGGCTGATACAGGATGAAGTGCATGTCACGGCCATTACCGGCTCGACGGGGGCAGGGAAAAAACTGGCGGAAACCTCGCATTTCAGCTATCGGGACAACAATATCTCCATATACAAGCTGTTCACCCACCAGCATTTGGGGGAAATCCGCCGGAATATCGGAAAACTGGCCGGACATGAACCTGTGGTAAATTTCGTACCGATGCGGGGTGATTTCCCGAGGGGGATTTTCGCAAGCGTCTATACGAGGGCCGCTGCCGGCATGACGGAAGAACGGTATGCCGCACTTTTCGAAGACTATTACAAGGATTCGCCATTCGTATTCCATTCTTCATCGGGGATTTCCCTGAAGGAAGTGGTGAACACGAACAAAGGGCTTGTCCATGTGGAGCTGCACGACGGCTATGTGCACATCAGTTCCATTATAGACAACCTTGTAAAGGGGGCTTCAGGCCAGGCCGTACAGAACATGAACCTGATGTTCGGTCTCGACGAGACGGCCGGACTGAAACTCAAGCCGTCGGCCTTCTGAAAGAATTTTTGAAAAATTTCAAGACAGTTTCTTAACAAGCGGGAAAAATGGATTTATTCAAAGTATATAAATTGTGGGACATAGAGCCGGTAAGAGGGATAGACACGACACTGTGGGATAAAAACGGCGAGGAATACACTGACCTTTACGGAGGTCATGCCGTGATATCCATAGGGCACTGCCATCCTCACTATGTCAAGGTCGTATCCGAACAGCTCGGAAAACTCGGATTTTACTCCAATGCAGTGCAGAACTCCCTTCAGAAAGAGCTTGCGCACAAACTCGGAAAGGCCTGCGGCTACGATGACTATTCGCTGTTCCTGTGCAACTCCGGGGCTGAAGCCAATGAAAATGCCATGAAATTAGCGTCCTTCCATACCGGAAGGGCAAAGGTGCTGGCTTTCGGGAAAGCATTCCACGGACGTACGTCCGGAGCCGTGGCAGTGACGGACAATCCTGCGATACAGGCCCCGTTCAACGCCACCGGAAATGTGGTTTTCGCACCGCTCAACGATCTTGAAGCTGTCGAAAAGGCATTGGACAGCAAAGAGTTCGCGGCGGTAATCATAGAGGGCATACAGGGCGTAGCAGGCATCTACGAACCGACTGATGAGTTTCTCGCCGGACTGCGGAGGCTCTGCGACAAGACCGGCACGAAGCTGATATTGGATGAAATCCAGTCAGGATACGGACGTACCGGAAAATTCTTCGCCCACCAGCACGCAGGGATAAGGGCGGATATCGTCACCACGGCAAAAGGCATGGCCAACGGCTTTCCAATCGGAGGCGTGCTGATATCTCCGGAATTCAAGCCTGTGTACGGCATGCTCGGCACCACATTCGGGGGAAATCATTTGGCTTGCGCCGCCGCAATAGCGGTCCTGGATGTCATCGAAAGCGAGCGTCTCGTCGACAATGCGGCGAAGGTAGGTGAATATTTCAGGCAGGCGCTCTGCCCTGAAGGCACACCGGTCCACCCGATAAAGGAATATCGCGGTCGCGGACTTATGATAGGTCTCGAAGTCGAAGACGGACATGAAGATCTGCGGAACAGGCTTCTTTTCGAGAAACATTTCTTCACCGGAGCCGCCGGAGCGAAAATCATAAGGCTGCTTCCGTCTCTGACCGTCTCGGAAGCCACCGCAGCCCGCTTCGTCTCCGCCCTGAAAGAACTCGCCCGCTGAATCCCGCCGGCAACGCAGCAGTGCACCCGTTATCACCCGCCGGCTTAGTTGTCCTCCGGCAAACGAGCCTTACTCCTGTTCACCAAAAGCACCCCTGTAAAAATCAGCAGGACGGCGACGATTTTGAGGATATTGAATGTGTCCATGCCCCAGATAATGGCTACGGCGGTAGCAACGACGGGCTGGACATAATTGTACATGGCCACAAGGGTCGGTCTCAGATATTTTTGTCCGACCGGAACTATAAGGTAGCATACGAAGGTGCCGAATATCAGCACGTAGGCAAGTTCAGCATATTCCATGAAAGAAATGGAGTCCCAGCCTGTCATGGCAAGGCTGCGGGCGGACATGGGTATCATGACCACGGATGCGAAGGTGAACATCCATTTCATGAGGGTGACAGGACTGTATTTCTTTATCAGGTCTCTGAAAATGACGAGATAGAAGGCATAGGAGCATTGTGCGAAGAAGCAGAGCACGTCTCCGGTGAGGCTGGAAGACTGTCCGGAGGCGGAGACAGGCGCGGCGCCGGGCAGAAGATAATGCCCGAAAACCAAAAGCAGCGCTCCGCAGGCCCCGAGCAGGACGCCTCCGGCCTTGAGTCCGGTAATAGGCTCCTTTATGAAAATGGCCGCGAATATCATGGTCACAATGGGGAGGGTGGTGGTGATGATGGACGCGTCTACAGGAGAAGTCATGGATACACCGGTCACATATACGCACTGGTTTAGAAGAATCGCGAACAGTCCGGCAAAGAAAAAGCGTATGTAGTCGCCCTTGTCCTTTATTTTTTCGTTTTTTGAAAAAAGGGAGATTATCCAGAACAGGATAGCCGCTCCGAATATCCGGACATCCGCCACTAACATGGACGAAACCGCATCAGAATTCATCGCCGCCTTGGATACGGGAGCCATAAGCCCCCACAATACACTCGCAGACAGCATGGATACATGCCCCAAACGTTGTTCTTTAGTCATGGCCTCAAAAAAATAAGGCGGCAAAGATAGAAAAAATCCGGAATCCCCGTACGCCTTGATATTGTTTTGAATACGGTCCCGTCATGGAAAAGGAGAAAACGCCTGAACTGCATGGAGATTGCAGAGTCTCAGAACTGAAGGAATGCCTCCCAGGAAGAGGACGACTCTGCCGTGACTTCTGCCGGATCAGGCAAATTGACGTATAAGTCAATGCCGGTCCATGACTCGAGAGAATCGACCGGTACGGCATATTCCGTATATGAATGTCCCTTGAGATCTGCATGAGGAAGCCAGAAACCT
>CALUQC010000003.1 GCA_944322805.1 uncultured Bacteroidales bacterium | reverse complement strand
CTTGAAAAGGGGCTGTCGCCACAGCGACTGGGGTTTGAGAAATTTGGATTTCGAAGAAATCCTTAACGACTGTTCGACGAATTCCCTGGTCCTGAACAACATAAATTCGTCGAACTGACGTTAAATTACTTTCCCGGAACGGACGGAACGATGGAAACTATCCGCTCCTTTATTTTTCCGGCCTGGAGAGGCGTCACGGAAAGCCATGCCCTGTTCCCCTCGCCTTCCTCGAATATCGTGGCTCCTGCATCAGTCACGGTAATTCTGCCCCATGGAGACATGGTAAAATACTCCGGACCGTTCTCCACGGCTGCCAGGACGGCCGTCAGATCCCACGACGGACGGTCATACGGCATTTGAAGGTATGACTTGTACGCTTCCACTACCGGATGATGCTCTGTCCATCCGAAGTCGTTTTCTATGCTGGAAGCAGGATAGCAGACCTGCATGCCGAGTTCGAACGGCGAGATGACTATCGGAGAAGGCCATTCGGAAAAGACCTTCTGCGCGGACGGGATATCCGTCACGACATTGTATTCGTGGAAAGTGGTATCGGCTACGTTGCCGGCCATGGCATATAGCATCTTTACCTTTCTTGAAACCAGTTCCCTGCCTGAAAGGTCGGAATATGCGTCAGGACCGGACTCGAGAAGCCTCGCAAGATTCGTAGAGAAGCCGACGGAAATGACTGTGACGGAGGTGTCCGGAGCTCCGGACAATATTTTCCTGTACAGATCGACCGATTCTGGAAGGGAAGCATAGTCGGAATGTGTCCTTTCGAACATCGGATGTCCCTCCGGCGTCTTCATGTCCGCGACCTTGCGGGTAAACGCCGTGCTGTCGCCTCCGCATTCCGCCCCGTCGCGGATGATTCCGACGGGAATATCGGGATAGCCGTACCATGTCCCCATGATGTCGAGGAACTCCGGTGCAGCCATGCCCTCCTTGTTCAGCACAATGGCATTCAGATTTATCTTCCCTTCATCCATATACCTGTACAGCATGCCGAGGGCAAGCGCATCATCCACGTCGTTGCCCATGTCGGTATCGAAAATCACATTCTGCACTTCGGGTGCATTGCCAGAGGTGCTCCGGCACGAAATTGCTCCCGCCATCGGAAGGAGCAATGAAATTATAATCAGCACATTGGATTTCATCTTCTACGGATTTTACCGGGCCGTTTCCGACCGCATTTTTACAAATGTGGCAATAATCCGCCTAATCTGCAAACTTTTCAGTCGGAATCTGCGGGAATCCGGAACCGCAGTCATCAGAAAGCCATGACAGGACGGACCTTGTAGGTATTGAAGGTCCTCGTACTTGTAATTTTTCCTGAAGCCTCTATTCTGTGGACGCTTCCGGCAGCAGTTTCAGTGTTGGACCAGTAATCTCCGGTAAGGAGGGTGGCCCCGGAAACCTTTTCGAGGGATTTGTTGATTTCCTGCGCGACATCATCCTGTGCAGCCCAAATACTGCCGTCACCCATAAACAGAAGCGCCAGTTCCTTGACAGACGGCAGATACCAGCCGCTCGCCCCGCAGTCTACCGGATTGGCCGCGCGATATTCCAGCACGTTTGCGACAGCATTCACGATATCGGCTGATTCTGCCAGCCCGAGCCTGTTGTAGGCGTCTATAGCCAAGGTATTGTTGTATCCCACGATATTGTTTGTGTTGGCATCGTCTCCCGTAGTCCCTATCGACAAATAGGATGTATTGCTTTTTATCCAGTCGTTGACGACGACATTCACTTCCGCGCTCCAGTTGGACTGTATTTCATCCATCGCCACCACGAGCCCGTGCGTGCAGCCCGGCCAGTCGTTCCGCAGGGTGACGTCTGTAACCGACGGATTTCCGGTCCAGAAAATCACCCCGATGCAGTTCTCCTGCTGTTCGGCGGTCAGGTCGGCATCCTTGGACACTAACTCCCCGGTGTTCATGAAGAAATCGCCCACAGACATTGTGTGGATGATGGATGAAGTCGTGGAAGTGACTTTCAGCCTCTTGTATTTTCCCGCAGAAACGGTCAGTCCGGTCGATTCATAGCCGTAGCTTTTCCCGAGGGATTCATATTCTCCCGAAAGCGATACGCTGCTGCCGGGAGCGACTATGTAGCGGTAAACGCCAGGCTCCACCATGTACGGCGATACGGCCGCCCCGCCCACGGTCATGGAAACAGGAATGACCGGTATGGAATAATACGGCTCGGTATCGGCCGAAGTCCTGTACTCTATCTGTGGCAGGACAATCTCGACCATGGACATGGCATGGCTGAAACTCAGGTCGAGGATGGAATTTTCCGTATCAGGTGCCGTATTCCCGGCTGTCATCAGGTCGCATGCCGTATAAAGGGCGTGGGTACTCTGGTCTGTAACGGAAGACAATGTCTCAGTGAAGGCGGAGACTATTTCTCCGGTGCTGCCCTTGTCCGACATGTCCTCGGAATAAGGGTAATATGCGAAATATTCGGCTCCGGCATACTCGTAGACCTTGCCGTTCCATGATGAAGAAGCCTCGTCGTAGACGCATTTGACATTCCGGCAGTCTTCCATGACTGCGCCGTCTTTTACGGCAAAGATTCCGATGGCATCCCCGTCAGTGAATTTAGTCGATGCGCCATCCTCGACAGCTTTCGTACCCGGAGCTTCCATGTCCGGGAAGTCACTGCAGGTCACGGAAATTCCGAGGAGCCTTCCCTGCTGCTCAAGTGCGGGAGTTTCAAGTTTTTCTGCACAGCCGGCTACCATGGCCAGGACCGGCAATATGAATAATATCTTTTTCATTGTCTTGAATTATATGGATTTGCTTTTATTTTTCTTCTGCTGTTATGATTTCTTCCTCTCCTTCCTGCTCCCATGCCGGATTTTCTCCGCTTTCAATGACGGCGCTGTCCTCGACGACACATGAAATGGCGCTTATTACAGCTTTCTGCGAGCCTGTGGTAAGGACATGCCTGAGAATGTCCGGATTGTCAGGAACTTCGATTTCGAGCACGCCGCCGGCTGCAGGGAGGTCTCCGTAATAATTTATGAAATTGTAAGGACTGCTTCCGTCAATGCTTACGGTATTGCCTCCCGTCACGGCATTCATGGGATTTGCGTAAAGCCTGACTTTGGATATTCTCCTCCCGGGTATAAGGGGAAGGGTAATCCCGGCATTGCCTGACACGGAGCTCAGTCCCGACGGCAACGACCCGTTTTCATCAGCAGCCACGGTGCAGCCGTCAAAAGTCCACCCGTATGAATTACCGTCGCTTGCAGTAAGCCGGCCGCCAAGGGATTCAAGAGAGGTAAAGTCCTGATAAATGGAATTTTCCACGGAATAGCCCTGTCCCGATATGTTGAATGTCAGGGCATTGAGCCGGGCGTCCATGATTTCGGTCCGGCCGGTGAGGCTGACGCTCCGGGAGACGGTCTTAGTGTCCGAAGTCACTGTCACGGTCATGGTCACTCCTGACTCGAACACGGAAGGCTTTACCATGTACCATACAGAGCGGTATCCTTCGCTGTCTTCCGGAAGCCCGGAAGCGTACAATGCGGTGACGGCATTGCCCGTGCCTGTACCGCTGTTGAACTTGCATTCGTCATATCCGTACCCGAAATTCAGATAGAACATGCCGGTGAGAGCATCCGCCCTGTCCGCAGGAGCGGAAAACGAAAGTGTGACCGCACGGACGGATTCGCTGCCGAGAATGCCTTCTGAATCACCAATGCGCAGCCTCAACGGGGCAAAAAGCCGTTTGAATTCAGTCACGGAAAGTTCTGATGCAAAAGCGACATTCTGCGCCCCGCGTCCGTAAAGTACATCGTAATTGGCATCGAAGGTATCCGCACCCGGAGTCTGCACCGGAGAAAAGGCGAAAACGCAGGCTGTGCCCGGATCGTTCGTACCGGTGGTGGAAAGGGCCGGAGTAATGATGCAGTAGTCGTATTCAGTCACTCCGTCTATTTCCGGATGGCTGACAGAATATTTTCCGTCCGATATTTTCCGCACGGAGGTGACCGGACGCATGTAGACATTGTCCGCAGACTCGGAGCCGCGGGCGGCTGGGTTGCCGTAATAGATGTCCATGGTCTCATTGCCGGTCCATACGAGGCCGGCACCCGGCTCATAAGCTGTCCTTGTATCCTCCGGAAGCCATTGGCCTGCCTCCACCGACACGATTTTCACTATTTCCCCTGCCGGGCCGGCAGTCCCCGCTTCGTTCATTTTGGCGCAGGATACCGTCATTGCAGACAGAATAACGGCAGATGTGATGAAAGTAATTCTTTTCATGGCTCTACGATCAATCAATAATTTCCCAAATCGTTCCAGGCATCGTCACCGATAGTTCCCGAGCCCCAGTCATTGTCCGCATCGGGACCGCTGGAGGCGAATCCGGTCTCGACGGCTATTGTGCGAATCTTCATATCCGGTGCTTCATAAACCGGAGAAGCCTTGGTTTGCAAATGTTTTGTCATAGTGTATCATGCTGTTGGATTGTTTCTCAAAATGCCATTACAGGACGGATTCTGTACCTGTTGACCATCCTTGTACCCGTTACTTTCCCGCTCGCCTCTATCCTGTGCGCGCTTCCGGTCCCGGCCTCGGTACTCGACCAGTAGTCTCCTGCAAGGAGGGCGGCGCCGGGGATTTTCCCGATGGATACGTTGATTTCCTCCGCGACATCGTTTTTCGCCGACCATATGCTCCCCTCACCCATATAGAGCAGAGCCAGTTCCTTTATGGAAGGCAGATACCAGCCGCTTGTCCCTATGTCGAGACGGTTTGCACTGCGGTAGTCCATCACGTTTTTGACGGCTGTCACCATGTCTGACTGTTCCGCAAGGCCGTTGGTGTTGTAGTAGTCTATGGCCATCGTGTTGTTGTAGCCGATGACGCTGTTCAGATACGGATTGTCGGTCGTGTTTTCCGGGTCCAGCTTCGTATTGATGGACACGAAATCATCCCCTGCATTGGCCTGCAGCCAGGTGTCGACCCTGACAGACGTTTGCGAACACCACTGGGATTCTATCTCATCCAGCGACACGACCAGCCCGTGCGTACATTCCGGGCAGTCCTTTTCCAGCACCGGATCGCTGGCGGCCGGATTCCCTGTCCAGAATACCACGCCTATGCACTCCTCCCTTTCCGCCGCCGTCAGCGATGCGTCCTTCGGCAGAAGCGCTCCGGATCTCAGGAAGAAATCCCCGGAAGCAAGCGTATGGATAACCTCGGTCACATCAGGCTCTACATCTATCCTGCCGGACTTTCCCGGCTCGAACACGATTTCCGCACCGTAATCCGCCCATTCGCCCGCGACCTTGTATTCTCCGTAAACGAGATTGTTCCCCGGCACGAGGATGTAGCGGTAAACGCCATGCGCCGCCATGTAAGGCTTCACGTCCGCGTCATTGACCTCGAATTCGAGGCTTCCCACGCTTGCGGTATAATAAGGCTCCTCCCCCTGCGCCGTCTTGTATTCGATGTCCGGGAAAGTGATTTCCACCATGGACATGCGGCGGGTCAGGGTGAAATCGAGGACCCCGTCCGAGGGCAGGACGTTCCCGGCGGTCATGAAGTCGCAGGAACGGAAAGAATCCGAAGTGCTCTGGTCCGAAGTGTTTCCGACCTCCCCGATGAAGTAGTCCTCGATATCGGTGAGGGTTTTCATGGAAGAAACGCTTTTCCTGTACGGGAAATAGGCAAAATAGACGGCCCCGTCGTAATAATATGTTTTTCCCTCCCAGGATGAAGTCCCGTCATACACGAAAGGGGCGTTGCGGCAGCCCGGGAGTACGCTTCCGTCCGTATCGATACCGTAGACACCTATCGTGTCACCCTTTTCGAAGGCCGAAACCGAAGGCTCCGCAGCCTGTTCCATCCCTGTGAAACCGAGGCAGGAGGCCTTTACTTCGAGCAGGATGTCGCTCATCTTTTCCTTTTCAGGCTGCTCCGCTTCCCGGCATCCCTGTATTGCGGACAAGCCGAGAAAAAGCAAGGATATCATCAATGCAGTATTTTTCATAATCATCCGATTTTATTGGGTTAAGACCTGTTTCCGTCATGAAACGATTTCAGTAGAGCCGGTTTCCTCCTCGCCTTCCAGGTCCCATTCGGGATTCCCGACAGACCCTATGAACTCTATGCTGTCCTGTTCTATGGCGAAGGTCAGGGTGTACTGCCTGTCTGCCCTCAGATAACCGTCCCTGAAACTGTCCGGAGTATAGACCAATGAATAGTCGCCCGCCTCTATGCTGATGAATCCGACATCCTGCATGTCTTGAGGAGGGACCATCGCCCTGTACACCGTACCTGTCCCGTACGGTATGATTTCGCTGCCGGCGTCCGTTCCCTCAACATTTGTCAGCCGCACCTTCACGTCACCCGAATCGACTTCGGCAGCTACCTCGAGATTTATCACGACATTGGCCACGCGATGGGAAAATTCGAGTGGAGAAGTGCTGAGCGAAATGCTGACAGGATATCCCGATACGGCCAGATAGTCGCTTGCCCGGTAGGCTTCCAGGGTGCTCTGGTCCGCCCGGACGATGACCTCGGGCATT
>CALUQC010000002.1 GCA_944322805.1 uncultured Bacteroidales bacterium | reverse complement strand
TATTAAATATGGCAGAAATATGGATACAATAGCAATAGACAGGAAACAGACTGCTTTCAGGCTCAGAAAGGACTTGCTTGAAAGGCTGAAGATAGAGGCAAGGAAAGAGAACAGAAGCCTCAATAATTATGTGGAGAGTGTCCTTTTGGACGCAGTTTACAGAGAACCCAATGAAGAAACATTGGCGGCAATGGAAGAAGCCAGGGAAGGAAAGAACCTTACAAAGGTGGATACATCAAGTTTTGAATCATTTTTAAAATCTCTTGAATGAAAGTTGTAGTAGCTTCGGGCAGAATCCATTATGTCATTCCTGTCCTGGCCGGCAGATATTGACTGAAATATTTTATGACAAGGAATTTTGCAAATACATTGTGCGGACTGCTGGCCGGCAGTGCGTCTTTATGTTCATGCGGGACTGATGCCCCGGCTCCGTACGGCCCCGTACCCACTCCTGCGCAGTTGGAATGGCAGAAAATGGAGACAAACATGTTCTGCCATTTCGGTCCGAATACATTTACCAATGCCGAATGGGGTACCGGACAGGAAGACGAGAATGTTTTCAATCCTACCGCAATGGACTGCAGGCAATGGGCTTCGATAGCGAAGGCTGCCGGGATGAAGGGCATTATCATTACGGCCAAACATCATGACGGGTTCTGTCTGTGGCCGAATCCCGTGAGCAGACATACGGTGGCACAAAGCTCATGGAAAGACGGCAAGGGAGATGTGCTCAGGGAACTGTCCGATGCGTGCCGGGAATACGGCCTTAAGTTCGGCGTATATATTTCCCCGTGGGACAGGAATGATCCGGCATACGGGACAGACGAGTATAATGAAGTATTCAGACAGACTCTTTCGAGTGCTCTTGGCAATTATGGTCCCGTGTTCGAACAATGGTTTGACGGGGCATGCGGCGAAGGCCCGAACGGGAAAGTGCAGGTATATGATTGGGACCTTTATCACGGAACCGTATATGATTTGCAGCCGGAAGCCGTGATTTTCAGCGATGTGGGTCCCGGATGCCGGTGGATAGGCAATGAAGCCGGATATGCCGGAGAGACTTGCTGGTCGACATTGGATACGGCAGGGTTTGCGCCGGGAACAGCAGCCCCGGCCACTGAATCTCTTAACAGCGGCAATCCCGGTGGCGAGGCATGGATTCCCGGAGAGGCGGATGTGTCAATCCGTCCGGGCTGGTTTTACAAGGATTCGGAGAACGACAAGGTCAAGACTCTGTCGGAACTGCTCGGTATATATTATGCAAGCGTCGGGCGGAATTCCCTCCTTCTCCTGAATGTGCCTCCGGACAGGCGTGGACTTATCTGCGGCACTGATTCCCTTCGGCTGATGGAGTTCAGGTCCGCTCTTGACAAGATTTTCGCGGAGGACCTGTCAGACGGTGCTATTGCGGAAGCAACATCAGTCAGAGGCGGAAGCAAAAGGTTTGAGGCATCGAATATACTCGATGACAACTACGATTCATATTGGGCGGCAGATGACGGTGTCAATGAAGCCTCGATTGTCGTGAGCCTCGGCGGCATGCGGACGTTCAACAGGATAATGCTTCAGGAATACATTCCTTTCGGGCAGCGGGTGGCCGAATTCAGTGTAGATGTCCGCGACAGTTCAGGTACTTGGAGACGTGCCGCTGAAGCCACCACTATCGGTTACAAGCGGATTCTCCTTACGGACAGGCTTACGTCCGATGCCGTACGCATAAATATTGAAAAATCATTTGCTTGCCCGGTACTGAACGGATTCGGACTGTATATGGACGAAATAACAGGTGAGACTGAAGGATGGGATGAGCCCGATGATTCGGGCAATGTTAAAAAGTCGTCCGAACCCCTTGTCCTTGACCTCGGGAAAACGGTCGTGGCAGAAGGATTTTATTACACACCGAAAAAACGTGGGAGCGGAGGCTGCATCATAAGCTATGACCTTGAGTTCAGTACGGACGGCAAGACCTGGACCGGAATGTATTCGGACAAGTTGTTCGAAAACATAGTGAACAACCCGGTCCGTCAGGCTGTCAGATTCTCTGAACCGGTAGAATTGAGGTATCTCCGTCTGACCCCGTTGCGTACAAGTGCCGAAGAAACCTATGGCGTATCCGGCTTCGGCATCCTTAAATGACTATATGATAGAGTAGAGATTATATGAAAATCAGGTATGTTTTGACGACATTGGCGGTTTTGTCGATGTTTTTCGGCTGTGATTTCATAGCCGGTCTGGATGATGACATGCAGCATGAACAGGAGGAGCAGCAGGGGACTGGGGACCGCCCGGATGACAGTGAAAATCCTGACGAGGAAAATCCGGATGAGGGAGAAGACCCGGACGGAGATGGAGAGAACCCTGCTCCGGGAACGGAAAAAGGGCATAAATGGTTTGAGCTGCCTGTTATTCCGGATGATGACGAAAACGGTGTCGATGACGACGATCCGTCGCTGTACTACGCTTATCACATGTGTGCAGGCAATGAAACGGATGACAAGGGCATGCGTGCCCGCAACTACACCGTCTGCTACAGCGCGGAATATCATTGCCCGGTATGGGTGGCGGCTCCGCGGCATGCCATGTATGAACAGAAAAATGCGGAAAGGACCGATGCCTATGCGAAAGACCCGGATATTCCTGCGGATATCCAGTATCGTTCCAAAAGTATCGGGGGCGGCTGCAACAAGGGCCACATGCTCGGATCTGCCGAGAGACTTTCATCCGAGGCGACCAACAGACAGGTCTTTTATTACACGAACATCGCCCCGCAGCTGAGCAGTACATTCAATACCGGCGGCGGGGCATGGAACAACCTCGAAGAGCATATCGACGGACTGGTCTGCCGGGACACTCTGTACGAGGTGGTCGGCTGCTATTTCGAGAAATTTACGGACAGTTACGGTAAAAGTACAAGCCCCGAGACCATTTCGTTCGGAGGAAGGACCGATGTGTCGCGTCCGACAATGTTTTATTATGCCCTACTGCGTACCAAGTCGGGCAATACCGGACGTGCCGTGACGGAATGCTCCTCCGACGAACTGCAATGCGTGGCCTTCTGCCTCCGGCACACCATGGAAAAAGGTCACGAGCCGCAGGCAAAAGACATGATGTCCATCTCGGACCTTGAAAAGCTGACCGGCTTCACCTATTTCCCTAATGTCCCTGCCGCCCCGAAAGACACTTTCAATCCGTCAGACTGGCTGTAGCCGACATCCCCGCATTGCCATTCTGAGCCTGCTCCATTGTCATCTCGACCGGAGGGCGCAGCCCGGAGCGGAGAGATCTGTTTAATAAATAACAGGACAGATCTCTCGACTCGCTATGCTCGCTCGAGATGACAATGGAGCAGGCGTCGATACGACAAGGAATCACTCCTCTCCACTCCGGGCTGCGCCCTCCGGCCGGGATGGCAATCAGCGCCCTGCTAAATCAGCATCCCTTTTCTGACCTCGGCAGCAGCGGACTCTCCCTTGAGATAGGTCAGGATGGCAAATCCGAAGTCGAATGCGAATCCCGGCCCGCGTCCGGTGATGATCCTGCCGTCGGTCTCCGTACCGTTTTTCGTACAAACAGCGCCTTTTGCAACGAGGGCATCCTCGAAGCCGTCATAGCAGGTCATGGTCTTGCCTGCGATATCCGGGAGAAGGCTCAGCACCACGCTCGGAGCGGCGCAGATGGCCGCTACCGTCCCGCCATGCTCATAATGGTGTTTCATGATATCCATCAGGTCAGCCTTCCCAGCAAGGTTGGACGACCCCGGCATTCCTCCCGGGAATATCATGACATCGTCTTTCCCTGCATCCTCGAAATCCGTGGTGGACCTGAATTCCCCGTACGTCATGTCAGCTATGACAGTCACTTTGTGAGCGCTTGTCACATACTTGTCATCATATATGGATACCGTTTTCACATCCACACCGCCGCGTTTCAGAACGTCGGCCGTAGCCAAAGCCTCGGTCTCCTCGAAACCGTTGGCCAAAAACAAGAAAACGCCTTTCATAAAAAACCTTTTTACAATGTTCTCTTTATTTCGACGATATTATAAGCCTCGACGATATCTCCTACCTTGATATCGTTGTAGCCGGCAATGTTCAGACCGCAGTCCATACCGCTCGCCACTTCCTTCACGTCATCCTTGAATCTCTTGAGAGAGCCGAGTTCACCGGTGTAGACCACGATGCCGTCACGGATGACCCTGACTTTGGAATTCCTGGTCAGTTTTCCTTCGCGTACCATACATCCGGCGATAGTTCCCACCTTCGAAATCTTGAAAGTCTCCAGTACTTCTGCCGTAGCCGTCACCTCTTCCTTCTCCTCAGGCGCAAGCATGCCTTCTATACCGCTCTTGACCTCGTTTATGGCATCGTAGATGACCGAGTAAAGCCTGATTTCGATTTCTTCCTTCTCGGCAAGTTTGCGTGCATTCGAAGAAGGCCGTACCTGGAAACCTATGATGATGGCATCGGATGCTGCCGCCAGGAGGACATCGGACTCCGAAACGGCGCCCACTGCCTTGTGTATGACATTCACCCTTACCTCCTCGGTAGAAAGTTTTATCAGGGAGTCGGACAACGCTTCGATGGATCCGTCCACATCGCCTTTGACTATGATGTTCAGTTCCTTGAAGTTGCCTATCGCTATGCGTCGGCCTATCTCCTCGAGCGTCATGTGCTTTTGGGTCTTTATTCCCTGGATTCTGAGCAGCTGCTCCCTCTTGTTGGCGATTTCCTTCGCCTCTTTTTCGTCGGCCATCACGTTGAATGTGTCGCCGGCTGTCGGAGCGCCGTTCAGACCGAGGACCGAAACGGGAGTCGACGGTCCCGCCTCTTCCACTTTCTGTCCCCTCTCGTTGAACATGGCCTTGACCTTTCCGGTGTAGCACCCGCTCAGCATCACATCACCTACATGCAGCGTCCCGTTCTGTACCAGGACGGTGGCAAGGTATCCGCGGCCCTTGTCGAGAGAGGACTCTATCACCGCACCCGAGGCGCGGCGTTTCGGATTCGCTTTCAGGTCGAGCAGTTCGGCTTCAAGCAACACCTTGTCCAGCAGCTTGTCCACATTGATGCCCTTTTTCGCGGAAATTTCCTGGCACTGGTATTTTCCTCCCCAGTCTTCCACGAGGATATTCATGTTGGCCAGCTGTTCCTTTATCTTGTCCGGATTCGCTCCCGGCTTGTCTATCTTGTTGATGGCAAATATCATGGGTACGCCGGCAGCCTGGGCGTGGTTTATGGCTTCCACGGTCTGAGGCATGATTGCGTCATCGGCGGCTATTATGATGATGGCCAGGTCGGTCATCTTTGCACCTCGGGCACGCATGGCAGTAAATGCCTCATGACCCGGCGTGTCGAGGAACGTTATTTTCTGCCCGTCCGGAAGCTCTACGTTGTAGGCTCCGATATGCTGGGTGATGCCGCCGGCTTCACCGGCAATGACATTGGACTTCCTGATGTAGTCGAGGAGCGATGTCTTGCCATGGTCGACATGTCCCATGACCGTGATGACCGGCGGTCTCGGAACGAGCTCTCCGTCATCTTCCGCCTCCTGCTCTATGGCTTCCGTAAGCTCGGCGGTCACGAATTCCACCTCGTATCCGAATTCCTCGGCCACCAGTACCAGCGCTTCCGCATCCAGCCTCTGGTTTATGGACACCATCAGGCCGAGATTCATGCAGGCAGCTATGACTTTCGTCACCGGAGTGTTGTTCATGAGGGTGGCCAGGTCGTTTACTGTCACGAACTCAGTCACCTTGAGGATTTTCTTGTCCATTTCCCTCATCTCGTTCTCCTCCTGCATCTTCTGCGATGCAAGCTCCCTTTTCTCCTTTCTGTGCTTGGCTCCGAGGTTGGTCTTGTTCTTTGTTTCGTTCATGCGGGCGTAGGTCTCCTTGATCTGCTTCTGGATTTCCTTCTGCATCTCTTCTTCCTCGGCCTCGCTCATAGGTTTGAAACGGTCGCGTTTCCTGTTCCCCTTTCCGGAGGACAGGTTTTCGTTCCTGCGGGCATTTTCATTGCCCTTGTTCTTTTTCTTGTCTTTCTTTCCCTGACTGTCCTGCTCGCTGCCTATTTTGGTCACATCCACCTTCTGGCTTCCCCCCTTGGAGATTCTCTCGCGTTTCTTGCTCTTTTTCCTGTCGAACTGGGAAAGGTCGATCTTGTCCACGATTTTCGGCCCCTGGAGTTTTTCCACCTCTATCTTTATCTCACGTATCTCGCGGCGCGGCTCCTGGTCTGCGTCTTTCTTTCCGGCATCCTGCTGCACGGTATCGTCCGTCCTGTATGGCGCGGCTTCCTGTGCAGGAGCCGTTTCGGGTTTTTCAGCGGCTGCCTCCTCCTGCGCACTTTCTGCTGCGGGAGCTGTCACGGCAGCCTGGGCCGGAACTTCTTTCCCGGCTTCTTCCCGTGCAGGCTTTTCATCCTTGGACTTCGGCTTCCTGTCGAACTGGGAAAGATCTATCTTGTCAACGATTTTCAGGTTTCCGACAGGGTTTTCCACAGGTTTTTCTTCGGTTTTTGCAGGCTCCGGCTCGATTTTCGTCTCCGCCACGGTTTCCCCGGCAGCGGTTTCCTGCACCGTCTGTGCGGTCGCGGCAGGGGCTTTCTCTGCGGCAGACTGGGCCTTCGGAGTCTCCGAAGACAGATTCGACTTGATGATTACTTCCTTGACCTGAGTCTCCGTATCATCTTCCGGCATCTTTTTCTTCGTCCCCATTTCGATGATTTCCTTCAGCTTTATGGCGACTTTTTCCGAGTCCTGCTTGAGTTTCTGTTCTTCACCGAACTTGGTTTCGATAGCTGGCAGATATGAATCTGAAATTTTCGCATTCGGATTCATTTCTACTTCGGCCCCCTTCTCTTTCAAGAAGTCGACGAGTGTCTGAAGCCCGATGTTGAATTGTCTGGTAAGTTTGCTTAATCGTATTTCTGCCATATATAAAAATTAAATTTCCGACTATAAGTGTGCCCGTCGCTGTTCTCCGGGCAATGTTTCCGTGCCCTCGCGGGCAATATTTCCAGGTCCGCGCCCCGTCTCCGGACGGCGTCGTCAGTCTTCGAATTCCGAACGGAGTATGTCGAGCACCTCGTCCACGGTCTCGTCCTCCAGGTCGGCCCTCTTGGCAATATCTTCAGGCGACAGAGCCAGAACGCTCTTTGCCGTATCGCAGCCGATGGATTGCAGCCTTTCTATGATCCACGGATCTATTTCGTTCTCGAACTCGCTCAGCAGCACGTCCTCCTCGTCCTCGTCCTGCTTTGGCAGCTCTCTCCATACTTCGATTTCCTGGCCTACGAGCATGCTCGCCAGCTTGATGTTGCATCCGCCTTTTCCGATACCTTTCTTCACTTCGTCAGGAAGCATGTACACCTTGATTTTTCCGTCTTCCCCGGGAACGATGGAAGATATCTTGGCCGGGCTGAGCGCCCTCTGGATGAGCAGCTGGGTATTGTTGGTCCACTGCAGTACGTCTATGTTTTCATTGCGCAGTTCGCGCACGATGCCGATGATTCTCGCACCCTTCACTCCGATGCAGGCTCCGATAGGGTCTATCCTCTCATCGTATGACTCCACTGCCACCTTCGCCCTTTCTCCCGGGATTCTGACCACTTTCTTGATTGTGATAAGGCCGTCGTAGATTTCAGGCACTTCCTGTTCGAAAAGTTTCTCGAGGAATTCATCCGAAGTTCTCGAAAGCACGATGTACGGAGTCGTGTTGTTCTTCATCTCCACGCTCTTGATGATGGCTTTCACCGTATCGTTTTTCTTGAAATGCTCTCCGGGGATCTGCTCCGATTTCGGAAGACGCAGCTCGTTGCCGTCCTCGTCGAGGATAAGCACTTCCTTCGACCATGTCTGGTACACTTCACCGGTGAATATCTCGCCTATCTTTGCTATGTACTTGTTGTACAGGTTGGCTTTCTCTATGTCCATGATGCGCCCCTGGAGGTTCTGCCTGATATTCAGGATGCCGCGGCGACCGAAACTTTTCATCTCCACTTTCTCGGCGTACGTTTCTCCGATTTCGTATTCGTCCGAGTCCTTGTTCACTTCGGCCAGCGCTATCTGGGTGTTGGGATCTTCCACTTCTTCCACGACTTCGCGGTTCCTGTAGATTTCGCAGTCCCCCTTGTCGATATTGATGATGATATCGAAATTGTCCGACGTGCCGTATGTCTTTGCCAACTGTGTCTTGAACACGTCTTCCAGTACGCCCATCATTGTCGGCCTGTCAATATTCTTCAGATTCTTGAATTCCGCAAACGCGTCTTTGAGTTCTGTCTTTTCCATTTTTATTATAAAACCTTAAAATTTTTCTTTTTACGGGAGAGTGTGGCCGTGTGGCATTATCCGATTTCCACGACCGGGAATACGGCGTTTATCATGTCCATGGGGAAAAAGTCCTCGTGTTCCACCATCTTTTTCCGCTTTTCACCTTCGACAGCCTCCCTGACTTCATATTTCAGGGTGATGCCATCCCCGGAGGCCCCTGTCAGCACGCCTTTCAGTTTCCTTCCGTCCCGGAGAAGGGCCTGCACCACGGTACCGACAGCCTTTTCGTACTGCCTGAGCACCTTGAACGGCTGGTCAAGCCCTGCAGAGCCTATGGTCAGGGAATAATCCTCCTTTTCCCTGTCGAAATTTTCCTCGAAGATTCTGCTCAGTTCCACGCAGTCGTCGAGGGACACGGTCCCGTCCTCGGATTCGATGACGATTTCCACATCGTTGTCCGGACTTAAATTTATTTCGACAATAAAACATTTCCGTGCAACGATCGGTCCCTGCATTGCATCTATTATCTCTGAAATTTTCATAAGCGGTCGTGCTGTATAAATAAAATAGGGGACTGCCCGTCCCCTAACTCAAACTCACGGCGGCAAATGTAAGAATAATTTCAGAATAATGAAAATAAAACGGTCCAAATAGCAGGGATTAATAATAAACAATTTACCGATTATGGAATTTAAGGCAAAAGAGATAGCCGAGATACTCAAAGGTACGGTGGTGGGCGATCCCGAAGTGAAAATATCGACGTTCGCAAGAATCGAAAGCGGCAAGCCGGGCGCGATATGTTTTTTCGCAAATCCCAAATATGAACATTACGTGTATGACTGCGAGGCAAGCGTCATCATAGTAAACGATACGTTCGAACCTCAGAAACCTGTGAAAGCCACCATGATAAAAGTCCCGAACGCTTATGCTTCCGTGGCTGCGCTCCTGGACTACGTGACGGCCAAAAGGAGGTCCTACAAAAGGTACCGCGGCTGTCACATCAAAAGATTCTTTTCTACCAGAATCGGGCGCAAGGTCTATGTCGGAAGCGGCACATATCTCGGCCGCCATGCCGAAATCGGCGACTATACGAAAATCTACGAACAGGTCTACATAGGCGACAACGTGAAGATAGGCTCCAAATGCATCATCTATCCGGGGGTAAGGATATATCCCGGGATGGTCATAGGGGACAATGTCATCATCCACGCAAATGCCGTCATCGGCTCGGACGGCTTCGGCTTTGCTCCTTTGGATGACGGATCGTACAAGAAAATCGAGCATACGGGCAACGTCATCATCGAGGATGATGTGGAAATCGGCGCGAACACCACGGTGGACAAGTCCCAGATGGGCTCCACTATCATAAGAAAGGGTGTCAAGATAGACAATCTGTGCCAGATAGCCCACAATGTGGAGATAGGGGAGAATACCGTGATGGCTGCACAGACCGGAATAGCAGGCTCTACGAAAGTGGGGAAACACTGCATCATCGGCGGTCAGGTGGGGCTCGCCGGACATATTACGATAGCGGACAATACTACGCTTGCCGCCCAGACCGGCGTTATCAGCAGCATAAAGACCGAAGGCCAGGTATTTTTGGGCAGTCCTGCCCTTCCTCACAAACAGTTTCTCAGGGCGTATGCCGTGTTCAGGAGGAATGGAAAAGAATAAATTGGCTTTGATATGAAATTTTTTGTATATCTTTGCCGTCCGAATTTTGATTGAAGATGAAACAATTGCAGCAGACATTAAGGAAAAGCTATTCTTTCGAGGGGAAAGGCCTGCATACGGGGAAAAAATCATCCATTACGATTCATCCGGCTCCTGCCGGTACCGGAATCCTTTTCCGCAGGACGGACATCAGCAAGGACAAATATATGGAAGCGCTGGCGGAGTACGTGTCGAGTACGGACAGGTGCACTACCCTGACAAAGGGCGACATATCGGTGATGACCGTGGAGCATCTGTTGTCGGCCATGACAGGTATGGGCATAGACAATGCCGTTGTCGACCTTGACTGTATGGAAGTGCCCATCCTCGACGGCAGTGCGAAACCTTATATCGACGCCATCTGGAAAGACGGGCTTGCAGAGCAGGACACGCCGAGAAAGTATATAGAAATCGACCGCGAGATCACCGTGACAAGCGAAAAGACCGGCTCCTCCATAGTCATTACACCGTCAGAGACACCGTCTTTCGACGTGAAGATAGATTTCAACTCCAAGGTTCTGGGGCTCCAGGACGCCCGGTGGGATCCTTCCGTGGACTATACGACGGAGATTGGCGTATGCCGGACATTCGTTTTCTTTCATGAGATAGAGTACCTGTTCGGAAACAATCTCATAAAGGGCGGCGACGTGGACAACGCCATAGTCATAGTGGAGAATCCCGTATCCCGCGAGCAGCTCGAGCGCATGTCCGCGCTGTTCAATGTTCCCATGCTCGAAAGATGCGAGAACGGCTACCTGAACAATCTTCAACTGCGTTTCTCCAACGAATGCGCAAGACATAAACTGCTGGATCTGATGGGTGACTTCCGTTTGGTGGGAGGCTTCCTCAAGGCCGAGGTTAAGGCTGTCAGGTCCGGACATACCATAAATACGAATGCAGCGAAAGAAGTGCGAAAGCTGCTGAATGCGAATAAAATGTAGGAACAGCACCTGTCAGGTGCCAAAACAAGAAATCATGAACAATATCCATCCTTTAGCTACCGTACACCCGAATGCAAAGATAGGTGACAACGTGGAAATCGGGCCTTATGCTTTTGTCGACGAATTCGTGGAGATCGGAGACGGATGCAGAATACTTCCGCATGCGACTGTTTTCAATTATGTCAAGATGGGCAGGAACTGCTGCATTTTCCCGGGGGCAGTTGTCGGAGCCATACCGCAGGACCTTAAATTCGAAGGCGAGGTGTCATACGTGGAGCTCGGCGACAATGTGACCGTGCGTGAATGCGCCACAATAAACAGGGGCACGAAGGCCAGCGGCAAAGGTGTGACCAGGGTCGGCAGCAACACCCTCCTGATGTCATACACCCACGTGGCTCATGACTGCAATGTCGGCTCGCACTGTATCCTGGTCAGCTATACCGGGATAGCCGGCGAGACTACCGTAGAGGACTGGGCTATACTCGGAGGCGGGACATTGTCACATCAGTTCTCGAAGATCGGCCAGCATGCCATGGTGGGCGGCGGCTCCAAGATAAACAAGGATGTGCCTCCGTTCATATTGTGCGGACGCGACCCGCTGTCGTATGCAGGTATCAATATCGTTGGTCTGCGCCGCAGGGGATTTACTCCTGACCAGATACGTTCCATCAAGGACATGTACGACCTGATATACAACGCTGGCATGAATGTCAGTGACGCCTGCGCCAAGATAGAGGCAGGATTCCCTCAGTCTCCGGAGCGGGATGCGATACTGAACTTCATAAAGAATTCCAAGAGGGGTATCGTCAGGGGAATGTCTTCCAATTCCAAGGGAGAAGTGGAATAGTGCCCGTGCTTCTGACTACGGCGTATTTTCCGCCGATAGAATACTTTGCCGTAATGGCGAGAGATATGGGGGTGTCCAAAAACTCTTTTTGGGGCACCCCCGATGATATCATACCGTCCTCAGTCTATATAGAGGCCTGCGAAAATTACCAGAAACAGTCTTATCGCAACAGGTGTCACTTCTATGCGGACAACGGCAGGCAGACCTTGTCTTTCCCCATAGTCCATACGAACGGATCTCACAACAACATCCCGGTCAGGGACGTGCGGATAGATTATTCCGTGGACTGGGTGACGCGCCATGAGCGGGCCATCGTCTCAGCTTACAGGACATCCGCCTATTTCGACTATTACTGTGACGAGCTGTTCGCCATTTTGGACAGCCGCCCGGAGAGGCTTTTTGACCTGAATATGCGCATCCTTGAATTTTTCATTGAAAAGACCGGCCTTGCGGTGAATCTGCATGAGACGGAGGATTTCTGCCCTCCCGGTACGGGAATTTACGGGGAGGATTTCAGGGAGAAAATCCATCCCAAGCGACGGAACACGATACTTGCCGGGCTGAAATTGGAAAAACCGTATTTCCAGGTATTCGCCGGAAAATACGGTTTTATTCCCAATCTTTCCATCATGGACCTTCTGTTCAATGAGGGGCCCGATTCGATAGTCTATCTCAAAAACCTTTGATATTCTTCGGACCCGTGGAAAACTGTCAGAAGCGGAAACCGAAGGTCAGCAAAACGTTCCAAAGCATCTTTTTGTTCAGGATTTCCGGAGCCATTCCTGCCGGGTCTATGTCTCCCGTGTCGGTGAAAATGTAATCCCCGTACTGCGTAACGAGGCAGTCCGCATTCCCGTCGTATGCTATCGAATAAGGATATATGTACTCGTCGCGGTATTTTGTGAAGCTGCATGCCGCATCTATGAAGAACGAGCCTTTCGTGCTGTATCCGATTCCGAACGATCCCTTGTGGGTGAGGGTGCCTTTCTGCAGTTTGCCGATATATACCATGTTTCCGAATTCGTCAAGTGTCTTTTCAGGGGAAGTCGTCAGGTTATACCCTGCACGGATGGCAAACTGTGGCACGGGCTTGATTTCCAGACCTGCCCTTATCATGTGCGATGTCCCCATGAAATCCTTGATGTCCGCGTTCTGGTAGTCGAATTCTCCGGACTCCATTCCCGTTTCCCTGAACTTCATGGTGCTGTAGTCGCAGAATTCATAGTCTACGCTGAACAGTCCCAGCGTGCCGAACGTATAGGCAACCCCGAAATTGGCCCGATAAGGAGATACGAGCCTGTATTCGTATTCCCCGACAGGAGATTCGGCACTTGCGCTGAAGCGGGAGTCTTCGTATGTGGTGCTGCCGCTTTCGCCCCAGGTCTCCCTGATATTAGTGCTCGTAGGCGTCTGTATGGCCGCACCGAGCCTCAGACCCTTGAACGGGGTGACGATGATGCCGAATTTGCCGTAGACTCCGGCTCCGGAAGCCGAGTAATGGTAGTCGTACTGCATGTTGTTGAAATACGTTTCAACTTCCCCGGTGACCTGTCCCTGATCGTCGGTCAGGGTGAATTTTGTTTTGAAATCCATCGGATCCACGGCCGCTTCCGTGAAACGCCATGCCGAGTCGTAGTTCAGTGACGTAATGCCGAGATTGGCCCCGAAATATACGAAGTCAGAAATGTTGAAGCCGATGTTGAACGTGTAGTCGTACTTGTAGCCGTTGTCCTGTCTCTGGTACCGCTGGCTCAGAGGTCCGGCTATGTATTTGTCGATGAACACTTTGTCCGGGTTGTCAGGGTCGTCGCTGATTTCAAAGGTCTCGGAAGCCCCTGTGAAATTTGTGGGATAGTCGGTGATGTCGGCTATCATCCCGGACTGGTAGGCGGTGACATAGCTCCAGAACATGTTGTCGTATGCATTTGAACTCGCCAGATCATCCTTGTGGAATCCGTTCGCTCCTGAAGCGAGGGCTCCCATGAGCGAGGTCGTATTGCTTTGTCCGGATGTCATAGGATTCCCCTGGAATCTGTTTGTCGTGTTGGCAATGAAACCTATCGTGATGTTTTTCAGCCCCCTGTTCCTGTGCAGGTCGAAGTTCATGGTTACTCCGTAGCTCGGAATGCTGAATCTTGTCCGGGAATTGGTGTATTTGTTCTCGAAACAGTAAGGCGAAGACTCTCCGGCCAAAGTCGTGCCTCCCGCCGTGTTCGTGGAGATGTTCAGGCCCGGCGTGATGACAATTTGTCCGTATCCAGCCACAGCGGAGCCTGCCGGGTTGATAGAGACAGCGCCCAAATCGCCTCCGAGCGCGGTGAACGCATTGCCCATGGCCAGTGTCCTGGCCGTCCCCTCATAGTTGCTTTCACTGAATCTCAAGGCATCCTGTATGGTCTGTGCCTTCCCGCTTAGCGTCACAACTGTCAGTAAAAGTATCAATGCTGTCTTTTTCATATTGGAATTGTTGTTTTTAATGTATTTGTCGTTTTTGCGTTCCGGCTATCTGCTGCGGCTTCGTGATACTGACCCGCCGCTGCTTCGGGATACGCTTCCTCCGGAGTAGCCTGATGACCGGCTGAAACTTGATGACGGCCTGCTGTAGGAACTGCTTCTCGTGTTCCCGTACGAAGTGCTGCGATTGTACGAGCTGCTGCGGCTGCCGTTGTACTGACTGCTCCTGTCATAGGAAGAACTTCTGGATGTCGTCGAGCCTGTGCCGTAGCCTGCAGAGCGTGATGCTCCGCTTCCTGATGTCCTGCCGTAGCTCGAAACAGGCCTGCGGTAGTTCGATACCGATGCGGCGCTGCTGCCGGACGTCCTCGGTACGGAGCCTGTATAGCGGATTCTCGAAGAGGATGTACCGACTGAACGCGATGTGCTGTTCCCGCTCGAGCGTGATATGGAACTTGCCGACGTCCTGGACGTAACGCCGGACGTGCGCGATACGCTTCCATGCGATACGCTTCTGCTGACGGCTTTCAGCCCTGTCGTGTTCCTGGAAACACCTGTAGTACTCCTCGAGACACCTGCCGTGCTTCTGGAAACACCTGTGGTGCTTCTTGATATCGCCGTGCGGCCAGAACTCCTCGACGTTCCGCCCGAAATGCTGCTGCGTGATACGCCTGCCGTGCTTCTCGATATTCCGGAAGTGCCGCTTCTGGATATTCCTCCGGTGCGAGGCCCGTAGGAACCGGTGGAATTGCGCGAGCCGTAATATACATCCCTGCCTCCGTATGCCGGGCCATGCCAGTGATGATGCGGATGCCAGTAGTGATGATGCGGATGCCAGTAGTGATGGTGATAGCCCCAGTAAGGCCCGTAGTACCACGGGTCCCAATACCATGAATTCCAGTACCATGCATCCCAGCGCCATGGATTCCAGTACCACGGGTCATAATACCAGCCGAGTCCGTAGCGTCCGTAATACCACGGATCCCACCACGAACTCCACCAGAAAGTCATGGCCGCAGCAGTAGCCGGCCATACGTAATAGTTGGAATACCATGTGTTTTCGAACGGGTCGTCTGTAATCGTTATGGAACTGATGCTGGCATTGTTGAAGTTTATTACGGCGGACTTGTTTTCCGGAATTACGACCGTATCCGCCTTTTCGTCTCCGCACAGATATATTTCCGAACTTTTCGTGCGCGCCACCAGGTCGTCTGTCTCCTTGTCGGCTGCCTTTTCCGTTGCGGCGGCTGCGGATGAAGTCTGCTGCCGTGCATAATAGATGCCATCATTGAACCTTTGTCCTGACGATAAGGATGCCGTACTGCCGCATGCCGTGGCTGCGAGTACTGCCGGAATCAGTAAATAAAGACTCAGTTTCATAGTGGAATCTCCTTTTAATTAAAAATATTTAGTACCTTCGCGGTTTCGATTGAAGGCCTGTCCGATGAAAGGCCAGGACCCCGGAAGATCATTGCAATTGTAAGACCAAATCTTTCTTGCAAGATGCAAAAAACATGTTTATTGTCAACAAAGATAAAGAAATTCGTGAATAATGGCAAAAGAGGTAACTAAAAGGTCGGAGAACTATTCCCAGTGGTATAATGATTTGGTAGTCAAGGCTGATCTTGCCGAGGCATCGGCGGTCAGAGGATGTATGGTCATCAAACCTTACGGATATGCCATCTGGGAGAAAATGCATGAGACGCTCGACAGAATGTTCAAGGAGACGGGACACCAGAATGCGTATTTCCCTCTTTTTATTCCAAAGTCGTTTCTGAGCAGGGAAGCAGAACATGTGGAGGGATTTGCAAAGGAATGCGCCGTGGTGACGCATCACAGGCTGATGACGAATCCTGACGGTCCCGGAGTGGTGGTGGATCCGTCGGCCAGGCTGGAGGAGGAACTTGTGGTCAGGCCTACTTCCGAGACCATTATCTGGAATACGTACAAGAACTGGATTACTTCCTGGAGGGATCTGCCTATCCTGTGCAACCAGTGGGCCAATGTCGTGAGATGGGAGATGCGTACCCGCCTGTTCCTCAGGACGGCTGAGTTCCTGTGGCAGGAGGGCCATACCGCACATGCCACGCGGCAGGAAGCCGAGGAGGAGACGCTGAGGATGGTGAATGTCTATGCCGATTTCGCCAGAAACACCATGGCGATGCCGGTAGTGGTGGGCCACAAGAGTCCGAACGAGCGTTTCGCCGGGGCTGTCGATACCATGTGCATAGAGGCTCTGATGCAGGACGGGAAGGCTTTGCAGGCAGGTACTTCGCATTTCCTCGGACAGAATTTCGCAAAGGCTTTCGATGTGCAGTACACTAACAAGGAAGGTCAGCAGGAGTATGTATGGGCTACGTCATGGGGAGTTTCGACCCGCCTTATGGGTGCGCTTATCATGGCTCACGGGGATGACAACGGACTGGTGCTTCCTCCGAAGCTCGCTCCGATACAGGTCGTGATGGTGCCTATTTACAAAAGCGACGAGGAGAGGACTGCCATTCTGGACAGGATGGACCAGCTGAAAAAGGAACTCGAAGCGCACGGGCATACGGTAAAGATAGATGACAGGGATACGTTGAGGCCCGGTTTCAAGTTTGCCGAATGGGAACTGAAGGGAGTACCTGTAAGGATAGCCATCGGTCCGCGCGACCTGCAGAACGGGACTGTCGAGCTTGCCCGCAGGGATACTTTGGAGAAATCATCCGTTTCCCAGGAGGGGCTCGGCAAGCGTATTGAGGAACTTTTGTCGGATATTCAGGACAATATCTATGCGAAAGCCCTGAAATTCAGGGACGACAACATCATCAAGGTCGATACCTGGGACGATTTCACCGAGAAGATAGAAAAGGGAGGTTTCCTGCTGTGCCACTGGGACGGCACCGCCGAGACCGAAGAGAAGATAAAGGAAGAGACAAAGGCCACTATCAGGTGCATTCCGATAGATACGGCAGTATGCGAGGAAGAAGGCAAGTGCATTTATTCCGGCAAGCCGTCCCACAGGAGAGTCCTTTTCGCCCGTTCTTACTGATATGTGAAATATTCTAACGGATCTTATACGATGAGAAAACGGTTTTTTGCTTTTATGGTTGTTGCCGCGGCCGCCTTTTCCGGCAATGCATACGCCCAGAAGGAATCGGATCCCGTGAAAATTCTCGAAGAGGCGGCCAAGGCCGTGGAGGAGGCTCCGCGGGTGGAGGAGGAAAATGTGCCCAAGCCGAAATATTGGGCCAATTCCCTGCAGACAAAGCTCGATTTCGGGCAGACGTCTCTTACGAATTGGGCTGCCGGCGGATATAACACCTTGTCCCTGAAAACGTTTATCGATGCTAATGCTAATTACAGCAAGGACAAGATGTTCTGGAACAACAGGCTCCAGCTTGACTACGGTTTCCTGTATTCTGCTGACAAGCCTATTCTCCAGAAGAGCGATGACAGGATATACCTTGAAAGCAAATGGGGGTTTCAGGCCAAGGACGAACTTTATTATTCCGTGAATTTCAATTTCAGGTCCCAGTTTTCCAATACGTACGAGTTCCCGACTCCTACCGAAAAGGCCGACGGGTCAGCTCTTCCGGACGGCGCCGAATATGATGCCGCGGACTGGAAAGCCGCGAGAGTCCTGAAATCGGGGCTGCTGTCTCCGGCTTATACGAATCTCGCCCTCGGTCTCGACTACAAGCCGCTCAAATGGCTGACTGTCAATTTTGCACCTCTGACAGGCGGTTTCGTAATCGTGGATAATCCTGAACTCAGGGCATCATACAGCCAGCCTTTGAAGAAAAGGTACGAGGATGTGACGGACCTTCCCAAACTCGAGGACGGCACTACGGACGGAAATGTCTACAAATCCGCAAAATTCGAGTTCGGTGCCCAGCTGAAAGTGGATTTCAAGGTCAACGTAAACGATAATTTCGCGTTTTCATCCCAGGTGGTGCTTTTCTCGGACTATCTGGACAAGCCTCAGAATCTCCGGGTGAACTGGGATACAAGGATAGACTGGAAACTGACCAAGTTTTTCTCTTTAACATTGATTACGAACATGATTTATGACGATGACGTCATGATAGTGACACCGGAGGAAAAGGCTGCCGGACTTCAGGGAAAGCAGCGGATTCAGTTCAAGGAGTCGCTTTCGTTCGGTTTCGTCTATACTTTCTCGAGATAGTTTCAGTGGTGTCCGCAGTGCAATGTATCATGAATTTTCCAACATACTGGGCAGGATGGGACTGTGGCGGGAATCCGGGACAGTGCTGCTGGCTGTAAGCGGAGGAATTGATTCGATGTGCATGGCGGACCTTTTCCGGCGGACGGGGCTGCCGTTTGCCGTGGCCCATTGCAATTTCCATCTTCGCGGCGGGGACAGTGATGCGGACGAGGCTTTGGTCAGGACGTGGGCTGAGAGTGCCGGAGCGGAATACCGCAAGGCTGATTTCGATACGGAAACCTTTGCGGCGGAACACGATGTCAGCATAGAGATGGCTGCCAGGGAACTCCGGTACCGCTGGTTCGTGGAGCTTTGCAGGACTTGCGGCTATACGGCCCTGTGTGTGGCGCACAATGCCAATGACAATGCCGAAACCCTGTTTCTCAACATCGTTCGCGGGACCGGAATCAAGGGGCTTTCCGGAATGTCTGCAGATACTGCGGCTCCTTATTCCGATGACGGAGGCCGGAAGGTGAGGCTGCTCAGGCCGCTTTTGTCATTTACGAGGAAGCAGATAGAGGGATACGTGCGTTCTCATTCCATATCGTACCGGGAGGACAGGACAAATGCCGGGACGGATTACAGACGGAACAAGATACGGCATTTGGTTTTTCCAGTCCTGGAGCAGATGAATCCGTCATTCGTGAAGACGGTTTCGGACGAGATGCGGTATTTCGCACAGGCGGAGGCCGTGGCCGATTCATGTTACAGGGCCGTCATAGGTCCTGCGGTGGAAGTCAGGGAAAACGATACTGTCTTGTCTTTGGGCAGGCTGATGGCTTCGGAACACTGGGAATATGTGCTTTACCGCTTTATGGACGGCTTCGGTTTCAACAGGGGTGCAGTGAATGCCTTGTCCGGACTGTTGAAAAGCGAACGGACCGTGTCCGGAAAACGTTTCGAATCTCCGGACTTCATTCTGCTCGCGACTAATGACAGCCTGATAGTCCGCAAACGGGGATTGTCAGGAAGAAAGGACGGAGTGCCCGTTCCGGGCAATACGGCCGGTCCCGACACCGGGACGGGAAATGATATTTTCACTGTGGTAAGGGGCGAGGGGGTCTATCATTGCAACGGGGCTTCCTTTTCCGTAACTCTGAAACCGGTATCCGCATTCGGAAGCCTTAAACAGCCTTCCGGAACGCTTCTTTTCGATGCTGCCGTGCTTGGCTTCCCGTTCGTCTGCCGTGTATGGCGCAGCGGCGACTGGTTTGTCCCTTTCGGGATGCGCGGCAGAAAAAAGGTCAGCGATTTCTTCACCGACCTTAAATATGACGTATTCAGAAAAGCCGGGGCCCTGATGATAGTGGACACTTCGGATCCTGCAAGGGATGAGCATCATATAGCCGCAGTGCTCGGGGAACGTATCGACGACCGTTATAAGGTTACGTCCCGTACCGCCTCGGTCATCGTCATCGAGGTGCTCCCTGCACAGCCTACCTTATGACAAATTCATACGGCAGCCTGGCGTAGACTCTGCCGCCCTGTCCGTAATCCCAGTCCTTGAAGGCGGCTTCGACATTTTCAAGCGGCGTATCCTTGAATACCGAGACCGAGGCGCTGCTGCCTCCTATCGTATTCAAAAGCATTTCCACAGTGGTGAGAGGCTTCGGATATTCCACGATGTTCCATTGCGACAGATCCGGAGCGGAAGCCTCCGTGCTGCATGACATTGCCGCGTAGCGCACGGCATCCATGAGCGTCCCGTTCCTGTCGGCGAGTTTGAGCCGCACGGCGTCATTGCCGGACCATACCCGGCCCTGCGCTATGGAATCTACATATTCTTTCTCTATTCCTCGTCCTTCGGCCACTATCCCGGTAAACGTGTCGTAGATGTCTTCCACAGCAGCCTGCATGTAGGCGGTTTCCTGTTCGGAAAGAGGCCGGAGACATGAATACAGGTCGCTGTGCCTGTTCGAATTTACGGAAGTGGCATTGACGTGAATAACGTTGTCGAGCGTCCTGCTGAAATCCGGAATCATGCTGAATACCCCTATGGAGCCGGTGAGCGTGCTGCTGTTGGTGAAAATATAGTCGCATCCTGCCGAAATCCAGTAGCCTCCGGACGTCGCATAGTCTCCGAACGATGCTATCACCGGCTTTTCCTTGGAAAGGAGCTCTATTTCGTCCTTGATTTTTTCGGAAGCCAGGACACTTCCTCCCGGAGAATTGACACGGAAAACGACGGCTTTGACATCATCATTTTTCCTGACATCGGATATGATTCTTGCGAAACGGTCGCCTGCCACCTGGCGGTCATCGGTGCCGTCTACAATGTTCCCGTTGGCGAAAATGACTGCTATTTGCTTGTCTGTACGGTAGTTCGGCACGACTTTGAGCATCGCGTAGTCGGACAGTGAAATCATGGCCGGCTTTTCTCCTTCCGAGGCGCTGAAATAGCTTTCCAGTTTTTTCTCGAGCTGGTCCAGTGTGAGGAGTTCGTCTACAAGTCCTGCTTCCAGGAAGTCTTCCGGCAGGTTGAGTTCAAGATTGTCAATGGCCGCGTTGAACCTTTCCTGCGGAATGTCCCTGCTCTTTGCGATGGCTCCCGACCAGGAGTCCCACAGTGAAGCCACAAGTTCCTGATTCTGGACGAGATTGTCCTTCGAGGAGCTGTTCCTGACGAACATTTCTCCGGCAGACTTGTATTTCCCGTGACGGATGAGCTGGACATTGATGCCTAACTTGTCAAGTATGTCTTTAAGGAAAAACATCTGGCTCGAAATTCCTGTCAGGGTGTTGAGGCCTCCGGAATGGGGGGTCATATAGATTTTATCCGATACTGAAGCCAGATAGTAGCCGGCATTGGTGGGATTTTCGATATATGATATGACGGCTTTCCCGCTCATCCTGAAATCGCCCAGTGCACGGCGCAGCTCTTCGATTTCGGCCATGCCGCCGTAAACCATGTCCGGTTTGAGGTAAATGTATCTTATGGCCGGGTCCGCTGCGGCGGCTTCGACGGCACGCACGGCATCAAGAATGCCTATCGTATTGGTGTAATTCCCGGAAATTGCCGTGATTATGTCTGTTTCCTCGGTCTGCTCGCCCAACTGTACAGTGGAGAGGTCGATGCGCAGGACTGCCGAGTGAGGCATTACCGGCTGGGTCTTGCCGAGAGATGCGATGGAGCCCGCTATTCCGAAGAATATGAATGTCATTATCGCACCGGTGAGAAGACAGCCGACTACTACGGCCAACGTGATTTTGAGGAATTGTTTCATAAACCGTATAATTTTCAAAATTATTCAAAAATACAAAATTTTTTTAACTTTGTAAGATTCGGACTATTTCGAAATTATGTACAGGATATTGACTAAAGAAATGCTTTCTCCGGCGATATGCAGGATGAAAGTCCTTGCCCCGAGGGTCGCTTCATCAGCGCAGCCGGGGCAGTTCCTGATAGTCAGGGCAAATGAACATGGTGAGCGGATACCGCTGACTATAAGTGATTTCGATGCTGATGAAGGAACTGTTACCATCGTGACACAGAAAATCGGAGCTTCCACGCGGGAAATATGCGCACTGGAAGCCGGAGAATATCTGGAAGATGTGGCCGGACCTCTCGGACTGCCTTCGGATTTCGTGGAAAAGACGGAGGAGGAGCTCTCCGGCAACCGCTATATTTTCATTGCGGGAGGCGTAGGCACCGCACCGGTCTATCCCCAGGTCAAATATCTGAAATCCAAGGGAGTTTACGTGGATGTGATAATAGGGGCCAAGACGGCGGACCTGCTCATATACAAGGAGGAAATGTCGAAAGTCTGCGACCATCTTTTCATCTGTACGGACGACGGCAGCGAAGGATTCAAGGGAATGGTCACGGGCCTGCTCGAGAAGTTGGTCATGGAAGACGGATACAAATACACCCGGGCGGTGGCCATCGGTCCCATGATAATGATGAAATTCGCCACGTTGACGGCGAAAAAGTTAGGGCTGCCGATAACTGTCAGCCTGAATACCCTGATGGTAGACGGGACGGGCATGTGCGGTGCATGCAGGGTGACCGTGGCCGGCAAGACACGCTTTGCCTGTGTGGAAGGGCCCGAGTTTGACGGCTATGACGTGGATTTCGATGAAGCGATGCGCCGGCAGGGGATGTACAAGAGCGAGGAGATAGAGGCGGATCACAAGTGCAGGATACGGTAGGAATAATTTGCCGGACCGTCATAATGTGCCGGTATCCGGCGGGAAAAATACAGAAATATTATGGCAAACAAGATACCGAGGGTGCCTGTACGTGAACAGGACCCGGCAGTCAGGGCAACCAATTTCGAGGAAGTTTGTTACGGATACAACGGGGACGAGGCCGTGCTGGAAGCGACCCGGTGCCTGCATTGCAGGAATCCGAGGTGCGTGTCCGCCTGTCCTGTTTCCGTGAAAATTCCGGATTTCATTGCGGCCGTGGCGGCCGGCGATTTCGTGAAAGCCGCGGAAGTCATAGCGGAGGATTCTTCTCTGCCGGCAGTTTGCGGACGTGTATGTCCCCAGGAGACCCAGTGCGAGGGCAGCTGCATACTCGGAGTAAAGGGTGAGCCGGTCGCCATCGGGAAGTTAGAGCGGTTCGTAGCGGACTGGAGCAGGGAAAACGGTGCCAAAAAAGTGGTGAAGGCTGCTCCGAACGGTTACAAGGTGGCGGTTGTGGGCAGCGGACCTGCCGGGCTGGCCTGTGCTTACGACCTGGCAAAGTGGGGCTATGACGTGACCATATTCGAAGCCCTGCATAAACCTGGCGGAGTGCTCGAATACGGAATTCCCGAATTCAGGCTTCCGAAAGAAAGGGTCGTGGCGGCTGAAATCGCGGATGTGAAGGCCATGGGTGTGAAGATAGAGACCAATGTCGTAGTAGGAAGGACTGTCACTGTGGACTCCCTTTTCGACAAGGAAGGATTTTCGGCCGTTTTCATCGGCTCGGGAGCGGGCTTGCCGAGATTCATGAATATCCCTGGAGAAAACCTGAACGGGGTCTTTTCCGCAAACGAGTTCCTGACGAGGAACAATCTGATGGATGCTTACCGGGATGACTACCTGACCCCGGTGATGCATGCCAGGAAAGTGGTGGTGGTCGGCGGAGGCAATGTGGCTATGGACGCCGCCCGCACGGCATTGAGGCTCGGAGGAGATGTCTCCATCGTGTACAGGAGGACGGAAAAGGAACTCCCTGCACGGCGCGAGGAGGTGCATCACGCGAAAGAGGAGGGAGTGCGTTTCATGATGCTTTCGAATCCTGTGGAAATCATCGGGGACGAGAAAGGATGGGTGAAGAAAATCAGGTGCATCAGGATGGAACTCGGTGAGCCGGATGAAAGCGGCAGGCGCTCTCCGGTGTCTGTACCGGGATCCGAGTTCGAGATAGATGCCGATTCCGTGATTATGGCTTTGGGTACTTCCCCGAATCCGCTTATCGCCAGGACGACGGAAGGACTCGAGACCAGCAGGCGCGGCTGCATCACGGCTGACGACGACGGCGTGACTTCCCGCCCGGGCGTGTTTGCCGGCGGAGATGCAGTGACGGGAGCCGCGACAGTGATTCTGGCCATGGGCGCAGGGCGCAAGGCCGCAGCAGCCATAGACAGGTACGTGAAAAATCTGCACAAGTAACAATATCCGGGATGAAAAATTGCAGATAAACCCGTATTTCCATGCAACGTTTTACCGGCGGACGGCATCTTTAAGGCGTGTTTGATTAATAAATCGGTAAACGTATGAGAGAATTGGCATTGGAAATACTGAAAAGAGTCGGAGCTTTCCTGTTAGTAGCTTTCGTTCTCTCATCATTTGTCTTGTTTTCATAGACGATCTGCAAACTTCTGATAAATTCGCATGGAGGGGTGGGGCATCGGTCCCGTCCCTCCATTGTTTTCCGTCGCGGGCCGTATGAAATTATGTTATCCTGAAACTTGAAAGGATTCCAAAATTTTATGTATGTTTGCACCCGCGATTAATACGATTCTATTATGGCACAGAAACCGTCGATTCCCAAAGGAACAAGGGATT
>CALUQC010000001.1 GCA_944322805.1 uncultured Bacteroidales bacterium | reverse complement strand
CTTGAAAAGGGGCTGTCGCCACAGCGACTGGGGTTTGAGAAATTTGGATTTCGAAGAAATCCTTAACGACTGTTCGACGAATTCCCTGGTCCTGAACAACATAAATTCGTCGAACTGACGTTAAATTCTAAATCATGTGTGGAATAGCAGCCATATTCAACATCAGGACGGATGCCGGGGCTTTCAGGGACACGGCATTGTCCATGGCCAGAAAAATCAGGCATCGCGGACCGGACTGGAGCGGAATCCATGTCGGAAAATCGGCAGTGCTCGCCCATGAGCGACTGTCAATAGTGGACCCGGCAAGCGGCAGTCAGCCGCTCTTTTCCCCTGACGGGAACCATGTATTGGCCGTAAACGGGGAAATATACAACCATATGGAAATCCGGGACCGCTTCAAGGGCAGATACAGTTTTGCGACCGGAAGCGACTGCGAGGTCATACTCGCATTGTACAGAGAAAAAGGCGCCGGTTTCCTCGAAGACATTAACGGGATATTCGCATTTGCACTGTACGACAGCGAAAAGGACGATTTCCTCATTGCGAGGGACCCTATAGGCGTAATTCCCCTGTACATAGGCAGGGACAGTTGCGGACGCATATATTGCGCCAGCGAACTTAAAGCCCTCGAAGGCATCTGCGACAGCTACGAGCCGTTTCCTCCAGGACATTACTACATGGGCAGCGAAGGGGTGATGAAACGTTGGTACAGCCGGGATTGGGAAGACTATGACAACGTGAAAGACAATCCGGCCGACCCTGCCGCGCTTCGCGAAGCATTGGAAGCAGCCGTGAAACGCCAGCTGATGAGCGATGTCCCATACGGAGTCCTGCTTTCCGGCGGATTAGACAGTTCCATCATTTCCGCGACAGCGAAAAAATTCGCCTCCAGACGCATCGAATCCGGAGACAGGAACGAAGCCTGGTGGCCGCAGCTGCACAGTTTTGCCATTGGACTCAAAGGTGCTCCGGACCTGGCAAAGGCCAAAACGGTGGCGGACCATATCGGGACCGTGCACCATGAAATAAACTATACCATACAGGAAGGCCTGGATGCATTGCGGGACGTCATATATTTCATCGAAACCTACGACGTGACCACTGTGCGGGCCTCCACACCGATGTATCTTTTGGCCAGGGTCATCAAATCCATGGGCATCAAGATGGTGCTCAGCGGAGAAGGGGCAGACGAAATCTTCGGAGGATACCTGTATTTCCACAAGGCTCCTGATGCGAGGGCTTTCCACGAAGAAACCGTCCGCAAACTCTCAAAACTGTACCTGTACGACTGTCTCCGGGCCAACAAGTCCCTTTCCGCATGGGGCGTGGAAGGGCGCGTACCGTTCCTGGACAAGGAATTCCTGGATGTTGCGATGCGGATAAATCCGTCAGCGAAGATGTGTCCGGGAAAGACCGTTGAAAAAAAGATATTGAGGGAAGCATTTTCAGACATGCTGCCGGAAAGCATCGTATGGAGACAAAAGGAGCAGTTCAGCGACGGTGTAGGGTATGGATGGATAGACACTCTGAAGAAAATCACATCGGAAGCGGTATCGGACCGGCAGATGGAGCATGCAGCCGAAAGATTTCCAGTCAATCCGCCGCGGAACAAGGAAGAATATTTTTACAGAAGCATCTTCGAAGAGCATTTCCCGAGCGAAAGCGCTGCGAGAAGTGTCCCGAGCATTCCGAGTGTGGCCTGCTCCACGGCGGAAGCCATGGCATGGGACGCATCTTTCAAAGGCATGAATGATCCGAGCGGGCGGGCAGTTTCCGGTGTGCACGATCATGCGTATTAAAGATTTTTCGCAAAAACGGCGTTTCCGATTATGATTTTTCAGGTATCAGGCATTGTTTCCTAAATATTTTTCAGTTAATATTTTTTTTCATGTAAAAACATCCGGAAACAGTACATATCGTCTGCAGTTCAGAGTAATTTTGCATCTGACATCAGATAACAAGGATACAAGATGAAATTCACGAAAATGCAAGGGGCAGGGAACGACTACATCTATGTAAATACGATGCAGTATCCCGTTCCGGATCCGGCGGCAGCTTCCCGCAAATGGAGCCGGCCGCATACCGGCATCGGAAGCGACGGACTCGTCCTGATAGGCGGCTCGGATATCGCGGATTTCAGCATGAGAATCTTCAATGCAGACGGCTCCGAAGCCATGATGTGCGGAAACGCCAGCCGATGTGTCGGCAAGTATCTTTACGAGACAGGGCTTACGGACAAGAAGACCATCCGGCTTGAAACGTTGTCGGGAGTAAAAATCCTGAATCTGATACAGTCTCCGAAAGGGACCATAGACTATGTGCGGGTGGATATGGGCAAGCCTTCCGGCATCACGGAACTCAGCACCGGCGGACGCTTTCCGCATGAGGGTATTTCGGTTTCGATGGGAAATCCGCATTTCGTGATTTTCACCGACGACCTCGAGGGTATCATGCTCGAAGAAGAAGGCCCGGCCATAGAAAACAATCCGCTGTTCCCTGACAGGACAAATGTCGAGTTCGCACAGGAGTCAGGTGACGGCACCATCAGGATGAAAGTCTGGGAAAGAGGCTCGGGAATCACGAAAGCCTGCGGTACCGGAGCCTGCGCCACGGCAGTGGCTGCGGCTTTCAGGAAAGGCGGAATGGCCGATGCGGAAAACGGGAAATTCTCCGGCTCGAAATCCGTCATAGAAATGGACGGCGGCAGCCTCACCATAGAAATCACCCCCGACAGGCACGTCCTGATGACCGGTCCTGCCGTCAAGGTCTTCGAAGGAGAAATCGAATACGAAATATAACAGACTAAAACTTTTAGGATTATGGCACTTGTAAATGAAAATTTTCTGAAATTACCCGGGAGTTACCTGTTTTCGGATATAGCGAAAAAAATTCAGTCATTCAAGAAGGCCAATCCAGAAGTCAGGCTGATCAGGTTAGGCATAGGGGATGTCACCAGGCCACTCCCGGAAGCATGCATAAAGGCCATGCACAAGGCAGTGGAGGAAATGTCCAATGCCGCCACATTCAGGGGCTACGGTCCGGAACAGGGATATGATTTCCTTATAAGCGCCATCATACGCCACGATTACCAGCCCAGAGGAATATATCTCGACAAATCGGAGATATTCATCAGCGACGGGGCGAAAAGCGATACCGGAAATTTCTGCGACATCCTGAGCACGGACAACAGTGTCGGTGTCACGGATCCCATATACCCGGTATATGTCGACAGTAATGTCATCGACGGCCGCGCCGGGGACATCAGCAAAGACGGACACTGGAGCAACATCACATACATGCCCTGCACTGCCGCAAACAATTTCCTGCCGCAGATTCCCGACCACAGGGTGGATATCGTCTACCTGTGCTATCCCAACAACCCTACCGGAACTGTCCTGACTAAGGAGCAGCTGAAAGAATGGGTGGACTATGCTCTGGCAAACGATACTCTCATCCTGTACGACTCGGCATACGAAGCATTCATACAGGAAGACGGCATACCGCATTCCATATATGAAATCAAGGGCGCGAAAAAATGCGCGGTGGAATTCAGGAGCTTTTCCAAGACTGCGGGATTTACCGGCGTGAGATGCGCATACACTGTAGTTCCCCATGAAGTCAGCGGGGCCCTCCTTGATGATTCGAGAGTCGGACTCAACAAACTGTGGAACAGGAGGCAATGCACCAAGTTCAACGGGACCAGCTACATCACCCAGCGAGGGGCGGAAGCCATATATACACCGGAAGGGAAAAAGCAGGTCAAAAAAATAATAGGCTACTACATGGAGAACGCCCGCATCATGAGAGACGGGCTGAAGGAAGCCGGGCTTACCGTATATGGCGGAGTGAATGCCCCGTACATCTGGCTGAAAACCCCGAAAGGAATGACCTCCTGGGAATTCTTCGACTATCTTCTGAATAAGGTGCACGTCGTAGGGACGCCAGGCTCCGGATTCGGGCCGAGCGGTGAAGGCTATCTCAGGCTTACGGCTTTCGGTGAGCGTTACGACTGCATCGAAGCCATGGAAAGAATCAAAAATTACTTTAACAAATAGAACATCAAAATTATTCTGTCATGTCATCATTGAGATTCAAAATGGTAGAAGCGGCTTTCGGGAAGAAGCCGTCCCACGTGGAAATCCCGGGAAAACGTCCGTCCGAATATTTCGGCATGTATGTGTTCAACAGGGAAAAAATGTTCAAGTACCT